>CAZHIZ010000011.1:0-43078 GCA_964532875.1 uncultured Caldithrix sp. | reverse complement strand
TTCCGCTCTTAGCAATGTGTCGATTAGAGCTACAATGCCGGTGGCTCTCGCAAATCACAACTGTTCAATGTAGACGTGGCCCCCCTCCCTGCAAATTTTGCAGGGAGGGGCGGGGGTGGGTTTTTAGCGCACAAATCTTTCGGCTTGCTGCAAAACCCGGGCTTTTTACTAAAAGCGACGTTAAGCTATTCATGATTTGCAAATCCGATTTTTACGGGCCAATTCAATCGCCCTTTAACCCTTCACTCTTCACCTTTTGCTATTCACTCTTAACTCTTTACCATTAACATCAACTTTTAGCACTTTCAAAGAGCAGCACGTAAAAATAATCTATTTCTTGGCATCAGCAATTAGGCCGGCCAATTCGTTCAAATCGTCAATAATGCCTTGCAAGGCCGGATCTAATTCCTGCTTCAGCCCGGAATGAACAGTACCGTAACGTTTTAATTTCTTCGATTTTTCATCTTCCAATACCGTCCACAAATAGGTTGCGCTGGCCAATATCTGGTCGCTTAAATTTTCACCGACTGCCTGTAAGCCGAAACGTGTTTTCAACGTTTCAATTTGCCGTAAAATACGCTCCACTATTGAACGAAACGCCCTTTTTTCCTGGTCAGACAGATCCGTTTTAAAACGGTACATTATTCCCTCGTAGGAGCCCCGCTCCGAGAGTAATACAAATAAAAACAGACGCTCTTCGATCATTTTTAAAGCAATGCTTAATGATTTGCGCTGGGCCGCACTCATTATCACTTCGCGATTTGATCTTTCTGCATCGGTTTTACTCGGGTCTTTTTTCATGGCTTATTCCGTTTTAAGCGTGTAAAAAATCCCAGGCGCGCTTGACGGCTTCGGTCTCTTGCTCCGAAATAGCTTCCCGGTGAAAACGATAATCGTGTTTGCGTATTATTTCCTGCAAGAGTTTTTGCAAATCTTTTAATTTGCCCCGCTCGATTTGCCAGAGTTGCGCAGCTAATGACCGATCTTCCAAACGCTTGTAGATTTGCCGGAAATGCTTTAAACATAACCCCTGGCTTTCCATGAAACTCGTTCTGAATTCTTGCAGCAGCCAATAACGGACAAACGCCTGCAGCAATCTGCGTTCGTTTTGCTCATTTTGACGGCAAAACAAACAACCCGTTCCTTTCGGCTGTTCCAAAACGGCCAAACGGTTTTCAATTAATGCCGCTCCCAAAATGGAAAGTCCCAACAGATCGCCGATTTGCAAAAACGTTTGCGTATGCCTGAGGCATAAGCCTGCAGATTCTTGCAATTGGCCACGCACAGCGGCATCGTTCACCGATTCGTAAAATACCGACTCCATAAATTGCCGCTCATAGCGATCGGTTAAGCGGCAAAGGGCACAACCTTCCTGACGAAATGCCTCGCTCATTTCGTAGTACAGGGAATCTTTTTCGGTCTCCGGCGTTTGTTTAAAAAACAGATGTCGAAGTCCTCCCCAAATGCCTTGCCCCATATTGACGTCCCTAAAATGCTTTAAGTATTTCTTGCAGCCGCTTTACCGTTGCTTCATCCATTTGTTCGTAAAAGAGCGGCCACTCTACAACCCTTTGCTGCTGACGATCCATCGTTAGAACCCAGCCCGTTGGAGAGGGTAGAATGCGCAGCGGAGCCTTCTCGTTTTGTAAAGGCCAGGCATGAAACGCTTCGGCAAAAGTCAATTGGCCAACGTCCGCAGCCGATTCCTGAACAGAGAATAACAAAAAACCGTCTGAGGTTACCTGTAAAAGACTTTTGTGTGCCAGAACCTCGCTGCCCCGTTTTTTCTTTTTAAAGACAGGAGCCAGGGGAAAATGGGCGATTATTTTTTCGTTTGGTAACATTTCAATGTCCGGCCCTTTTTCCGGCGCCAGCCGCCCAATTTCTTTCGCAAGCGACGGGTTGGTGTAAAAAAAGCGCCATACCCAAACCAAACGTTTAACCCGGGCAAAAATGTGTGAATTGAACAAAATGTTCAGAGACCGGACATGCCCGTTTTCTTCAAAACGGATGTGCAGCCAGGCAACAAGTAAGGCTTTTCCCGTTTCCACGGTAAAAATACGGTCATGAGCCACCCGATACAAGCGAGAAATTTGGCGCTCATGGAAATGCAGACTAATGAACCAGTGCTTCTCGCTAAGACAAACGGCAACGGAAGCATGGGGATTTTCATGCCCCCAAATTCCGTTACCGCCTTCCCAAACAGGGAAATACAACGTAATAAAAGGGGTTTCTCCGTCCAATTTTTGACAAATCAACGAAGCATGCGGCGGATAGAGCTCCCGCGGATGGCGCACTCCAAAGGCTCGTGGTTCATGCCCCTGCGAAATGTACATTGGTTTCGTTTCTATTTGTTTTTAAAGGCCGAAATACCGGCAAATTGAGCCTGAGCCCCCAGTTCTTCTTCGATCCACAAAAAACGGTTGTATTTGGCGATCCGTTCGCTGCGGCAACCCGAACCCGTTTTGATATGACCGGCACCGCTGGCCACGGCCAGATCGGCGATAATCGTGTCTTCCGTCTCTCCCGAACGATGCGAAATAAAATAGTAGTAATCGTTTTTACGCGCCAGCTCGATGGTGTCCAATGTTTCGCTAATGGTGCCGATTTGATTCAATTTAATCAAAATGGAATTGGCTACTCCGGCTTCAATACCTTTTTTCAAGATGTTGGGATTGGTGCAAAAAATATCATCGCCGACCAATTCCACTTTGGAACCCAGAGCCGCTGTCAATTTGGCCCAACCGTCCCAATCGTTTTCAGCCAGACCGTCTTCTAAAAGTACGATGGGATATTTGTGCAACCATTTTTCCCACAAGGCGATCATTTCTTCCGAGGAGTGTAGAGAGCCGTCCGACTTGAAATGCTTGTATTGCCCGTTGTCCCACAATTCGCTGGCCGCCGGGTCCAGACAAATGCTGATCTGCTCGCCCGCCTTGTAACCGGCCTTTTCGATGGCTTGTAAAATCAGCTCCACGGCTTCTTCATTGCTTTTAAGCTGCGGAGCGAACCCGCCTTCGTCGCCGACGCCCGTAAAATAACCGCGATCTTTCAAAATGTTCTTCAAGGTGTGAAATGTTTCCACGCCCATGCGAATCGATTCTTTAAAGGAATCGGCTCCGTGCGGTGCGATCATGAATTCCTGAAAATCCACATTGTTATCGGCATGCTTTCCGCCGTTGATGATATTCATGCAGGGAACCGGTAAAAGATGGGCGTTACTCCCGCCAAGATAGCGATACAAAGGCGCATGTTCACTATTGGCCGCGGCACGCGCCACTGCCATGGAAACGGCTAAGATGGAATTAGCCCCCAACTTGGCTTTATTTTCCGTTCCGTCCAGTTCGATCATGGTTTGGTCGATCAAGCGTTGATCAAAAACATTCATGCCCTGCAGAGCCGGAGCAATTTTACGATTGACATTTTCCACCGCTTTTAAAACGCCTTTACCGTGGAACCGTCCGGCGTCACCATCGCGCAGTTCAACCGCCTCGCGCTCTCCGGTGGAAGCGCCGGAAGGCACAAAGGCCATGCCCGTTACACCGTTTTCCAGCACGACTTTAGCGCTTACCGTGGGATTTCCGCGGGAATCCAAAACTTCCAATGCTTTAATCGATTTAATGGCTAACATGTTACTCTCCTTTTTTATGAGGTTGATTTTGATCCGCCAAATACGGATCGAAGGTAATATCATCTTTTGTTTGCAGGTACTGGCCGCGAATATGGTCATGGATATCAATGGTGTAGAGGAGTTTGGCGGTGATATTCTGGCCCGGCACCGGCGCTTTGCCGGAAACCGCGGGCTTGTCCCCTTTGTTCGCTTCCCATTGCAAATGGGCTTGCAATTCTTTCTTGTCCAGAAATATCCGGTTGCACAAACGGCAACGATATTGTACTCCCGTAAATTGTTCGACGGCAAAGGGAATATCTTTGTATTTGCGAAAACGTACTTTAACTCTGGGCATGAAGTCTCCTCATTAACTTCTGTTTTTGCAGGAGTCATTAGCCAAAGGGCGGTTTAACGGTGAACTCCATCACCTTTTTGTTTGGGGCAAGCCGCATATTTCACAATGCCCGGGAAGCGGCATGCCGAAGTGCGACTTTGCTTCCTTTAATGCCGCTTACGATTCCGGGTTCCAGGCATTTTTTATTTCCCGGATTTCAGACAGAACCGAATGTAAAAGAGACTGCTTTCTTTCCTGCTCTTTGAGCAACTCTCCTAAATCCGATTCTCCTTTTTCTTTAATTGCCACGTATTTTTGCATGATGCCGCTGATATTTTGGCGAATCTTTTGCAGTGTCTCATTAAACTCGTACACGTATTGCCGATTACTATCCTGCAGGCGATACAAGAAGTCGGCACGTAACCGTCCGCATTGGCGGTCCAATTTTTCCAGAATCAATTTGGGAAGCTGACGTTTAAACATGAGCAAGAAAAGGGGTTTGGGTAAAAAAGACTGCAAGCTTTTTTCAATTAAATCGAGATTCGTCACGACTTCCCACGTGCGGTAGTAAAAACTGCTTTTAAACCGCCACACCTCTTGGGGCAAATTCAGAGAGCGGTTCAGTTGAAACAGTTGGGCCGAATACCGATAAATTTGATTAATGATTTCAAGGACTTCCGTGTTAATCGTTTTTATCTCAGCGGAATAGCGTTCTTTAATGGCTTTTTCAATAGCCATCCGGAACGGCTCGAATCGATCCACAATGGCATTGTTAATGGTTGCTTCACATTGCTTTTGCAAACGGACAATGCTTTGAGAACGATTTTGTGCCACGCATTGCAGGGCCATTTGTAATACGGATTCTTGCGTTTCGTGGCGAAACGTATTGATTTGGGCATCAAAATAATCCATGAGGTGCGTTTTTAATCCTTCTAACAAAAAAGAAAGACGTTGCTCATGGCGCTGCATTTTGTCGATGTACTCTTCAAATTTTTGCAAATTGTCCCGTAAAGTCTGCACGGATGAAGTTTGCGCACGTCGTTCCATCTCGATCAAATTCAACTGTTCCGAACACAGACGCTCCAGGCGTTCGGCATTGGAAAGAATGATCAGGCGTCCCCGATTTTTCATCAAAAAACGCCGTAATGCGTTCTCTAATTCTGGCAAACCGCTGCGGGCATATTCTACCTCAGAGGCTTTGATATGGGCTTTAAGAGCATTCAAGGCGGAAATGGGCATAATTTCCTGCGCTTGCCCCAGAATATTCTTTAAAATTTCCCCGTTAAAACTCAAAACGCGTTGTAAACTGTCGGTGTCCAAATAATCCATCTTGTTGAGCACAAAAAAAATCTTGGGGACAAAGGGATGAATAATTTTCAGAAATTCCTGTTCCAACTCCGTGAGCGGCGGATCGGCGGAAAATAAAAAAATAGCGGCATCCACATTGGGGATGTACTCCTGCGTCAGGCGGGTATTGTGCTGATGAATGGAACCCACTCCGGGCGTATCGACCAAAATAAGGCCCTCCTGCAAAATTTTGGCCGGATGCTGTAAAATCACCTTGTCCACCTGTTTGATATTGGACGGATTTTGGGCTTCGCTAACATAGGAACTTAGTGCTTGCACCGCCACCGATTCCGCATGTCCGTCTTGAAAAATAACCGTACCCCGTACGGTGGGAGCGTAGGAAATTTCGGTAATTACGGCGGTTAAAGGGATGACATCGGTAGGTAAAACGGCTTCGCCCAAAAGAGCATTGATGAAGGTGGATTTGCCCCGCTTAAACTGCCCCAATACGACCAGACGGAATTTTTCTTCCTGCAGATTATTTTGAATTTTTTGCAACCAGTCGGCTTGAGAAGTTTCTGTGGCTAAAAGACTTAAACGTTTGCTTAAAGCTTCCAGCTGCCGTTTGTGCTGCGGGAAAAGTGTCTGGTACATTTGGTTTTGCTGCATGGAAATACTCCTGCATTGCCTTTTTCGGGATCAACACAAAGCAGGAGTCATTAGCCGGAAGGCGGTTAGGGCGGACTCCATCGCCTTGAGCAATTTACTAAGAAAGAATTCCTTAATCAAACCCAAGGGCAGGCAATCGGGATACTCCAAAAATCCGTTTTAAGGGAAAGGCCTACGTAACGGGTCGGGCCACCGATGAAACGTAAACCCGTTTCTTAATTACCAAAGGTGTTCAAATTATTGAACGGCACCCGATCGATGACCTGAATAATTTTTTCCGGCGTCAGTTGCAGATATTCCACCGAGGCCGCCAAATTCCGTTCATCAAATTTGTTCACTACCAGGCCCGTTTTAAAATAACTTACCAACAAATTTGCAAAATTGATGATGTGTAACAAATCGGGATTTTGATCGAATTTCTCCAGATTATGGTGATGTTCGATGACTAAAGCCAGGTTTTCCGGCAATTCCCAGGAAGCGGCTAATTTGGCACCGGCCTGGGTATGGTCGATTTGAAACATTTTTTGTTCGATCTGACTCAGGGTTAAATTTTCGTCACTGTACAAATGACGATAAAACAGAGGATACTGGCGATCGATCCATTGATCCAGCACGATTTTACCGATGTCATGCAGAAGGCCGGCCGTGTAGCCCAATTCCGGCTCCAAACGTCCGGTAATTTTGGCCAGTTCCTGAGCGGCCATGGCCGTTGCCAGAGCATGCTGGAACAAACCGCCCTTACACAAAGAATAACCGCTATCGGCTTCTTTATAATACCATTCGGTAAAAATCGACAATGTAAGCAGTAAAATACGGCGTTCGCCCAACATGACCAAAGCCTGATCAATGGTTTGAATACGAGAACGCGGGTTAACGAAAGCCGAATTGCTTAACTGAATAATGCGTGCCGTTAAGACCTGATCCTGACGAATTTCTTTGCCGATCACGCGCATGGAAACATCATCGGCATGGATCATGCGTATCACTTTTAAAGCAATTTGCGGAATGGGTTTAATGCGTTGAATCACCTTGTCGATGCTTTCCAAAGGCACGATGGAGGTAGGTTTGTGAGCCGCAGCCTGCTCCGTCCCGATCAATTCGATTTGAAACTCGAAGGTGTGAAAATTGAACGTTAATTTGTAGCCGAAATAGCCTCCCACTTCCGTACGAATAATCTCGATTTCTTTTTCTTTAAGGAAACTCAGCACCACATCCGACGTACGCCCGCCGATGTCCAGTTGCAAATCGAGACTGGTCACATCCCCCATTAAGGCGCCGCCGACCACAACCGCCTTCATATTTTTTTGTTGCGCACCCAATTGCATCAATTCACTAAAAAATAACGGCAATCCGGTTTTGGCATATTTTTCCGCGTAATTTTCATCATAACCGCTGGATGGCTCCGGCAATAAAATGTGGTACAATCCGGCCACTCGGTTTTCTTTGTCCAATACCACCAATCCCACGCAAGAACCCAAAAACGCCTGGGCTGTCACATGATCGGTTTTACTGACGAAATATTGCCCGGAGGGGACGTTCTCAATACGTTCCATCGCTATCCTTCCATTAATCCTTTTTGTTCGTATTCGTTTAATTTGTTACGTAACGTACGCACCGTAATTCCTAATAACTCAGCCGCTTTGGTTCGGTGGTTTTCGGTTTGGCGCAAAGCGGCCAATATCATGCGCCGTTCCATTTCGGCCAGGGGAATCACCTCGTCCGGAATGGGCGATTTTTGGGCTCCGTTTCGCTTGCCTTCTTCTTCGAAACGAAAATGTTTCTCCGTAATCATCTTTTCCTTGCCCGAAAAAAGCAGGGCCCGTTCGATCATGTGTTTTAACTGGCGCACATTTCCCGGCCAATCGTAGTTTAAAATCTTTTGCATGAGCGTGGGAGCAATGGTTTTTTCATCATAATGATATTTGGCTTTAAAGGCATTCAAGAAATGATCGATCAAAAGCGGGATGTCTTCCTTCCGTTGACGCAGCGGCGGAATGGTAATGGGAAATACATTTAAGCGAAAAAACAAATCTTCCCTGAATTTGGAAGAATTAATCAACTCGTCCACATCCCGGTTGGTGGTGGCAATAATGCGAACATCGACCGGAATCTCTTCCGTGCTGCCCACGCGCGTTATCTTCATTTCCTGCAACACGCGCAAAAGCTTGGCCTGCAAACCGTAAGGGATTTCACTGATTTCGTCCAGTAAAATCGTTCCTTCGTTGCTCTCTTCGAAAATACCTTTCTGCTGACGATACGCCCCGCTGAAAGAACCTTTCTCATGACCGAAAAGGGTGCTTTCGAACAAGGTTTCCGGTACGGCCGCACAGTTGATTTTGCGAAAAGGTTTGTCCGCTCTTTCCGAACGATCGTGAATGGCCTGGGCTACCAATTCCTTACCGGTTCCGCTTTCGCCGCGGATGAAAACCGTAGCATCGCTATTGGCCACAATATCGATGTAATTGATGACTTCTTTAATCGCCGGGCTTTCACCGATAATTTTGCTATCGATTTGATATTTTTGAATTTTCTGTTTTAAAACCTGATTCTCCAGACGCAGTTTTTGATATTCGAAATAGCGTTGCACACGCGATTCGATCTGGCTAATGGAGAAAGGTTTGGTGATAAAATCGAACGCCCCGTTTTGCATGGCTTCCACGGCCCGCTCGATGGTTCCGTAGGCCGTAATGACAATCGCACCCAATTCGGGATACACTTCCCGAGCCTTGCCGATTAACTCGATGCCTTTAATACCGGGCATCATCAAATCCGTAATCATCAAATCGAACGGACGTTCTTTTAAAAGGGATAGGGCTTCTTCACCCGATTCGGCAACTTTGACCTCGTAACCGCTGGCTTCCAAAGTCTGGTGCAAAATCATGCGCAAATGTTGATCATCATCAACAACTAAAATGTCATGCTTTTCCATACACTCCGTTCTTCGCTTCCTTGCTTTGTCTTAAGTGAATTTCCTTTGTCCTGCAATCGAAATATGATACAAAGAACATTGCAGAGGCAAAGAGCCCCGATCGTTTGGTGTTTGTGATTGATTGATGAGATGTACGTAGTTTTGTATCGTAATTTAAAATACTCTTCATTGTTTTTTCTATTATTTTTAGCATATCGTTACCGGCCGGATTTTCCGAACCACGGTCTTTTCCTTAAGGAGATATGATCGGATATTTTAGTGTACTCTTTAATCTTCAATGGAGGGCGTATTTTTATGGCGTTGATACGAATTTAGTGCTTTTTGGCTTTTAATTTTTTGTCGCAATTCCCGTTCTTTGGCGGCCACGCTCAGGCTGGCTTCCTGGGGACGAATATCCTTGATGATGGCCCGCAATTCTTCAATTTCTTTTTTAAGAGAAGCGATTTCTGCTTTTAAAGCCTCGTTTTCTTTGCGCAATTCCAGTTCGTGCACGGCACGCTCAAATAAAGAGATGATCTGATCGATACGAAAGGGTTTTATCATATAGTGGAACCGATAACTGCGCATGGCTTCCAGAGCATATTTGATGTTATGATAGCCAGTCATAATCACCACAACCAGATCGTCAATCTGATCAGCCAGTTCAATGCCCAACTGAATGCCGTTTTTCTTTTGATAGCCCAAATCGAAATCCAAAAGAGCAAAAGCAATAGCTTTGTTTTTGATCTTAGCCGGAACTTCCTCCGGCGATCCGGCCGTAATCACCTCAAATTGGTTATCAATTAAACCGTCGGAAATCATTTCAAGAATGGCAGGATCGTCGTCAACCACTAAAATGGTTCGATTGGCAAATTCCAAATTCACACTCCCTTTTAAAGGACTTTTTACATCCCGCAACCTGTTTGAAAGGCGCGGAAATTACCGCGTTAAAACGTTTCGCCGCGCAGCTCGTCAAACAAACGCAGCCACAATTGGCTTATGATTTGTCCGGCATCTTCCCCGGATTGCGGGTAGCTGATTGTCACGTATTTCATTTCGACTTTAATTTCATTTTTTTGCTCCGCAAACAAGGCCATCATGTCTTCTTTCAAATTGCTGCAAAGGCTTTCCGAGGCAAATAAATCGGCATTGGGGAAAATAAAAAACACCGTATCCAGGGTCAGCCAGACCACATCGCCCACGGAGGCCAATTTTTTTTCAAATAATTCCTGATAGGAACGTACCGTGTCTTCCAAAGCCACCGTGGACATCATTTCGTGCCATAGGCTGAGGCGAAAAATGGCAAAGGAAACCGGAAACAATCCTAAACGCGCCTCGTAAATGCGATCCTTAATAATTTTACTGATGATATTTTCAAAACCTTTTTGCCGTCTTTTTACGGAACCGAAAGCGTGAAAAACGGGTGCCATAAGGTTCGTAAAAGAAAAAACGAGTTTTACTTTATCTTCCGGCAGGTCTTCTTCATCCTGATAAACAGCGACAATGAGAAAAGCGTTAATTTGCTCGTGAAAACGAAAAGGGAAAAAATAAAGTGCCCGCATTTGCGTTTCGAGGCCAATCGTTTGCTCCCCGAGCTTTAATTCCCGGCCGATATTATCGAATTTCGAAGGACGCTCTTTGCGGATGATGTAGCCGTTGACGGATGTAAAAAGGTTGAATTTCAGTTGCTCTTGCAAGCTCGGATCAAACGCACGGCTTTTAATAACAACAAATTGTTCGTCATCTTCATGATACCGCGCCAGAGCCACATGGTCGATCTTAAAATACTCCGCGTAAGTGTCCAGTACCATTTCCAGCGCCACATCAAAATCCGTTACCTGATAGATGAGCGTGGCCAAATCGCTCATTAAAAAAGACACTTCGTTCGAGAACAATGTTTTTTCGGACATAACCTTAATCACCTGCCTTTGTTTCCTGTGTGCTACCGGGGATAAAAATATCATACGTTTCGTCGGTCATTTCCTTTAACGATTCGACAAGCAATTCGTCTTTAAAGCGGTAAATCTTAACGCTTTCCAACATTTCGTCGGCCTGAAATCCCAACCCGTTGATTTCAATATGCACATTGGGATACAATTTACCTTCGATAACCACTTCTTTTAACAAACGTTCGCGCGCCGCTTCTTTTTGCAGAACAATTTCTTCGTCGTCCAATTGCATCAGCCGGCTTTTCAAGCGCTTCAGTTCACCCTGTAAAAACGTAAGTTCGTTCTGTTTTTCGGCGGAAAGTTGTTTAAGTTCTTTTTTTAGGAGATTTAAAAACTGGTAGCGTTTTTCAAGCGTGGCATAACGCAAACTCAGGTCGGTACGCAAACGGCTGAGTTCCCACAATTTGCGTTGGGAACTGTTTTGCCCGCTGCCGATAATCTTCAATTCCGTGTAAATGTTGCGCGGCGAGCCCACCGTCGTGGCCACAATCCCTTTTTCCGAGGTTACGCTTCCGCCGCGAATTTGACCTTCCGCGCCTTTAACCGTGATCATGCCCCCTACCGAAACGCTGCTGTTAATCACGTAATGCTGCACATTCAAATCGCCCCGTACCCCGACGGTGGCATCCTGAATAAATCCGCAGGTCAAACCGCCCCCGGCTAAAATTTTAGCCCTGTTTTTGCCCACCACGCCGTATTTAATGGTGATATCGCCTTGCTGCGAATAGATATGGGCGGCTTCCACATTTCCGCCGATCATAATGGAATCGCGTGCTTCCACCCGAAAGCCGGAACGGACGTCCCCTTCGATGACCACCGGGCCGTTAAACTTCACATTACCGGTACCGTAACTAACGTCTCCCTTAATTTGCAGCACCTTGTCCACGTGTATTTTGTCCTGTTGACGATAAGCTGAGCCGTCGATCTCGGCCAATAATTTTAATCCGTCTTCGGAGATGGCCACATTGCGTCCCTGTGGCAGCGGCACATCATCCCCCAGCGAGGAAATCGTCTCACCGCTTACAGAACGACCGTCTTCACCTTTTTGTGCCGGAATTTTGCTCACCAAAACCTGACCCGCCTTTACCGGAACAAACTTCATGCCCTGCTTAAAATCGATGCGGATTTGTTTGTCCGGGTCTTCCGGGGCCAGAGGCACATTCCAAACCAACCGTGCGGGAGCGCCTTTTACCGGTGGTTTCCCGCGGGCAATGAGGCGGTTGTAAACCGGTTGCTTTTTTTGCAAAATCTCGTCAAAAACACCACGCAATACTCCATAACGAATGCCCGCTTTTTTCAGAGCGGCAATCAAGGTCTGACGTGAAGGAAATTCATCGCCCGATGCGGTAATGGTTACGGTGGCTTTAAGCCCCTGCGGATCGATTTGTACCTTAATATTTTCCACTATTAAACTCAATCCTCAATTTTAACCGGTGGCTGCCGTTATTTCGTTTTTGTTTTGTTCCTCAAAATCGAACAAAATCTGTGCAACTTTACCGCAACTGCACTCATAGATAATCCCGATCAATTCCTCGTCGTTGTAAATGGGGGTCACTTTTCCGTCGTGCTGGTGTTCGGAAACCTGCAACGAGTGTTCGATTTTTCTGGGATGTCCGAGAATCAGCTCATTGCGTTTAATAACCGATTTGCGGGCGCCGACCTTTCGGTGAACGGTCGTAAATATTTTTCCCTGATCCTCGTCAAAAAAATCCGTTTGACGCTGCATGATCTTTCCTTTCTCCATACTTTATTTTTGCTCGAAATATTTATCAATCATTTCCTGCGACACATCGTTACGACGCACCAAATCCGTTGTTACGGAATGGAATTTCTCCAGAGCAAGCCGGGGTTGCCCATTAGCCAATTCTTTTTCAATGGCCGAAAGAATGTCCTGTCCGAAAATTGTTCTTCCCCGAATTTTAAGCGACGAATTAAACAACTCGAGAAATTTCCGATAAATGGCTTCCAGAACACGATGCACATATTCCAATTGCTGGGTGGTAATATCCTGAAATTGAAAAGACAGAAAAATTTCCGCCGTTTTATCTTCCAAAACCTGAAGGTGGCTTAAAATTTTTTCGGTATCGCTGTTTTGCCCCAACTCTTTTTTTATGGCATCGATCTTGGTTGTGATCAATTCCAAACGATCCAAAATTTCATGAGTAGCCAGTTCCGTTGTTTTGGAAACATTATTCAGATGATCCGAAGCCGACGGTATTTTTTGCGATCCGTCGCGCATAAAGGCATTGAATTCCAGCATTAAGGGGATGATGTCCTTAATAAAATTAAACATATCGTGCACCAGAGGAAGTGCTTCTTCGTTACTGCCGATCTCGGCATCCAAAGCATTGATGCGTCGGATCAAGTCGTTAATACCTTTGATTTCACTCATTGCACCTCCCTGCGCTTATGCATGCCCCAACAAATCCAACATTTTCTTCTGGAGTACATCCGGCGTAAAAGGTTTTACGATGTAGCCGTTCACACCAATGCGAATGGCCGTTAGCACATCTTCTTCCATGCCGCGTGTGGTAATCATCAAAATCGGCAGTGTACGCCAACGTTCTTCTTTCCGCACATATTCCACAAACTCTTTCCCGGTCATCTCGGGCATGTTCCAGTCGGTTAAAACGATATCGTAGTCATTTTCATGTAATTTTTCCAGCGCATCCAGACCGTTTTCCGCTTCATCATAGTTGTTAATACCTAAATTTTTTAAGGCATTGGCGATAATGCGTCGCATGGTTGGAGAATCATCCACAAATAAAATGCGCTTATCCTGTAACATCTCGCTGTACTCCCGTTAAATAAATTCTCTTAAAAGCCCGCAAGCAATCAATTTCTCTTTTTCCTCCCGACCCTTTCATGCCCATCATTCCGCTGCCGTGCATACCGGCAAGCGACGGGTTGTATTTCCCCTTTATTTTTACAACAAGAAACATGCCAAATTTCATCGGCTTTGCTCTTTCTCCGTCAAACGGCCTTCCCCCCGAAGATCACAGCCGATCTATGGCGCATCGGAACAGAAAAATTTTCCTGCGCACAGTACAATTCTTCCTTTTCCCCATCGTGCCCGGCCGAACCAACTTGCCGAATGCATCCCTATTTAGAGGAAAACAGACTTCATAAAAAGTATCGGCCTAAAATTGGACCTATTTAGAGATTTTCATTTTACCCGATAACAGAGAACCCGTAGGCTCACTTCTCGTTTGCCCTACGCCTCTTCTTCAATTTCTCAAAGCGATGTCTTCTTTTAAATGGCGCAAAATGGCATTGGGGATTTCATTTAAAGGTAACATCCGGCTTACCCCGCCTCGTAAGTATGCTTCTTTGGGCATTCCGAACACCACGGATGTGGTTTCGTCCTGAGCCAGAGTATAAGCACCGCTTTTGCGCAGGGCAACCATGGCCTCGGCTCCGTCGTAACCCATGCCGGTCAACAACACGCCGATAGCATTGCCCGCAGCGTATTTAGCTACCGAACGAAACAAAACATCCACACTGGGGCGATACCCGTTAACGCGCGCTCCCTGCCGACAAATAACCCGATAGCTCCCGTTGTAGCGGATAAGCTGCAAATGGTAATTGCCCGGAGCAATCAGTACCGTACCGGGCAGAAGATAATCACCCGAACGGGCTTCCTTTACCTTTAAAGCGGTGTCCCGATCAAGACGCCGGGCAAATTGCTCCGAAAATCCGGCCGGGATGTGCTGCACAACCAACGTGCCCGGTATGTTTGCCGGTAAGGCGGAAAGCAGAGCATGAATCGCTTCCGTACCACCGGTGGAAGCCCCGATGGCAATGACCCGTTTTGCCAAAGCCTGCCTGTTTCCCATGGTTAATACCGCTTTTCTGGCAGACAAAACCCGCTGCCGGGCTAAAAAGCGCATATTGGCTTTGGCCGCTACCTTAATTTTTGCCCTCAATTCTTCCATCATTGCCGAAAGACTCTGCCGGATATTCTGGCTGGGTTTTAAGATAAAATCCACGGCCCCGTTGGCCAAAGCTTCCAGGGTTATTTTGGAACCGCGTTCGGTTAAAGCGCTGACCATGATCACCGGCAACGGTGTTTGGCGCATTAACTGTTTTAAAAACTGCAAACCGTTCATTCGCGGCATTTCGATATCCAGGGTTAACACATCCGGATGTTTTTCGCGGATCAGCTTTTGTGCTTTAATGGCATCGCCGGCCGTTCCCACCACCCGAATTTCGGGATCGCTGATTAATCCGCGTAAAAGTACCTGGCGTACCAAGGCCGAATCGTCAACGATCAAAACATTCACAGGATTCATGTTCCTCCCTCATGCACAAAAATCGATGGTCGCACAAATTTAAAATAGGGATTATTAAAATCGATATTCTCCGAATGACCAATGAACAAAAATCCCCCGGGCATCAGATAGTGATGGAAACGCTCCACTAATTCCCGCCGGGTGCTTTCGTCAAAATAAATCATGACATTGCGGCAAAAAATAACATGAAATTTGTGTTTAAAGGGAAAAACCGGCCGTACCAAATTCAGCCGTCGAAAAAGGATCAATTCTTTTAAAAACGGTTTGACTTCAAACGTTGACGCGTTTTGAGGCAAAAAATATTTCCGAACATAGGTTTGCCCGAGAGGGCGTACCTGATCGGCGGAATATCGCCCCTGACGGGCTTTTTGTAAAGCCTGATGCGAAATGTCTGTGGCTAAAATAGCGGCTTTGTTTTTGACCAGAACGGAGGTAAAATAATCCGTTAACACCATGGCCATTTGATAGGCTTCTTCTCCACTGGAACAGCCGGCGGACCAAAGCCGTAATTTCTGGCCCGGGCCGAGACGATTTTTCCAAAAAGGGAGCACGGTTTGACGCAGAAAATCGAAATGAATGTTTTCTCGGTTAAAAAAAGTGTGATTGGTAGAAAGACGGTCCGCTAATGCGGCCCACTCCTTACCGGAATGATCATTGCGCAAATAGCGCAAGTATGCGGAAAATGAATCGAAGCCCAGCGTATGTACATATTTTTGCAGACGTGCTTTTACCAAGGATCGTTTTTGCGGCCCCAATGAAATCCCGAAACGTTTCTTAATCAAAACGCTGATTTCATGAAAATCCTCATCCGTTAACACAGGGGCCTGTACCATGGCTAAAATTCTCCGAAATCCGAATCGTCTTCATATTTTGACGAGTTAAAATGTCCGTTACCGTTGTTCCCGTTGCCGGGAATCGATTGCAGCGCAAATTCTCCACTATTTTTCCCTGGGCCGGAATTGAATGGGACTTCGTTTTTCAAAGAAAAGGAATAATTCGTTAACCGAAATTTACCCACTAATTTTTGCAGGGTAAAGGCCTGCCCGGATAATTGTTCGGCAGCCGAAGCGCTTTGCTCGGCACTGGCCGCATTCGCCTGGGTAACATCGTCGATTTGTTTTAATGCTTCGCTAATCTGCTCGATTCCCTCCACCTGCTCTGTGGACGAACTGGCAATTTCGTCCATTAGATCGTTTACTTTGTTAATATTATTAATAATGGATTCCAGAGCCTGAGCCGTTTGATCGGCAATTTCGGCTCCGTCACGAATTTTTTCCACGGAACCTTCGATTAATTTCTCCGTCTCTTTGGCTGCCTGCGCGCTGCGTTGAGCCAAATTGCGTACTTCTTCGGCCACGACAGCAAATCCCTTGCCGTGCACACCGGCCCGGGCCGCTTCTACGGCGGCATTTAAAGACAGCAAATTGGTCTGGAAAGCTATTTCGTCAATAACTTTTATTATTTTGGCGATTTGGTTGGATGAATTATTAATACCTTGCATGGCTTCCAACATGCGCTCCATTTGTTGATTTCCCGTGCGCGCCGCCTCAGAGGCCTCTTTGGAAATTTGATTGGCCATCTGGGCATGTTCCGAATTTTGTTTGGCCTGCGTAGCCACCTCTTCGATGGAAACCGTCGTTTGCTCCAGCGATCCGGCCTGTTCGGTGGCTCCCTGAGAAACCGCCTGGCTGGAATCGGCCACTTGCTGGGCCCCGTTACGAATTTGATCCACCGCATTGGCAATATTGGCCATGATCTCATTTAAATTATCCAACGTCTTATTTAGTGCGTTTTTCATGCGCCCCAAATCGCCTTTGTGTTCACCGGTCAGGCGAACGGTTAAATCGCCCCGGGCAATGCGTTCCAAAGCATCCAATATTTCATTCATGGGAAAGGTCAGGGCATCCAGCGTTTCGTTAAATCCGCGTACGATTTTGCGATAGTCTCCCTGATGCTTACTGTCGTCCACGCGTAAATCCAGTTGACCTTGTAAGGCGCCTTCGATAAGAGCATTGGAATCACCTATTAAATTGTTAATGGCGGTAATGCATTGATTAATGCTTTCTTTAAGAATATTGAAATCTCCCGGATAGTCATTGCGGATGGTTTCCGGAATTTCACCGCGGGCAATTAAGGCCATGACTCGCGTGCTTTCTTCCAACGGTTGAATGAGTGCATCCAGCGCCTCGTTAAATCCGGATAATATGGCTCGATATCTGCCCTGAAATTTATCGACGTCACCACGGTGTTTTAAATTGCCTGCTTTAGCTTCTTCCGTTAATTGCACACTTTCTTCCACCAGGCGATTCAAGTTGGTGCGAATGGTATTCACGGCTTCGGTCAATTGCATTAAATCGCCCGGTAATGGTTGTAATTCATGTTCCAGATTGCCCTGCGCGTATTCATTCAAAATGGAAATTGTTGCTTGAAGGGGTTCGGTTAACACATCAAGTGCCTCGTTCAAATTAATAATGACCTCTTTAAAAGCCCCTTGCAAGGCATCCGTTTTCCCGCGGGCCTGAATTTGCCCTTGCTTTTGACGCTCAACCAAGTGCTTTATCTCGTTAATAATAGTGTGTAAACTGTTCTTCACCTCCGTTAAAGCATGTCCCAGCTCATCGTCATCGGAAAGCACCTGAATTTCCGTTTGCAGATTACCCTGCGCCAAATCACGAGCGGCTCGCGCTTTTTGAGTGATGGTTTCGGCCATGATTTTAAACGACTGGAACAGATGGCCCAGCTCATCGTCAAATTTGTACGTTTGTTCGTAAGTTAAATGCCCTTGCGCCAGTTGTGCCGCCATCCTTTGCAAAGAACGCAAAGGAGCGGTAAGATAGCCGGCAAAATACAGAACAAAAAGTACGAAAAACAAAAGCCCGATGCCTCCGAGCAATAGAATAATATTCATGGCCGAACGCAATGCGGCATCGCGATTTCGCAAGGAAATCCCGATGGTTATCATGCCCACGACTTTTTGTTTATCCGTAATTGGCAATCGTAAAATCATCTCTTTATCGGTTTCCAAAAGGCCTTTGATGGCATTGGTATTAATTTCGCCCAGACCGCTTTTGCGATAATTAAAATAATATTTTCCCGTGGCATCGCTTACCTGAATTAAAGAAATCTGATCGTCTTTAACAAACCCGCCAACGGCTTTTTGCACCATGTCCTTGTCTCCGAATTCCACCCCCATGCGCACCGCTTCCACCGTCAAACGCCCGATGATATCCAGAGAAGCTCTTTGATTGGTGTCCAAAGCCTTTCCTGTAATATGACGAATGGAAAAAACCCCGATGCTAATCATGACTACCAGCACAGGGATAAAGACAACCAGTATTTTATTTTTAATGGACAATCTTGAAAACCACATGATCGTACCCTTTCGTTTTTGCCCTTTGCATTTAATAAGGCCAACCCCTTGCTGATTTACTGTATGACCTTAATAATCCCGATCTTCCGATTGAACTCCGGCGTAAAAATGCCGGCCATTTGTTGGCTGAATTTCAAATTGACCACCACGCGCAATCGCCCGTTTTCTTTAACCAGGCCGATCAAGGCACCGGAATCCACATAGTTTTGGGAAGCCGAAATAATCGATATTTCTTTTTCTTTAGCCTGGCTCAAAATATACAGCATGGTGGACTTTTCTTCCGTCAAAGGCGAATTGCTCACAATTAACACACTTTTTTCGGGAATCATTTTCAGGTTGCGCCCAATATCCAAAGCATCGCTGAATAAATAAAGTTTTACTTTAAAGCGAAAATGGCTGGCGGCCCGGCTTAATGCTTCTTTTTGACCGTCCACCTTGTCCTGCGGCAACAAAACACAAATTTCATCGGCTTGCGGAAAAACATTACGAGCTACAAATAAATATTGGGTCCAACTGACACTTTGCCCGAGAACCGTTCCTACAGCGGTCAGAAATACCGTCAACACACTTAATGCTGCCCAACGTTTCATTTGCCTTCTCCTTAAGATTGATTCTCAAAAAAAATCGTTTTTAATTTGTCTCGTTAACGGCCATGGTACTTTGCCATGCGACCAATTCTTCGGCAAACAAAAAATTTTGCACGTCGATAACTAAATGTACCCCATCGTCTTTTTTGGCCAACCCCTGCAAAAAATTCGTACGTTTGTTCTTCCGCAAACGCGGCGGTTCTTCAATTTGGTCCGGAAGAATAGTTGTTACTTCATTCACCGAATCCACAATCAGCCCGATTAACATCTCCTTTACCTTGCAAATAATGATGCAGGTGCGATCATCGTAGGGACGTTCTTCCATGCCCAAACGTAAGCGGGCATCCATTACGGGAATCACCTGACCCCTTAAATTAATCACTCCTTTGACAAAATCCGCTTCAAATGGTAAGGGCGTAATTTTTTGCATGCCGATAATTTCGGCCACATGGCGAATTTCCAGCGCGAAAATCTGTTCGCCCAAATGGAAAATCAAATATTTGTCTTGTAGTGTATCCATTTCTTCCGCAAGGGAATTGTTTTCGCTCATCATGCCTCCACGATTACCCTTTGCCCCTGTTCATGGCCCGGAGATGTTTTCATATAATTGAGCAAAGCGGCCAAATCCAAAATATAGCAAATGGCCCCGTCACCTAACACGGCGCAACCGGAAACGCCTTCCAGTTGCCCCAGGTAACGCGGTAAAGGTTTAAGTACCAGTTGGTGCTCTCCTAAAATCTCATCGGCCCAAAAACCGACGGCTTTACCAGCCATCTCGCTAATGATCACCATCCCTTGCCCGGTAGAAGAAGACGAAGAATTCCGCCCATGGAATTGTTGCAAACGAACAACCGGAATCAGCCGTTCGCGCACTTTAAGCACTTCCTGTCCGTCTATCAATTCAAGGGACTGCCCGGCGCTTACCTGAACGGCTTCACGAATATCGAGCATCGGAACGGCGTACAAGGTACGTCCGGCTCGGATGAGCATGCCGTCGATAATAGCCGTTGTTAACGGGATCTTCATGGTAATGGTCGTGCCGAAACCGGGTTCGGTGGTCAACGAAATACTGCCTCTGATTTTTTCGATATTCTTGCGCACCACATCCATGCCTACTCCGCGCCCTGAAATACTGGTCACCTTATCGGCCGTGGAAAATCCCGCTTCGAAAATAAAATTATAAATCGTCTGTTCGTCTTCCGGAACATGCCCGGGAGGAATCAAGCCGCGTTCCCAGGCCCGTTTTAAAATCTTTTCCTTATTAAGCCCCTGCCCGTCATCCTGCACGTTAATCCAAATTTGTCCGCCGACTCTTTCCACCTTAATCTCGATGCGCCCTTTGCGCGCTTTGCCTTTCTGCTCACGTACATCCGGCATTTCGATACCATGATCCAGCGCATTGCGTAAAATGTGGATTAAGGGATCGGAAATGTGTTCGATCACGGAACGATCGACTTCCGTTTCGGCTCCGTTGACAATTAATTCCGCTTCTTTTCCTTTTTTAGCGGAAATATCCCGTACCAGGCGGTGCATTTTGGCGAACAATCCGGAAAGCGGCACCATGCGCATGGAAGTGGCCAGCTCTTGCAAGGCACGAATATTTTTCTGCAAATACACCAGCGATTTCAAAAATTCGTCAGACTGATTGTGTTGGAAATTGTAGTGATTTAGTAAACTGGATTCGGCAATAACGATCTCTCCCACCAAATCCATCAAGCGGTTTAATTTGCTCACATCTACCCGTATCACATCACTTAATTTCTGCACCAGCGGCTGTTGCATCCGTTTGGCTTCCAGCGGATTGGCGCTTGCCTTTTCCTTTGCAGTCTTGTGCTTTCCGTTAGATGACGCATCGTTGCCTTCCGGTTTTTGTTCCGGAAGGCTCACCAAATCGCCCATCAGATCGAGCAGGGCGTTTTTGCCGGCAATAATCGGCGGCTTACCTTGCCGCAAGGCATCCAAAGCCGCACCGATAAAATCGATGATTTGCAGCATCAGCGAAATTTGCCGTTCTTGCAGCACAATGCGAGCGGTACGAGCCGCATCGAAAATACTTTCCGCTTTGTGGCAAATTTCGTGGATATCGCCGAATCCTAAAAAACCGGCATTGCCTTTAATAGTGTGCAGCGTACGAAAAACACGATTCAAAATCTCCGTTTCCTGCGGATTTTTTTCCAGCGCCAACAAATCCTGCTCCAATTGATCCAGCAATTCGCGACTTTCTTGGGCAAACTCCTTTTTCATATCGTCGGTTACCAGCATTTCCGGCTCGTGCACCGGTTTGTCAGCCGCTTTTTGCCTCTCGCCGCCGGGCGCTTTGTCTTCCGGCCCAGGGGCCGGCTCCTCCTCACTCGTTAGGTTTTTCAAACGATTCGTCAAATCCGAAAAATCGTTTTGAATCCCCCGCTCCTCCCCATTGTTTTCCACATAATCCAAAATAATTTGCAAAGCATCGCATGCCTCAAAAAAAAGATCGATTTCACGCTTACTCAGCGCCGTTCGGCCTTTACGAACGGCATCCAATAGCGATTCCGCCTGATGCGTTAGGGAACTGATTAGCGAAAGCCCTAAAAAACCGGCGGTCCCCTTAATGGAATGAAATACCCGGAAAAGGCTATCGATCAAAGGCATTTCCGCCTGTTGCCTTTGGGGCAATTGCTCTTCCAGCTCCAAAAGAAGAGCTTGCGCCTGTTCCAGGCCTTCGTTTGCTTCACGGACAAATTCCAGCAATATTTCTCGATCGTCGTTTGCGATTTCCATCATCCACTCTCCGCGAGTAAGGCAACGATCAAACCGGAACCGCCGCCACATCCTTGTTGTTATGAGAGATAATCCGTAATTCTCCGCTGGCCCGATCTAATCGTATGGTTACATTCTCCAACGATTTGGTTAATTTGACGCTTTTACCGGAAGAACTGATCATCACACCTTTGGCTATTTTACCGTAAACCCGAATTTGCGGGTCCTCGGTCATGCGATTCTCACGGGCATAATAGGCCATAATAATACCGATGGTCAGGTAATTCTTCATTAAGGTCTCGTATTCGTCGGTTTGCTTTTGCAAAGCATTAAACGATTCTTTCAACTGGTCGTAGAGACGCATCATGGTGGCATCCATTAAAATATTTTTTTGGCCGGATTCTTTAAGGCGTGTGAAATATTGGATCAACACCTGTTTTTCGCGCTCGAACCTATCTTTTAATTCTTCAAGGGCATATTCTTTGCGGTTCAATTGTTTCTCGGCTTTTTGATTGGCAACGACCCAGTGATTGTAAGTCTGATTTTTTAAGAAGGAAGGGCCAAGATAGACCTGACTCCCGGCCCTGATTTCGTCAGCAATCAATTTATTTTGCACGCGGATTTCCGATTCGTCCACGATACGCGCCACCACATTGCGATGACTGATAATCAAGGATTGTGTAATAATCTCATTCACCAAAACATCTTCACCCGCCGTAATGCGGTAGCGTTTAATGTGTGGCGTAAGCACCGATTTGCCGGCAATAATCCGGCTATTCTCGATTTTCTTGGAATTGTCAATGCCTTCGAGCGCCTGTACGTAGCCTTTTACTTTGATAAATGAGGAATGAATCATTCCCGTCACAAACACGCTGGAAGGCAATTCCAGATTGGAGTAGCTATGAATGTCTTCCAAAACATGCACACCGTATTGGTCGTCCAGCTTACCGTGAATTTCTCCTAAGCCGCGCACGGTTAAGATGGGGAAGACATACACCTTTCCCCATTTGGAAACAAAAGCACTGCCCTCTATTTGTGAAAGGATGACATTGTTTTTGGAACGCACATTGGCCCCGTTGAAAATACGCAAATCGTAGGCCTCTTGTAAAACGGCTTTTTCTGCGATATGTCCGTCCGGATAACGAAGAACCGTACGGAAAGGCTTAACGATACTCACCAATTTTTGATTGGCCAAAACCTGCAAATCCTGTTTAATAAACGGAATTTCTTCACCGTTTACCATACGCAGGTAATCGTCCTCAGAAAATTGGCGGCCGAAATGCACCTTAAACTGAGGCGGTTCGTCATGGTAAAAGGCACAGGCAACGGGCATTTCAAATATATTTTCTCTTTGTAATAATTCGATGGAATCATTCAAAAGACCTTCCGTGATACCGATCTTCTTCAAACCAGCCACAATATCTCCCGGCTTCACATTACCGCTTATCTTCCGGGCAATTAATAATTTTCCTCCCAGCAACGGAATAATGCGCACAACTCCCTTGGGCAATTCAAGTTGAATATTTTCGTTCATATCCCATCACCTATCCTAATATGGATTCCAACTGTTGCATAAATTCCTTTGTTTTTTGTGAATAGTCCTTGATGTTCCTCCATTTATCACGATACTCATTTTCCCGATATCTCAGAACACGCTCCACATCGATGAGACCGTCAAGGATCTCCACCAATCGTTCGATCTTGAGCGGTTTTTTTAAATCACCAGCATGGGCATATTTTTTGGCTTCCTGAAATCTGGGGCTGAACAACTTATTGAATAAAAAATAGACGGGGATAAAATGCCTCTCCCCGTCTTCTCTGTTTTGGGGGAAATGCCTGAGAAAAGATGGAATGTTCACAATACCCAATTCCACATTCAGGAACACAATCAGAATATTTTCGTCCTGCACCAAATTCAGCGATTTGCCCCAATTGTGGATGACCAGCGTATCCAAATTGAGTGCCCGCGCCACATGGGTTATGATGCGCACCGACGGTTCATCATTATCTAAGATCAAAATTTTCTTGTTCATTGTCTTCCTTTCCACAGAACGCCCTGCATGAAATAATCGTCCGATACGCATTTTGTGTAAGCGTTCAATGTAATAATGCACATTCCATGTGCTTTTTGTTTTAAGGCACGACAAAAATTTTCGTACCCAAAGCCTGTTTTATTTTCAGGCTATCTACTACATAAGTCGAGCTGTGCTCCCTTTTTTTAAATGGTAATTGGAAAGACAGCCAGCGCAAATAACATTAAAGGTTCCTTGGTTTTCTGTCGAAATAACCCATTTGACTCTATTTCCGAATGTGTTTTTTAGGCTTAAAAACACCGATGGAAATGTCCATAAACGGAAAATGACGAATGGCCCGTATTTTAATCGTTGAAGACGCTAAAGTCACGCGTTACACATTGCGCACTTATTTGGAAGAAACGTTTCCTTTGGTTGAAACCGCAGAAACCTTCGAGCAGGCGCTTCATTTAATCGAAAAGAATCATTTTGACGTAGTCATTACCGATCTGATACTTCCGGATAAAAGCGGGTTGGATTTATTGTCCGAAGTCCGGGAACGGGATGCCAATACCAAAGTAATCATCATTACGGCTCAGCCGGATTTGGCCACGGCAACCCAGGCCATGCGTAATGCCGCTTTTGATTATTTGAGCAAACCCATCGACAAAGTTACTCTGGAGCGTACGGTGCATCGTGCTCTGGAGGTTATTCGACTTTCCGCCGAAAAAGAGCATCTTTTCGAAGAAAATTTACGCTACCGCAAAGAATTGGAGAAATTAGTGGAAATACGCACGCAATCGTTAAAAAAACGCGAACAGACCTTTCGACTAATGTTCGAGAACAATCCCATGCCCATGATCATTTACGATTCGAATTCTCTTGAAATATTGGACGTTAATCATGCCGCCCTGCTCTTGTACGGATACGCGCGGGAAGAATTGGTGGGCCATGCGGTAACATTGCTTTTCCGTGATGCCGCGCAGGTGCCGCAATACAACATGGAAGCAGACGAATCGGCGCTTATCCAAAGCTCGCGGGAAGTCACCAACCTGACCAAAGAGGGCAAGAGAATCGATGTGGAAATTATGTCACACCATTTTCTTTACGAAGATACGCCGGCCTGCTACATCATGATTAAAGACATTTCCGAACGCAAACGCACCGAACGGGCGCTCAAAAGATCCGAAAAAAAATATCGGCTACTTTTTGAAAACATGGCACAAGGCGTGTTTTATTTAAGGTCGGATGGAAAAATCATTTCCATTAACAGAGCGGCACTAACAATTTTAAGACTCGAAAATCAGAAAACGGGTTTTCATATCGATTTATTTAAAACCTTTCGTATCTTCGATGCTCAAGGTAAGGCCCTAACGTGGGAAGATTTTCCGCCTTTAAAGGCCCTTCACAACAAGGAAGCGGTCCTGCACCAGATTATCCGCCTGCGTACCGCAAAAAGTGAAGATATTTGGCTGATCATGGATTCCGTTCCTCATCTGGAAGGGAAAACCGCCAAAGAAGTATTTACCACCTTTAGCGATATTACGCAGTTAAAAAAAGCCGAATCCGACTTACGCGCCAGCGAGCAAAAATTACGAGCCGTTCTCAATGCCATTCCCGATCAATTATTTTTGTTTTCCAGAGATGGCCATTGTCTGGACGCCAAAACGGATCGGTTACACCCCGGAGCGCCGCATCAATACATCGGTAAAACCGTATTCGAAATTTTCCCGGCTCCTTTGGCTCAGCGTTTTCAGACCATGATCCTGCTGACCAATCGAACCGAGCAGGTCCAAACATTTGAATATCAATACGAAACGGGCGGCAAATTGCGTGATTTCGAAGCGCGTTTAATCCAAAGCATGGCCGGACAAATTCTGTGTTTAATCCGCGACATTACCGAACGCAAACGATACGAAAGCGATTTGCAAAAAAGTGAATCCAAATTTCGAATTTTGCTGGAGTCCGCCTCGCAGGCCATCGTGTTGGTTAATGTACACGGACGCATCACGCTGGTCAATTCGCAAACCGAGCATTTGTTCGGCTACTCGCGGGATGAATTACTGCATCAACCCATGGAGATATTGCTGCCCTTTGTGGAACGGGGTAAAAATAATTTGCTGAATCAAAATAATTTCCGGCATTTCGCCACCGATATTCCCAAGGGCACCCATGAGCTGACCGGCATGCGCAAAGACGGGAGTGAATTTCCTTTTGAAATCCGTTTTTCACAGGTGGAAATGTTCGAAGGTCCCTTTATTATGGCTTTAATTACGGACATTTCGGCCAGAAAAAAATTAGAGTCCCGATTGCGCCGCGTGGAAAAACTGGAAGCCATCGGACAGTTGGCCGGGGGCATTGCGCATGATTTTAACAATGTATTGGCCGGTATCATCGGTTTAAGCGAACTTTCCTTACGCCGCATCAACAAAGAAGATCCGGTATATGAAAATATCAAAATCATCATTAAAAAATCGGAAAGTGCGGCCGATTTGGTACGCAAGCTCCTCATGTTTAGCCGCCAACAGCACATCGCCAAACACTTGCTAAATCTTAATCAAATTATTTTAAGCAATCAAAAATTGCTGCAACGCTATTTGGGCGAAGATATTCATCTGATGGTACATTTGGATGATGACTTGCATCTCATTCACGGTGATGCCAGTGCCATGGATCAAATCATCACCAATTTGTGTATCAATGCCCGTGACGCCATGCCGGACGGCGGTGAATTGATTTTGCAAACACGCAATATTTCAGTCAAAGATAAAGAAAAAGACATCCCGCCCGGCGAATACGTTTTGTTTATTATTTCCGATACGGGTGTGGGCATGTCTCAGGAAGTACAAAAACATATCTTCGAACCGTTTTTTACGACCAAAGAGCTGGGAGAAGGAACCGGCCTCGGCTTGGCCACGGTGTACGGCCTGGTGCAGCAACACGACGGGTTTATTCAATTTTCCAGTAAATTGGGAGAGGGAACCGTTTTCAAAATTTATTTTCCGGCCGTCCTCGAAGACAAAAATCATATTCATTTTCACGGTAGTAGCCCGGCCGTGAAAGGCGGGCACGAAACGATTCTTTTGGTGGATGACCAAATTGATATTTTAACGACTTCCAAAGAAACGCTGGAATCTTACGGCTATAAAGTACTCATTGCGGGAAACGGAATTCAGGCCCTGGAAATTTTTGAAAAATATCATGATATTATTGATTTGGTTATCTCGGATGTGGTCATGCCGGATATGGATGGTATTGAATTGCGCCTCTTTTGCCAGCAATTAAAGCCGCAAATTAAATTTTTACTGATGAGTGCTTTTAGTCCCAAATTGGAAAACGAAAATGGATATTTGCTTAAGCCGTTTTTAGGCAGTCAATTAGCCCGCAAGGTACGCGAAATTTTAGACAGCTAAAATAAAACGATTGTCGGGCCCGGTTATAGAAAGAGCAAATGGAATCGCTCAGCGCAGGCCATATCGGTTTTTCCGCCACCGCGCATTTTGTTTTTGCCTTTATTTGCCCTCAGTTTCGAAATACTTCCTGCAATTTTTCGGCAAGCGTTTTGGGTGAAAAGGGTTTTTGGATGTAATTAATACCGGCTTCCAATAAACCGTGTTTGCTAATGGCATTATCATCATAACCGGACATAATCAAAAACTGCATTTCCGGCGCTTCTTTACTAATCATTTCCATCAACTTTTTACCGTTCATGCCGGGCATGATAAGATCGGTTAATACCAGGTCAATCGTTTCCCTGTTTGCACGAAAAACCTTCATAGCTTGATCGCCGTTGGAAGCTTCGATTACCTGATAACCGATATTTTTTAGCGTATCTACGATCAATTCCCGTACAAGATACTCGTCTTCCACCACTAAAATTTTCTCGCCTTTTCCCTTGGATTTTTTACTGTTTTGGCGTTTATCCCGGACTACCTTACGCATTTTCACCGCAGGAAAGTAAATTTTAAAAGTCGTGCCCTTGCCCGGTTCGCTAAACACATAAATATGCCCGTTGCTTTGTTTAACAATGCCGTACACCGTTGCCAGGCCGAGCCCCGTGCCTTTGCCCTTTTCTTTGGTCGTAAAAAACGGCTCGAAGATTCGTTCCCGTACTTCGGCACTCATGCCTACCCCGGTGTCCGAAATGGATAACAAAACGTAATCGCCCATTTTTACATCGGGATGCAAACGATTGTAACTGGAATCCAACTGCATGGCGCGGGTTTTGATCATTAATTTTCCACCGTCCGGCATGGCGTCGCGAGCATTCACAATCAGGTTCATAATCACCTGCTCTATCTGATGGGGATCTGCTTTAATGGGCCAAATATCGGATTCCAGATCGGTAATCAGTTCGATGTTTTCACCGATCAGACGTTGCAGCATAACGCTTAAATCGCGAATATTTTGATTAATATCCAGTACCTTTGGCTGCAAAATCTGGCGACGACTAAAGGTTAACAACTGGCGCGTCAAGGCTACGGCCCGATCCGTTGCTTTTTTTATTTGCATAACGTAATTGGCTGTTTTCCCCTCATGGTGCATAACATTTTGCAACAAATCGATGTAGCCTTCGATGACGGTAAGCAGGTTGTTAAAATCGTGGGCGATACCGCCGGCCAACTGCCCGATGGCTTCCATTTTTTGGGAATGGCGCAGTTGTTCTTCCAATTGCTTGCGTAAGGTAATATCGCTAATGACACCCACCACAACCACCGGTTGCCCGTTGTCATCCTTCACCACGGAAGTAGAAAGGAAGATGGTTATTTCCTTATTGTCTTTGCGTTTAACCTTAAATTCACCGTTCCACCCGCCTTTAATGCTGGCCGGTAAAATGTGTAATTTAAAATCATGATTTCCGGCCGAATTGAAGAGTGTTTCGATGGAGGTACCGACAATTTCTTCTTTCGTATAACCGAAAGTGTCTAAAAAGGCCTCGTTAACAAATAAGATACTCCCGTCCAGATCAAAAACACTCAGCCCCTCGTTCACTTGCTTTAAAGCGTGCGAAAGCATGTTTCGTTCTACTTCCAGCCGCTTATAATCGGACTGGTCCGAAACGGAGCAAATTAAAAATTTTTGTTCTTTTAATTGGGCCGCCCGAATTACCAGCTTTACGGGAATGAGCTGCGCTTTGCTTTTAAGCAAAAATTCAAATACACTGGGTTCGTTTTGTTTGATGGCAAATGAAAAATATTCCAAAAAGGAATGAATATCGGGTATTACAAATAAATCCAAAAATTTTTTGGATGCGATCTCATCTCTGGTAAAACGTGTTAAACTCAAAAAGAAATCGTTGACATATAAAATCTCCAGAGCATCCTTACTGGCAATGAGTACCCCTTCCGGGAACAGATTAAAAATAGAAGAATAGGACTCTAAAATTTCTCTTCCATCGTCTTCCAGAACCGATTCCATGAGATTGAGCCCTTCCGAGTGCGTCCTTGCAGTCATAAAGGGATTTCCTTTATTTAATAGGTTGTACCTTCACTGTTCTTAATAGACGATCCACAATTTTGTCGATCACGGCAGAATCAAAGTAGTATTGAGAACTAATTCGTTGCTTGATCTCCCCGATTTCATCGGATGATAAAGTTTCGGCCTGCTTTACGGTGTCCACCATAGTTGCCGCTTCATTCTTAAGAGCAAGTAACTCCTTGGCTTTATCCGAAATATCGGTTTTCACCTCAACCGGTTGTTTATCGGCAGACGTTTTATGGGCAGACCTGGTCTCTCCGTTCTTTCTGCTCGGCCCTGCTTTGTTGGGCCGACTAACCTCGGAATTTAGCCCGAGAATATTTTCAATGAGACCCATAATGACCTCCACGTGTTTTTGATTAAATTCTTTCTACGGTATGGGTCGTGGGGTTTGTTAAATTTTTAAATATTTTTTCTTATTTTTTTCTATGAATAAAAAAGCAGAAGCCGGGACAAATTGCGGCCAAGAGTTCGGCATGTATTAGTTGGCGGGGATATCAATCGTTTTTGTCGGAGAAACCGGGCAAATTCAACAATTTATCGACGATCTTATCGATTACTTTTTCTTTAAGATAAAAATTGTCCGAAACTTTTTGCTTTAATTCCCGAACTTTATCGGGATCAATTCCTTCTTGCTGTTCCATTAGCTTTAAATATCGTTCAGCCTCGGCACGTAATAAAAGTTGTTCCCTGGCCGCCTGTGAAATTTCCACTCTGGCAACCGGTTCGCCCTTGCCCGCATTGGAAGTCGTTTTGTCTGTTGCAACCGTTTTTTTATCGACATTCTTTAAACGGTTCTTTTTTTGGATTTTATCCGACTTTTTATTTTCGTTGCCCAATGCACCGAATTGATCAATTCGATCGATCATGGTATTACTCCTGAATGATATCCATACGGTTGGATAATCCGTTTGCAGATTTATTTTGGCGTCTAACCGCAATTAAATCGGCATGTTCCTTAATAAATTTTAGCTTACGCGATTGCAATTGCCGATAAATGCGGTCATCCGTTTCTACCAATTTTCGCGCCAAATCGGAGATATTGCGAATAATAAGTCGTTCGTCTTCGCCAATAGCCTGATCAGCCAATTTTTTACGATTCTCTTCCAATTTTTGAATTTGGTCGATCCACTTTTGCCGATATTCCACCATTTGCGACAAGGCCGATATGGGCAGAGTATCGATTTGCTCGATTATCTTCTCCGAAAATTGCAAAACAGAATGAAAAGAATCAAGCTCTTGATGCAAAATATGGTTCAAATCGAGTTCATTGTTCATTTGATCCTGAAACATCAGGCCCTCCTGTTGTAGATAATTCCGGCAATTTCTTCCATTTTCTTCATTAATTGCACCATTTGTTCCGGCGGAATCTGACGAATAATACGCCCGGTATCTTTTTCCTTCACATAAATCATGGGAATTTTCAATTCCGGGTCATACGTAAAGCTAAGCTTTGTTGTAAAACGATCCACATAATGATTGGCCATTTCCACCAATTTTTCCACGGAAACATTGGCCGGTACTTCGCTGGATTCTTTTTTATTGGAATTTTGAGTTTGTGTCATGCGCTCATATTTGGCTTTTTCATCGTGCGAATCGACAACCTTTGCTTGCTCCATGCCCCCCATTTTACTGACTTCGAGATAGTCATTTATTCTTAAATCATCCATGGTTCACCTCTTTTCTACGAAGCATTTCCGCCCATATTAAAAAATTGGCTGAAAAATGCTTGTTGATTTTGTAAGGTATACATGGTTTTTTGGATTTTCGTAAATTCTTCGTAATACTGCTTTTCTTTTTTATCCAAAAGCTCGTTCATGTAATTGATACGATCGTCCAAACCTTTTATTTGCTCATCGATCAATTTTTTACTGCTGTCTATGGTGCCACCGATTTTGACAAAGCGATCGATATAATCTTTTACTTTGTTGGCAACCCCGTCATCCGAAGTAAACAAATCTTCCACGTAAGCCGGATTGGCTTGCAGGGCATTGGTCAATTTGCTTTCGTCCTTAATGGATAATTTGCCGCTCTGGTCGGCTTCGATTCCGATACTGTAAAGCAGCTTGTAATTATCGGAAGCAGCCGTGTCCACCGATTCCGAAACCAGGCCTCGCAAATCCGAAATCATTGATGAGTACACGGTATCTTCCTGTAATGCCCCTTTTTCATAGGTAACGGAATTAATCCGTGCATTTTTGGTCAAATAGTCAATGACCTCGTTATATTTATCGATAAAATCTTGTACATCTTTTTTTACCGAATCGATATCGGCATCCACGCTCACGGTTACTTCCTGCGAAAAAGTATCTTTCAACTCGAACGTGATGCCCTCATAAGCATCGTCGATTTTATTGGAATCCCGGTACATGGTCATACCGTCCAAAACAAAAACCGAATTCAAGGCACTATCCGATGCCGAGGTGCCCACATTGTACACGTAACCGCCGGTTGTGCCCGAGGTTTGCGCATTATTATTGATATTTAACGTATCTAAAAGAGAACTGCTTCCGAAGCTCAAACGATTGGTATATCCGGTTTGTCCGCTGGTCAGTACCAAACGCGAAACGCCGTTTTGTTCGGTAATAATGGAGGCCTGAGCCATTTCGTCACTGGTGATAGTACCGTCAGCAGCAGCCGAAGCCATGGCATCATTGATGGCTTGCGCAATATCTTGCAGTACTTCGTCATTGTTCTTGCTAAACGTATCGGCCGAAACCGTCACGGAAATATCGACGCGATTGTTGGCATCGGTATCCGTTGGATGGGCCACCTGGATGGTAAATGTTTGATCACTGGTAAAACTACTAAAATCGGTCCCTGAATCGGAGAACTGATTGGAAACACGGGTGTCGGAACGGGCTAATTGTTGAACAACGAGCGTATGGTTCCCTTTAACGGCCGAGTTTTGGACCGTAACCCCCACTTTGTTGTCATCGCTGGATTGGGCTATTTTGGCCTGAAATGGCAATGAAACCGCATCCGTCAAATATTCCAACTTTGTTTTTAAAGCGGAAAGCTTGGAGTCCAGCTCGCTGAAGATCGATTTCTTTTTTTCCAAAGCTTTTTGCTGCTGGACTAATTTGTCTTTGGGGCGCGATTCAATGGCCATATATTGATCGACCAAATATTGAATTGAATTCGTACCTCCGATTGAACCGAAATTCATGATTCATACCTCCCCTTAATTAGGGCAAATTAAACGCTTTGTTCCACGTATTTTTCAAATCACTCAAAATGGCTTTCGCTTCGTCAAAGCGTCTTTGGTTTATTAAGTGATTAAGATAACGATACACATTAAAGAATGTTGTCGCCACCTCTTTATAATCGAAATTTAAGGCCTGAATCAAGTTATTAATAGCCGTGCGTGCTTTAACGGGATTTTTTTGAGCACATGCCGTTACTCCGTAATCGTAAATGTAAGCAATCAACTCTTCCGGACTGGCAGACATGAATTTTTGTACCAGATACGGATTCTGAAGCGTTCGTTTTTTAGCATTCAATGTGTAGTTCAGCATGGTTCTAATCTCCCTTTTTTAAACGGTAAAAGGTGGGGGACTCAGCCGTTCCCCACCTAAGTTTCCTACAAGCTTACCATTAACGGAACATGGACAGTACCAATTGCGGTGCCGCATTTGCCTGGGTTAACGATGAAAGTGAAGTCTGCTGCAGAATTTGCAGTTTCATCACCTCCATCTGCTCTTTGGCAAAGTCGGCATCCTCCAGGGTGCTGCGCACCGATTCGGTATTGGTAATAGCATTGGACAAATTCGATTCTTTGGATTGCAAGCGAATCTTGTATTCACCCAAATCTTTCATGTTACCGGAAAGGGTATTAATGGCATCGCTAATGGTAGAAATAGCCGAACTTGCTCCGTTTGCAGTCGATAAATCGATGGCGTTGATTCCTAAGCTCGCGCTATCGGCGGCACCTAAAGAAACCTGCAATTGCTCTGTCCCTTGTTCGCCGGTTTGGAAATAGGTGGAATAGTTGCCGTCAATCAACTTGGTTCCGTTGAACGTCGTGTTATCGACCAGATCTTCGATTTCGCTGATCAAAGCGTCTGCTTGCCCGTCAATGGCCGAACGCTGTGTGGAGTTCAAACTACCGTCGGCAGCCTGGGTGGCTTTTTCTTTCAATGTCTGCAAAATGTCCATGACATTGGAATAAGCACCTTCGGCTACGTCCAGAATGTTCTGGGCATTGGAAACATTGTCCAAGGCAACCTGCAAACCGCGTTTACGGGCTTCCAAGCCGCGAGCCAACATGTAACCGGCCGGATCTTCGGCAGGGGAATTGATCCGCTTACCGGTTGCCAGCCGCAACTGATGATTAGCGATGTTATCGCTGATCTTGGTTAGAATGTTGATGTTCTTCATTGCTGGTATGTTGGCAGCAATGCGGGTGATGTCAGCACTCATGGTTAAACCTCCTTAGTTTAAATTTGACCTTCGTCCCGGAAATTCATTTTCCGTTTTTTACTGACCTACCTTGTTAGTCGTAGGGTATTATTTATTTTTAAATTTTTTTTTCATTTTTTCGTATTGTTTTTTTCCTGTTTTTTAGGTCGAGGTATCCATAATTTTTTTAAATAAAAAATGAAAGGCAGGAAACCCATTCCCAATATTAAAAAAAATTACAAGAATAGGCTGCTAACAGCCAGTTTTATTTTAAGGAAATTGCCTAAGTAAATGGGGAAAGAGTAGCTAACAATAGGAAGAAGAATTAGCGATCAATGGATTGCAAGAGTTTTTTGGCCTCTTTATTATTGGGATTAAAGGCTAAAACACGACGGGCCAAATTTGCCGCCTTTCCGTAATTCCCTTGTGCCTCAAACACTTTAGCCAAAATCAAATTCGCTTCTGTATCATTGGGGTTTTTCTGTAAACGCTCTTCCAATTCGTTTTTAAAACGACTGAGAATATCGATATAATGAAATTCCGGGCCCAATGTGGGATGCTTTACAATGTAGGACGGGCGAAGATAAAAGACCTTGCGATATTGTTCGATGGCCAAATCCTTTTTACCCATTTTCGTGTAGAGCTCTGCCAACTTCAAATACACACGCAATAATTTCGGATCTTCATGCAAAGCCAATAAATAATACTTTTCGGCCAAATCGTACTTACCCATTTCATGGTAGGTTAGCCCCAAGTTAAAAATGGCTTCTTTAAATCGCGGATTGTAACGCACCGCTTCGGTAAAGGCAATGGCCATTTCCACATACACCTTTTTCTTTTTGATGGGATCCATGGCAATGGCATGGGATTTATGCTTAACAGGTTTAACATTTTCTTCTTCATTCCCATTCAGCATTTCCAAAAAGGCATCGATCAATTCCTCAATTACCGCCTGTTTGTAGATGGTTAATCCCTTTAAAAAATAAGCGATGGAATTATCCGGTTGCAATTCAATGGCTTTATTAAGTTCATTTAAGGCATTGTAGAATATTTGCGACCGATAGTAACAATCGCCTAACCGTAAATGATAGTCGGCCGTGTTAGGATCCAGTTCGGTGGCCGTACGGTAAAAGTCGATTGCCTTGCGGTATTTGGCCTGATCGTAATAGATATTCCCCATTTCATAAAAAGCCGGGGCAAATTCGGGATTGATTTTCTGTGCTTCCTGCAAGGCTTTCTGGGCTTTTTTAAATTGTTTTAACCGGCGGTATATTTGACCGAGATAGTAATAGGCTTGGTAATCATTAGGATTCAAATCCGTGACCTTTTGTAAATCGGCAATGGCCTTTTGGAAATGGCCCTGTTTATAATAGATTAACCCCCTGCCGAAATAGGGCTTTGAAAAATTGGGCAGGGCCTGAATTACCTTATTAAATTGAGAAAAAGCCAAATCGAGTTTGCCGCTATTGAAATAGACAATACCCAAATTATAATAGGCTTCCCAAAACTGCGGATCCCTTTGAATGGCCTGCTTAAACAAACCGGTTACCACTTCGTACCGCGGATTGGGTTTTTCATTTTCCATGTAGGCCCGAATGAACGATTCGAAGGCCGGTACGGATCGCGTAAGCGTAAACGCCAGTAGTTTTTTCTCCTTGGCCGAAACCGGAATGCCCGCCAGTTCGATCAGTTGATCGATAATTTGTTTTCCCGCATCGAAAAAAGCATTTAACGGTTTTTCGATTTTAGAAGTTAACAAAGGGGTGCCGTTGTACGCATTGCTGTAGAGAACATTTAAAACAAGCGTGTTTCCCTGAACGTTGTACGAGCCCGATATGGTAACTTCCACCTTGGCATATCGGCCGATATGGTAAATCATACGCTCGGTTAAAGGCCCTTTGCCGAAGCCGACTTCGTCCAAAACCTTTTTGAAATGCTTTTTATCCGGTACGTAAAATCCGGAGAGAACGCTCAATTTATTCCGTAAATAATAATCCAGACCGTACGAAATCCAATCGTATTTGGGATTGGGCTTTTCATTGGTAAAAGGGATTAAACCGATTTTTCGTTTGTCCTGAGCTAACAAACTTCCGCTTAAAACTATTAAAACAATAAGTAATTTGATGATCCGTTGGCGCATTGTGCTCACATTTTTTTGTTTAATGCTTAAATTCATTATTTTTCTTATTTCGACAAATTTTCCCGGTAATTTAATCGTAAAACTTTTTTTTCTCCAATTTGTGCAATTTTCTTAACGGCAATCGTTTTCATCAAAAAACGGCACTTGCGAATAGTGCTATTAGGATCGTTCAATAGAACAAATACCTAACTTTAAAGGAACACGTCTAATAATTCAGCCTCATCCCAAACCCGATTGCGATTTGTAAGATAATAAATTATCACAAAAATTGCACATTTTATGGAAAATTACCGTTCAGATATGATAACGGTTTTTTGAGAAATTCAACGTGATGCCGATCAACAAGCAACTAGTTAAAAGAAATGACCCGCCATAGCTTAAGAATGGTAAGGGCAACCCGGTAACGGGTGCCAACCCAATGGTCATGGCAATATTAATAAACGTGTGAAATAGCAGGATTGTCATCAAGCCTACTAATGATAATCGGGCAAAGGTTGACTTTACCTGATTGGCCAGGTAAAGCAAGTACAAAAAAAGAAAAAGGAATACCGCTAAAATTAATATCACCCCGACAAACCCCTGTTCTTCACCGATCACCGAAAAGATGAAATCCGTATGATGCGCCGGTAAAAAATTTAAATGCGACTGAGACCCCTGTAAAAATCCTTTACCCCAAACACCTCCCGATCCGATGGCCACTTTACTTTGAATGATTTGGTATCCGGCTCCGCGCGGATCTTTTTCGGGCTGAATGAATGTTAAAATGCGTTGTTGTTGATAAGGACGCAAGGTCTTCCACAATACGGGGGTTATGGCCCCCACGGCAATGTGCATGAGAAAAACGCCGAATTTAATAACTATTTTTTGCCGGGCCAAAATTAAGATAAGCGAAAGAAGTAAAATCCACCCCATAAAAGCATACAAATTAAAAGCCACAATCATGGTAATAATGGGCGCAGTAATAACAAAAAGGAAAAACCAGGAAATCCCGGCCATGTAAAGCATGGGCACGATCAAGGCCAGAAAGACCAATGAAGTCCCCAAGTCTGGCTGTTTGGCGATGAGCACAAAAGGAATAAAAATCATTAAGAAGACCACGGCCAGATGGCGCCATTCATTGATATTGCGATCGTTTTGGGCCAAATAACGGGCCACGGCCAGAACGGTGGCAATTTTAGCAAACTCCGAAGGCTGTAAACGAACCGGGCCCAAGGCCAACCAGCGTTCTGCGCCATAGCCTTTTACCCCGTTGACAAAAACAAGTAGTAACAAGCCTATGGAAAAAACATAAAACAAATAGCTGAAATTATAGATCACTTTATAGGGCAGCAGGGCAATAGAAATCATTAAAATAATGCCCACGAAGGCATAAATTAATTGTCTGGAAAAATAGACGGAAGTATTCAAATACGTGGCACTGTACACAAAAAACAAGCCGGTAACAATCAAAATCAAAGTCGGTAAAAAAATACCGAGATCAAATGTTTTTAAAAGTTTTTGCATAAAGCATCATCCGTACGGTTTAATGAATAATGGGCATGGGATGCAAACTATCCACCGGCATGGTTTGCATGGGATTTAAATTGTGCCCCGTTGCCGTGGTATCTTTTTTTACAACCGGCCGGGGAATTAATTTATGGTAAAAATACATTTCCAGAAACTTGCGTGCAATAGGTGCGGCATGCCCGCCGCCGCTACCCGCGTTTTCCAAAACCACGGCAATGGCCACTTCCGGAAGCTTGTAAGGCGCAAAGCCCATAAACCAGGCATGCGGTTCCCCATGAGGATTTTGTGCCGTACCCGTTTTGCCGGCCATATCGATACCGGGCACCTTGCCCAACCAACCGGTGCCGCCGTTTACCACCTCATGCATTCCTTCCCGGACCACATCGAAATTTTCGCTGGAAATACCTTTCACATAGCGCGCCTTTACCGGAAAATTAACGGTCTTTCGGGTTTGATAATTGTACAAATGATCCACCAAATGCGGTTCGTAATACAAACCCTTATTAGCCAAAATCATGGCGAATTGAGCTAATTGCAGGGGAGTAACCAGCAATTCGCCCTGCCCAATGGCCAAATTGGCCAAATTGCCTTTGGTCCAGCCATGCTCACCGTAAATCCGATTGAAGTAGGCCACGGTGGGCACCAGCCCGGACTTCTCGCCGGGCAAATCAATGCCGGTCTTTTGACCGAAGCCCAAAAGCCGGCTATATTTGGACCAGACAGGCAAACCGATTTTCAAACCCAACTGATAAAAATAGACATTGCAACTGTTTTTAATGGCGCCGTACAAGTCCAACCAACCGTGTCCGCTGGGATTCCAGCAGCGGATAACGCGCCGGCCAAGGCGAAAATACCCCGGGCAAAAGGCTTTCCATTGAGGCGTGATGATGTTTTCCTGCAAAGCGGCCAAAGCAGCCACAATTTTGTAGGTAGAGCCTGGTGGATAAGTACTTTGAATGGCCCGGCTAAACAAAGGATGACTTTCGTCGTTTAATAAACCGCTCCAGATGCGGGCATCAATTTTCCCGCTCAGCAAACGAATATCGTAATCCGGTTTACTGACCAGGGCGATAATCCCCCCGTTGCGCACATCGATGGCGACTAACGCCCCGCGATGTCCTTCCAACAGGGATTCGCCGAATTTTTGCAGATCATAATCCATGTACAAATACAAATCGCTACCATGAACAGGGGGTTCGTTAAGCTGCGTATCGTAATCGCCTAAAATTTTACCGCTGGCGTCCACGCGCACATAGCGTACGCCCTTAATGCCGCGCAAATCCAAATCATAATAACGTTCCAATCCGGTCTTGCCGATCATATCGCCCAATTCGTATTGCGGATTCCTTTTTTGTTCATCCGGGCTTACCTCTCCGATGTACCCGAAAATGTGAGGCGAATTTACATCCGGAGGGTAATAGCGTTTAAAATCGGGAATAACCTCAAGCCCCGGCAAAAAATATTGATTTTCTTCCAGATAAATAACTTCTTTCTTGGGCACATCACGGGCGATAATCACCGGTTGAAATTTGGAAGCACGACGTAATTTTTTACGAATATCATCGGGACTAATGTGGAAACGTTGCGATACCTGACGAATGGTGTGGGGCGTGGTGTGCACCGGAATCAAAGCCACGGAAAACGAGGGCCGATTATCGACCAGAATGCGTTTGTTTTTGTCCAGAATCAAACCGCGCACCGGATTCAGTTTGATGGGTCGAATCACATTATTTAACGATACTTCCAGGTAGTAATGGTGTTTAATAACCTGCAAATAGAAAAATCCGCCGGCAAGGATTAAAAAACTCATGATAATGAAGATAGCAAAAATCAAACCCCGCGACGATTGCCTTGAAGAATCCTGATAGCGCATATTACTCACTAAAATACTTATCGGTAAACAAAGCCGTAACGATCAAAACCACGGTTGTGTACAGCGTATTGGGTAAGGCTCGATTCACAAAAAAATAATGAAACGAAAATTCGGATTTAAACTGGAATAAGGCGTAAAAAATAATTTCATGAATTAAGATGAAAACGATGAACCACAGATCCAGACTGAAACTTTTAATAGCCTGACCGTGAAATTTGCCGCCCAAATAGCCGGCCACGGCCTTGGGCATGGCCGAAATTCCCAGAGGCAGTCCGGTAACGGCGTCTTGCAAAAGGCCGAGCAGAAATCCGGCCGTACTTCCTTTAATGCCGCCAAACCGTTTGGAAATCAATAAGACGATGACTAGGACAAAATCGGGTTCGTAAAAATGAATGGCAATGAGCGGTGCAAATAATGCCTGAACAATGACACTGGTTACCCCGAAAATAAAAAAAAGCAACCAAAAATATTTAGTTTCCTGATTCATGAGACCCCGTTTCCATCTGCACCACGAACACCTCTTCCAGCGCGTTGAAATCGACACTGGGCTTTACGTAAATCGTCTGAAACAGCTTACTGGCATCCTTCTTAATTTGAGTAACCACCCCCACTTTGATATTCGGCGGATAGATCTGGCTTAAGCCCGAGGTAAAAACGATATCTCCCGGCTTAACTTCAATGGTATTGGGAATGTATTTTAAAAGCAACCCCTCGGCGCCGTCCCAAACCACAAGGCCTACTTCCCGATTCCGTTGGATGCGCACACTTACCTTACTGCTGGGATCCAACAGAATCTGGCAAATGGCAAAAGAACCGGAGACCTTAACCAAACGCCCCACCAGCCCGTCGACCGTCATTACGGCGGCCCCTTTGTGCTGCGGTTTTAAATGGCGGGAAAGTATTTGAAATCCGGTAACGATTTCCTGCGGACTGTAAGCGATAATTTTTGCCGGGATAAGCGTGTAATGAAATTGATGCTGAAATTTGAGCAAACGTTTCAAGCGTAGATTTTCCAGAAGCGCTTCCTGCAATTGGAAATTTTCAAAGGAGAGCCGGGTGTTTTCCTGCTGTAAAGCCTGATTTTTTTCGTACAGATTAAAATAGTCCCGGAAATTGGCCAGGGCGCGTTCGCTTGTGCCCAAAGTTTGCAAGGCAAATGAACGAAAGCCTTCCACGAGGGCTTTATCACTTGCCGTCATCAAAAGAAACGATAAAACGATATAAACCGTAAGGGTCAGAAATTCCCGGTAGCGCCCCAAATAATTATTAATGATATTCACAATGCATTTTCAAAATGATTTAAATAACACACTTTAACGATTAAACCGTACGGCGTTGTTTTAGAAGAACCTTTTCGTAGCGTTCGGGTTCATCCAAAATTTTACCGCAACCGCGCGCCACACAAGTCAGCGGATCGTCGGCCACATGAATGGCCATGGAAGTTTCTTCGCGCAGGCGCACATCCAAATTCTTTAGCAAAGCACCGCCCCCGGTTAAAATAATGCCCCGATCCAAAATATCGGAAGCCAATTCGGGCGGGGTGCGTTCCAACGAAAGTTTGACTGCTTCTACGATGGCATTAATGGAATCGTTTAAAGCATCGCGAATTTCCTTGGAGGTTACTTCAATGGTTTTGGGAATACCTGTAATTAAATCGCGACCTTTGACTTCGGCTTTGAGCTCTTCTTCCAAAGGCGCCGCCGAACCGATTTCGCATTTCAAATCTTCGGCTGTCTTTTCGCCGATTAACAAATTATAATTTTTCTTGAAATATTGAATAATGGCCGTATTCATTTCGTCGCCGGCAATGCGAATGGAGGTGTGATTCACAATGCCGTTTAAAGAAATAACGGCAATTTCCGAAGTCCCGCCACCGATATCCACAATCATGTTACCCACAGGAGCGTCTATTTCCAACCCCACACCAATCGCCGAGGCCATGGCTTCGGCCACCAAATCGACCTGACGTGCGCCGGCTCGTTCCGCGGCGTCTCGCACGGCACGTTTTTCCACTTCCGTAATACCCGAAGGAACGCAAACCAAAATCTTGCTGATCATCATGCGGTTGACATTGGCCTTTTTAATGAATTCGCGAATCATGATTTCATTGGCCTCGAAGTCGGCAATCACACCGTCTTTCAAGGGACGAATGGTAACAATATCCTGATGCGTTCTTCCCAGCATCTGACGCGCTTCATTGCCTACGGCAACCACTTTGTCGCTATTTTCTTCCAGTGCAATCACCGAAGGTTCGTTTACGACAATGCCCTTTCCTTTCACATAAATCAAGGTATTGGCCGTGCCCAAATCTATGCCGATATCCGACGAAAAAAAGTTAAATAATGAAAATCCCATCGTATTTGCTCCCCGATCGAAATAAAAACCGTCTAATTTCTTAAAAACGTTAAAGTTACTAAAATGTTGGCGTACAGTCAAACGAATTAGAAATTAGTTTCGGATATTTTTTGCCATGCTCAAGAAAAAAACGGATTTTCCACGGTTAACGTACAATTTTCGGTTGAAAGTTCCGCCTGCACCCCGATGGGCATGCTAAATTTGCGCATACCGTGACCATAGGGAAAATTAACAATCACCGGGTACGGCGCCTCGGCAAAATAATCCTGCAGTACATCCTTTATGCCTACGGAGGCGCGTGAAGGATTGGTATCGGTGCAATCGATAAATTGCCCCAAAATTAAGGCGGTAATTTTATCGAACAGACCGGCCTGGCGCAATTGTGCCAAATAGCGGTCGATTTTGTACGGTTCTTCCCCCACATCTTCCAGGAATAAAATACTACCCGCTACATCCGGCATGTAGGGAGTTCCCAATTGATGGGCCACCATGGAAAGACACCCGCCGATTAACCTTCCCTGAGCCCGGCCTTCCCGCCAAACTTCTACTTCTTTTTGGCAATCGAAACGGAAGCTGTAACTGGCCGCCTCATTTTGTATTTGCGCCCAAAAATGCTGCTCCGTAAAGGGCAAAATCCCCGAACCCATTTCCACGGCTACCATTGGCCCGGAAAGAGAAGGGATCTGTGCCTTTTGCCAAATGGCCAACTGGAGAGTCGTAATATCCGAATATCCCACAAGAACTTTGGGATTCTTGCGTATGATTTCAAAATTCAGTTTGTCCAAGAAGCGCAAAGTACCCCATCCGCCACGAGCACAAATAAGAGCGTCTATCTGCGGATCGGCAAAAAAACGATTCAATTCATCGGCACGCAGGGCATCGCTACCGGCAAAATATTTTTCTTTGGCCGTCAAACTTTGGCCTTCAACAATGCGATAGCCCAGATCTTTTAAATAGCGCAGGCCCTGTGCAAGCTTTTCGGCATCCGGTGGAAAAGCCGGAGCAATAACGGCAATGGTAGCTCCCGGTTTTAAAGGTCGTAACATGTTGGCTCCTTCTTTTTATTGAATGGGAAATATAAGACAATTTTTGTAACAGTGAGAAGAAAAATTTGGGCCGGCAGAAAAAGAAAACAAAAAGGGCACTAGTGAAATTAAAAAGGAGAAAATCCGCATCCGTAATAACCGATGTGCCGTTTGATTGAATTGGATTTTTTTTTAAATTTAGGCGCACAAGTACACTCGCGTAAAATTGGGGGAAATGTGACATGGAAGAACTGATCGAAGCCTCGCGTAAGGCAAAATACATTGTGATCACGGAAGACCAATTGAAAATGTTGCTCGATTCTTGTGAATTGATTCAGGAACATGACACCATGGTTTCCGATAAACTGCGTTTATTACGCTACCAAGATCACCTGTTTGTTCAGGAAAAATCGGATAAAGGAGAATATTTATTGCGGCATTTCGATTCGGAATTGGAAGCACGGCGCTTTATTATGGATCGCATGAAAATTTATGAAGACATGTGGGACGGTTGCGGATGTAAAGTGTATTATTACGAATGAG
>CAZHIZ010000010.1:25493-43205 GCA_964532875.1 uncultured Caldithrix sp. | reverse complement strand
CAAATCCTCTAATTTGAATTAATCCCCGAATGCCTTTAAATTCGTTTCAAATAAAAGTAGGTAAAAAATTGGTGCAATTCGCTGAACAAAAAATGCCGTTAGCAGCATTCGATCGACAATTTCGGCAAAACGGCATTCGCTTTTTAGCAGGAATCGATGAAGCAGGGCGGGGCCCCCTGGCCGGGCCGGTTGTGGCGGCAGCGGTCATTTTAGAACCGAATGTTGAAATTCCGGGACTGAACGATTCCAAAAAACTTTCCGCCTCTCGGAGAGAAAAACTATTTGATCAAATTCAAAAAGTGGCTCTTTCGTTCGGCATTGCCAGTGCCAGTGTGGAAGAAATTCAACGACTTAATATTTTGCAGGCCACTTTTTTAGCCATGCAGCGCGCTCTGGAAAAATTGATTCCTCAGCCGGATTTTATTTTGGTTGATGGCCGGGATTTTCCGCTTTTTAGCCATAGTAAAAACGGAGAAAAAATGAACGGACGCGCCGTTGTTAAAGGTGATGGCCGGTCTCAGGTTATCGCGGCGGCTTCCATTTTGGCAAAAGTGCAAAGAGATCGCATAATGGAAGAATATGCCAGGCTCTTTCCGCAATACGGCTTTGAGAAACACAAAGGTTACGGAACCAAAGCCCATCGTGAAAAAATCGTGCAATTGGGGCCGTGCCCCATTCATCGTCGGAAATTCATCCGACGGTTAATGCAGGAACAAACACGTCTATTTTAAATCGAACGGATTATGGCGAAAAAACATATTTTTTTGACCGGTTTCATGGGAGCGGGAAAATCGCGGGTGGGACGTCATTTGGCCCGATTGCTAAATTTCCCCTTCGTAGATACCGATAAGGAAATCGAAGTGAAAAGCGGGAAATCCGTCAAAGCGATTTTTGACGAGCAGGGCGAATCCGTTTTCCGCCAATTGGAGCAGGAGACTATTGCCCGGCTATGCCATGATCCGTTGCCTCGAGTAATTTCTCTGGGCGGGGGCGCCTTGAATAATGCGCAAACGTTACATTTGGTTCGGCAAACGGGCGTGTTGATCTATTTACAAAGTACGCCGGAAAATCTGTTGCAGCGCGTCAAGCACACCGACAAAAGGCCGCTTTTGAACATATCTTCCGCCTCGGATCGTGAACATGCTTTGTTACAGCGTATTCGCGATTTACTTAAGGAACGTGAACCGATCTATCTCCAGGCCGATATCGTGGTGCAACGGGACGGTCTGGAAGCCGAACAGGTGGCCGAAGAAATCATAACCCAACTTAATCAATATTGGAAACAAAATTATGCAGCGCATTGATTTACATCTGGAGAAAGAAAGCTACCCGATTTTTGTGGGCAGCGGGATTTTTGATCAATTCAATAAAATATTGCGCACTTACTATGCGGGCGATCAAATTGCCGTGATTACCAATGAAAAAGTGTTTGCTCTGCACGGGGCTACCTTGATGGACCAATTGCCGGCCGATGTACAGATTTTACAAGTTTTCGTGCCGGACGGTGAAAAGGCCAAGTCCTTTGAGCAGTTGCAGGAAGTGTACACCCGCCTGCTGGAAAATCGGTTCGAGCGCGGTAGTTTGATTATTGCTTTCGGGGGCGGCGTAGTCGGTGATCTGGCCGGTTTCGTGGCAGCCACTTATTTACGCGGTGTGGCTTTGGTTCAGGTGCCGACCACCTTATTGGCTCAGGTAGATAGCAGCATCGGCGGTAAAACCGGCATTAATCACCCTCTGGGGAAAAATTTAATCGGTGCTTTTAAACAGCCGTTATTTGTATTCAGCGATGCGCATGTTTTACAAACATTGGATGATGCCGAAATCCGTTGCGGATTGGGGGAAGTCATCAAATACGGAATGGTTTTAAATCGTTCATTATTCGAATATTTAACGAACCATTTGGAAAAAGCGCTGCACAAAGACGATTCCGTTCTGCAACACCTGATTTTGGAATCGGCTAAGGAAAAGGCACGCATCGTCATGCAGGACGAAAAAGAAGGCGGATTGCGTATGGTGCTCAACTTCGGCCACACCTTCGGCCATGCTCTGGAAGCGGAATATCATTTCGGCGAATTGAAGCACGGCGAGGCGGTTATTCTGGGCATGAAATGTGCCTTGCATTATGCCCGTTTAATCAAGCTGCTGCCCGAATCCGATTTCAAACAGGGCTTAAGCTTACTGAACAGGGTTCCCATCCCCTTCGATGCCTCGGCATTAAATATCGAAGCTCTGGTGCAACGCATGACCCTGGATAAAAAGGTTAAGCAGGGTAAGGTACGCCTGGTTTTAATGAAGCGAATCGGAGCGTACGCCTTTCATCGGGTGGAAAATATCAATTTGTTAAAACAGGCCTTTGAAATTTTGCGTATGCCGGAAGCAGAATAAAAGGTGTGGCTTTGGTTTGTACAACATTGGAATGCCAGAGCGGTAAAAGGTGGCTTATTGAGCCGGAATCGGGTTTGCGCATGAACTTGCTGCGACTCGGCAACATGGCAAACAAGTGGTCAAACAAAGGGTAAATTGGAATGCGTGTTACATTTCTGGGAACAGGTACATCGGGTGGTGTTCCCGTGATCAATTGCCATTGTGCGGTATGTACCTCAGAAAATCCTAAGAACAAGCGCCTGCGTTCTTCGATCATGATTACAATCGACAAGACGTTTTTGTTGATCGATACGACGCCGGATTTGCGGCAACAAATGCTGCGCAAACCTTTCCCGCGTATCGACGCCATTTTGTACACCCATGCCCATGCGGATCATGTGTTCGGCCTGGACGAAATCCGGCGCTTTAACTATTTGATGAAAAAACGCATTCCGGCCTATGGTAATGCTTCAACCATGGAACGATTGATCAAAGTTTTCGATTACGCTTTTGCCGCGCCCGATGTTGCAATCCAAAAAGGAATTCCGAATCTTTCGGCCCATGTTGTAAATGGGCCGTTTGACGTTTCGGTAATCCGGGTTACGCCGATCCCCTTGCTCCATGGTGAACAAACCATTTTAGGCTATCGCATCGGAAATTTTGCCTATTGCACGGATGTCAATCGCATTCCGGAATCGAGCTATGCCTTGCTGCAGGGGTTGGATGTTTTGGTGCTGGACGCTTTGCGCGAGAAACGCCATCCGTCCCATTTCAGTTTGGGCGAGGCCGTCACCGAGGCCAGAAAAATAGGGGCCCGGCGAACATATTTTACGCACATCAGCCACATTTTGGACCATGAGCGTCACGGGAGCATGTTACCCGGGCAAATGGCCTTTGCTTATGACGGGCTGGAATTAGAGCTTTAACGGCAAGTTCATCTTGGCTGTCCAAAAGATTTCATTGTTGAAAGGGAGATATTTGACCAATGACAGAAAAAGGAAGGGTTATGAAAATACTAATCATCAACGGCCCCAATCTTAATCTTCTGGGAAAACGCAATCCCGATTTTTACGGCCATCGATCGTTAAACGAGTTGAATACCTTTGTGCAGGACTATTTTAAAAAAGTGCAGTTGGAATTTTTCCAGAGCAATCACGAAGGGGCGATTATCGATCGCATTCATCAGGCCATGACGCAATTCGAGGGCATTGTCATCAATCCCGGTGCTTTAACCCATTATTCGTACGCCCTGCGTGATGCCATCGAAGCCTGCACGATTCCCGTGGTGGAAGTGCATTTAAGCAATATTGCCTCCCGTGAGGCATTTCGGCAACGCTCGGTCGTTAGCGAGGTGTGCCAGGGGACGATTACGGGATTCGGTGCCTACGGGTACGTTTTAGCCGTTCAGGCGTTGGCGCATAAAATCAAACGACTGAATCATGATTGAACACATTAAAAACTTAGCCCGCCATTCTTCTATTTACACCATTAGCACGTTCATGCAGCGTGCACTGGGCTTTATCATGCTGCCCATTTACACCGATCCGTCCTATTTGGCCTCCAAAAGTCAATACGGCGATTTGGCTCTGGTGTACACGTTTACGGCTTTTATGAATTTCGTTTATCTCTATGGCATGGATTCCGCCATCTTGCGTTACTTTTTCCTGGGCAAATTCCGGCGAAAAGATGTTTACACCACGGGTTTTAAAGGAGTGGTGGTCAATGCCGTTTTCCTTTCCCTTGTTTTGTACGTATTTGCCCCGCAATTGGGCACCATTGTTTTCGGCGGTGCGCATTACGCTTTGCTTATTCGCCTTAGCGCCGGTATTTTGTTTTTCGATTCCATCGGGAACTTGCCCTATCTGGTTTTACGTGCCGAGGAACGTTCCGTCCTTTACTCTGCTTTTCGCATCGGCCGTTTTACGCTGGAATTGTTACTGAATCTTCTTTTTGTGGTTGTTTTGCACAAAGGCGTTACGGGAATTTTGTATGCCAATCTAATTGCCTCCGTCATCAATTTATTGGCCTTGCTGCCCTTTCAACAGCGTTATTTACAGGGGCGGTGGAGCGGTGATGTGTTCAAAACATTGCTTCTGTTCGGCTTGCCCATTTTACCCAACGGCCTGGCCTATTTAACGGTGGAAGTAAGCGACAAATATTTGATGCGCATTTTACTGAACAAAGATTTGTTGGGATTGTATTCGGCTAATTACAAATTCGGTTCTCTGTTGCTTCTGGTGGTTATTGCCTTTCGCAATGCCTGGCAACCGTTTTTTCTGAAAATTGCCCGGCAGCCGGAGGCCAGGAAAATTTACGCCCGCGTCTTAACCTATTTTACGTTGATCGGCGCCATGGTTATTATTTTAGGCAGTTTTTCCATCGATTATTTGGTGCGGTTACCCCTGCCGGGCGGGAAAACGTTAATGGGGCACATGTATTGGAGCGGCACTAAAATAATTCCCATTATTCTCAGCTCCTATTTGTTTTACGGGATGTATGTTAACTTTACGGTGGGTATTTACATTCGCAAAAAAACCAGGTACATGATTATTTTTACCGGTTTGGCGGCGCTTGTTAATGTGGTAAGCAATTTGTATTTAATGCCCCGTTACGGTATTATGGGGGCGGCTTACGCAACCCTGATCAGCTACCTGATTATGGCCCTAAGTATTTTTATTGCCAATCAAAAAATTTATTATATTCCTTACGAATACGGACGTGTGGCCTTTATTTTGCTTTATTTAACGGCCGTGCTTGCTTTTTACTACGGGATTCGGCCCGGTATCTGGATGCGTTTGGCCGTCATGATCGGTTCGCCGCTGCTATTTGTGGGATTGCGTTTTTTGCGTCCCGAAGAATGGAATGTTTTACGCCAGTGGATTAAACGTGCTTAAGGGTGTCTCATGAGCCGTTACGTTTTGCTCCTTTTGCGGATTGTACTGATTCCCGTTTCTTTGTGCTACGGTTTGTTGACCGAAATCCGCAATATTTTGTACGACATGGGGCTGCTCCCGGCCTACAAAAGCAAAATTCCGGTAGTTTCCGTGGGTAATATCAGCGTGGGCGGGACCGGTAAAACGCCCTTTACCATTTGGCTGGCTCAACACCTGGGCCAGCGGTTTAAACGCATTGCCATCGTAAGCCGCGGTTACAAACGCAGGGGACGCGGGCTGAAAATTGTGGCCGAACAGGGCAAAATTTTGTGCGATGTTCAAACGGCGGGTGATGAACCCATGTTAATGGCGCATAAAGTAAAGGATGCTTTTATTCTCGTCTCGGAAAATCGCAAAAAGGCTTTGCGCCATATCGAGCTAACCGAAGCCGCCGACTTGATTATCTTGGACGATGCTTTTCAGCATCGGCGGGTTGCCCGTGATGCGGATGTTGTTTTGTGGCGCCCGGGTACTTTCTGGGATTATTGGCCGTTGCCAACGGGGCGTTTGCGCGAGGTGGTCTGGCGTTTGAAACGGGCCACCTATTTGTTGCAACGTAAGGGGAACGCAGTCGATTTAGCGACACGCCTAATTCCCGCACAGCGCCGGTTTACCGTTGATTTTGAATTGGGCGACGTGGTGGACGATTCTTTCGGTTTGCAGAATAAAATCGAAGCCTGGGCCGGTAAGCGCGTTGTGGCTTTTGCCGGTATCGCCCATCCCTCTTCTTTTTTTGAGATGTTGGCTCAAAAAGGAATCGTGCTGGCGGAAACGGTTGCCTTTGCCGATCATTACCGCTACACGGAAGACGATTTGTCTCACCTGTTACATCTGTGCCGCAAAACCGGGGCGCAATGTTTGCTTTGTACGGAAAAAGATTTGGTTAAAATTCAAGAATTCCTTCCCGTAATGGAAGCGGAACTAAAAGTAAACGGAATTTTCTTTGGGGCAGTAACCCTGCAAGTCCGTTTGCAACGCGAAAAAGAATTTATGAACGACTTAATAAAAAGGTTGACAAAATAAAAAATTGTCCTTAAATTAGGGTTTCAATTTGATCGCGGGGTGGAGCAGTCAGGTAGCTCGTTGGGCTCATAACCCAAAGGTCGCAGGTTCAAATCCTGCCCCCGCTACTAAAATACGGGTGGTCGTCAGATCACCTATTTTTTGATGGCGGCGTAGCTCAGTTGGCAGAGCAGAGGAATCATAATCCTCGTGTCCGGGGTTCAAGTCCCTGCGCCGCTACTTTTTTTATCGGGAAAATCCGAGAATGTATTTTGATCAAGCGTTTTTTAGCCTCTTGCACTAAACATCAGCTCATTTCTCCGAACGATCTAATCTTTGTAGCCCTTTCCGGCGGTATGGATTCCGTTGCCCTGTTCGATCTTTTTTTAACGGCGGCCAAAGACCTTTCTTTAACGGTAAAAGCGGTGCACGTCAATCACGGAATTCGCGGCTCCGAGGCGGATCGTGACGAGCATTTTGTGCGTTCCTTTTGTGCGCAACGCAATGTGGATTTACGGGTGTTCCATTTGCAGGGTATGTCGGCCCAAAGCACGGAAGCAACTTTGCGTCAGGCCCGCTATCGCCTGTTCGACGACTTGTTGGCTTCTTTCCCGCAAGCCAAATTGGCTACGGCCCATACTCTCAATGACAATATCGAAACGCTTCTCATGCGTCTGGCAAAGGGCTCGTCCTTAAAAGGCTTGCGCGGCATCCCACTTAAACGCGGGGCCTACATTCGGCCCTTGTTGTTTTTCAGGCGAGCGGAAATTGAACAATACGTCAGGGAACGTCATTTGCCCTTCGTGCAGGATTCCAGCAATGCCTCTTTAAAATATTTACGCAATCGAATTCGACATCAGATTGTACCCGTTTTCAAAGAGATTTTCGGCTCCTCCTTTTACGACGGTCTGGCCAAAAGCATCGCAGAAATTAACGAATTTTACGGCTTATTTGAAGAAGAGTTCATGAACCGATTGCCCGCTCTTTTGGTTGAATCTTCCGACAAATTGGAGATTGATTTACGAAAATACGAAACTTTACACCGTTTGTATCGCTATCGGCTGATCGATTATTGTATTTCTGCCTTTTATCCCTTAAATTATTCGTTTTCAAAAACGTACTTAAGGCAAATCGATCAATTCATGCGCCAGGCGCACAGTGGCGCTGTTTTAACCGTGTACGAAGATGTGCGTTTGTTGAAGGATCGGCACAAAGCTGTTTTTCTGCGGCAGGTCCGGCCGCAAGCGGAGACGGTGCTTTTGGATACGGAAACAAAAGTGCGCTTCGGTGCGTTTGAGATCGAAATACAAAAGATTGCGCCTGAAGAAGTCCGTTTTACAAATGATAAAAACGTGGAATTTATTTGCGGCGATTCGCTTCGTTTCCCTCTGATTGTACGTCGTTGGCAGGCCGGAGATCGATTTTATCCGCTGGGAATGGGTAAAAGCCAAAAAGTGAAAGAGTTTTTCATTAACCAAAAAATCGACGTATGGAGCAAAAACGAAATTCCTCTTGTGTGTAACGGCACGTCGATTGTGTGGATTGCCGGCCATCGTCTGGACGAGCGTTACCGCGTGCATGAAAATTGTAAAACGGTGTATCGATTAACGCTAAAAAAGATAGGAAATTAAATCATGGGTTTCGATCAATCGGCATTGGTGCCGGATAATTACAAAGTTTTAATCGAAGAAGAAAAAATCCAGGAGCGACTGCAAGAATTGGGCGCCCAAATAGCCGCCGATTTTAAAGGCAAGCGTCCCATTTTAATCGGTATTTTAAACGGCAGTTTTATTTTTCTGGCCGACCTGATTCGCTACATCAACACGGATGTGGAAGTGGATTTTATCCGTATTTCCAGTTACGGCGACGGGCGGGAGAGTTCCGGCCATATTAAGATTTTAAAGCCGCTCAGTGCGGATATTAACGGGCGTGCGGTTCTGGTGGTGGAAGATATCGTCGATTCCGGCTTGTCCATTCAATTTTTACGCAAAATGCTGGAAGCGTTTAACCCGGCGGATTTACGGTTTGTAACATTGCTCAACAAACCGGAAAAGAAAAAGGTGCCGGTGCAGCTCGATTACGTCGGATTTGACATCGACGATAAATTTGTTGTGGGTTACGGTTTGGACGACGGACAGATTAAACGAAATTTGCGTTCCATTTATTATATTGAACAGGAATGAAAGGAAGCGTTTAACGTATGGAAAATAAACATAATAATGAAAATAAAAAAAATCCGAATGAATCTCCCAATCGGAAAGATCAAAATTCCAATGATGAATTTCAATGGAAAAAAGCCTCCAAGACCGGTTTGATCTGGATTTTGATCTTGCTGGCGGCCATTGCTTTTAGCACCATGTGGCCCAGCGGGCGTTCGGATGAGGCCGAAGTCGATTACAATACTTATCAAAAACTCCTAAGGGACGGCGATATCGTCAGCGGGGAAATCACGCTTAAAGACCTCAAATTCCGCGGAAAGCTGAAGCAAAAAATGTCCATTCAGATCGGTAAACGGTTGAAATCGGTACAATACATTCGCACCATTTTGCCTTATGTGGACAACACCAGTACCAAGGAATGGGAAAAATACGGCGTTAATATTCGTTTTGTGGAACCGCCCAGCGATTGGTCGATTATTTTGATTAACATTTTACCCTGGGTTTTGATTTTGGGTGTATGGATATTTTTTGCCAAACGCATGCAGGGCGGCGCAGGCGGTACGCGGGGTATCTTTAATTTCGGCAAAAGTAAAGCCAAGCTTTTGACCAAAGACAAAATTAAGGTAACCTTCGACGATGTGGCCGGTTGCGACGAAGCCAAGATGGAATTGCAGGAGATCATCGAGTTTTTGAAAGAACCGCAAAAGTTCACGCGGTTGGGTGGGAAAATACCCAAAGGCGCATTGCTCTTAGGACCTCCGGGAACCGGTAAAACTCTGTTAGCCAAAGCCGTGGCCGGCGAGGCGGGCGTGCCGTTTTTTAGCATGAGCGGCGCGGATTTCGTGGAGATGTTTGTCGGTGTGGGCGCCAGTCGTGTGCGCGATTTGTTCGAGATGGGACGCAAGAACGCACCGTGCATTATTTTTATCGACGAAATTGATGCCGTGGGGCGCCACCGCGGCGCCGGATTGGGCGGCGGACATGACGAACGCGAACAAACGTTGAACCAGCTTTTGGTCGAGATGGACGGCTTTGACACCAAAGAAGGGGTTATTCTTCTGGCTGCGACCAACCGTCCGGATGTTCTGGATTCCGCGCTCTTGCGACCCGGACGTTTCGATCGCCAGATTGTAGTTGATCGTCCGGACGTGCGCGGACGCGAAGGCATTTTAAAGGTTCACACGCGTAAAGTGCCTTTGGACAGCTCGGTGGATTTGCAGGCCATCGCCCGTGGCACGCCGGGTCTTTCCGGAGCCGATCTGGCCAACCTGGTCAATGAAGCGGCTTTATTGGCCGCCCGCAAGAATCGCAGCAAAGTAACCATGGCCGATTTTGAAGAGGCCAAAGATAAAATTATGATGGGCATGGAGCGCAAATCCGTATTGATCAGCGACGAAGAGAAAAAGGTGACCGCTTATCATGAATCGGGGCACGTACTGGTCGGCAAGTTGACCCCGGGCACCGATCCGGTGCACAAGGTAACGATTATTCCGCGCGGTCGGGCCCTGGGTGTAACGGCCTACCTGCCCATTGACGAACGCCATACCTATTCGTACGAATATTTACAGGGCATGTTGGCCCAGCTTCTGGGCGGACGCGCCGCGGAAAAATTGGTGTTTAAACAATTGACCACCGGTGCCGGAAACGATATCGAACGGGCTACCGATCTGGCGCGCAAGATGGTCTGCGAATGGGGCATGAGCGAAAAAATGGGGCCGGTAACGTTCGGTAAAAAAGAACAGGAAATCTTTTTAGGACGGGAAATCGCCCAGCATCGCGATTACAGCGAAAAAACGGCCGAAGAGATCGACCAAGAAGTGATTGCCATTGTCTCGGCGGCCGAAAAACGCGCTTTGAAATTGTTGTCCGATAATATCGATAAACTGCACGCCCTGGCCAAAGCCTTGCTTGAATTCGAGATTTTGGACGGCGAACAGATCGACCGCATTTTGCGTGGCGAGAAGATCGAGCATCCGGCCTTTGCCGCTAAGGACGCGGACACCAATAGCCGCAGAGACCGTTTGAAAGAAGTGGAAAGACTGAAGAAGCAGTTGGAACAACAACAGAACAATCAAATGCCGGATTCTAAGGAAGAAACACAAAATAAAAACGGTGATGAGGCGCCTCCGGACGATGAAAAGCAAAATACGGAGAATTCGCAAGAAGACTAAATTGGACGGCATGATATTTTAAAATGATTCAGGGAGCGCAAGCTCCCTTTTTTACTTTTAAATTAGAGTTCTGCAAAATGTAAGTCTGGGGCCCATTTCGAGGAGTCCCGAAAAATCGGACCACGATAATTCTTTTGTTTTTGTTGAAGCTAAAGATTTTTCATCCCGATAAATCGGGATTCAAAATGACATGTTTGTACATTTTGCGGAACTCTATGCTTTTAAACGAATATTTTGCAGGCTTTGCAAAATGTCCGGAATAACTACAGGAGCCATTTTTACGTAAGATCCGATGAAAACCCTGGTGTTTAGCAAAGCGAATGGCGAACGGAATTTATTTTAATTCAAACAAAATCTTTTTTTATTATTAAAAGATGTTCGGGGGAAATATCTTGAAATTGATGCGTTTACAAGATAGATTGTAAGAACCGAATCGGCAGTTTGGGTTGTAAATCGTCGTCGGTTCGTTCACCCAAAATAAGGAAACGTTATGAGCTCCCTAATTTCATTTTTATCAGCCGATGTTCCGGGCGGTATTTATTTGCTGCTTTTTGTGTTATTCGTTGTCAACTTGACCTTCTGGTTTTTCCGCCATTCCGATTTGATTTCCCGTGAACGTTTAAAAAAGAATGTAATAACAGCCAATGTTGTTATTTTGTTATTGTACGCTGCGGCCTGGTTTGCCATGCAACCGCCCAAACCGCAGGAGCGTGTGGTTGTTTTGCCTTCCAGGGAGGGGCAGCGTTTTAATCCCGCGCCAAGAGCTTTTCGCTTCGCGGAAGTGATTAAAAAAATCAGCATCAACAATACTCCGGCGCGCTACCTGTTCCATCGCTGGGATTGGCTTTACGAGACGTTAACTTCCAAACGGGTGGGAGATTACCGTAATTGGCGGCAGGCCGCCATGGCCATGAATGCCCGTTATCTGATCGAAAGTTCATTCGATGCCGCGGGATTTCGGGTTACGGTGAGCGATTTGAAAAAGAAGAAGACCTATCGTTTTACACAAAACGATACGACCGGTTTTACACAGGTGCTCTCCGCCCTGCAGAAACAATTCCGTTTTTTTAAAAATCCGGCTTTTAATTCCAATTCGCCCGATTCGGATTGGTTGCGTACCTATTTGTGGTATTTAAACGGGGCGTACCGACAGGTGTTGCAACATTTGCAAAAACGCAACGATGCGGCGGCCCGCGTGCTTAAAGCTGCGGCTTACGTGCGCTTGGGGCTTGAAAAACCCGTAGATTTTGAAAAGATGAAATATGTCAAAGTTAAAAATGCGGATTTTGATCGTGCCCGACGCCTTTTGATTCCTTTTATCAAAGAGCGCAAAGATACGCCCTGGGTTGATATTCTTTTAGGGCGCATGGCTATTCGTGAGCAAAACTTTGGCGATGCCGAAATATTCTTGAAAAAGGCCTACGTGGACGATCCCGAGAACGCCCGTGTTTATTATTATTTAAGCTTTCTGTTGCCGGAACGCTTAAAAGATATCGGCTACAAAGATCGTGTGGATGTTTTGAAGCGCGCCGTTTATTTTGATCCCGGATATCGGGATGCCGTGTACCAACTGGCTAACGAGATTTATCTGGCCGGTATCGGTACTTTGCGTTCTACCGCGGAAGGCATTCGTATTGCCGAACGTTTTTTGAAAATCCAACCAGGCGATTCGCAAATTCGCAGCCTGTTGGGCTCGTTGTACGCCAAAACCAATCACCCCGAAAAAGCCTTAGCCATATTTAAGCAATTACAAAAAGAGTATCCCCATGATCCCAATACCTTTTACAGCCTGGGTGTCTGCTACTATCTGATGAAAAACGACAGTGCCGCTTTGAAAAATTTCATGAAGGCCATTCATCTGAATCACCATCGTGATTCCTACCTGTATGTGGCCATGATTTACAACCGCAGCGGCCAATTGGATTCCGCTTTAAAATACTTTCGGCAACGTGTTAAATTAAAAACGGGTGACGACGATAAATATGCCCTGGAAGCCATGTACGGCATCCGTACGGTACTGAAAAAAATGGAGGAGCTAAAGAAGAAACATGCGCCTGCGGCCGATTCATCTAACGTCTCTAAATAGGATCCGAGAACTTAACCGACATTACGATATCTCCCTCCCCGCCGCTTTATTGGGGCAGGTTTTGTTTGAGCTGAGCGCGTTGAACACGCAGGAAACGGAAGCCTTTGGCCGCCTGTTCGAACCGTCCGTTCCGGCCCTGGTGAAAATCGACCGGGCCGAAGGAAGGGTTTTACTCAATCCCCTTTTTTGTTCGTTTCACAAGTGGCCGGCAGACATTCCCTCTACGGTTAAGGAAGCCTGCCTGCGCATGACCGCCTTTTTACAAGGATCTTCACCGAGCCGGTGGGAATGGGGTAACAAACGCCTGCTGGACTTTGGCAACGGGCCGATCATTATGGGCATTTTAAACGTAACCCCCGATTCTTTTAGCGACGGCGGACAATTTAACAGCATGGAAAAAGCGTTGCGGCACGCTTTGCAAATGGTGGAGGAGGGGGCACAGATCATCGATGTGGGCGGCGAATCGACCCGACCGGGTGCTTTGCCCGTTTCGGAACAGGAAGAAACGGCACGTGTGGTACCCATTATTGCCGCCATACGGGCGCGCAGTAACGTGCTTATTTCGGTGGATACCTACAAGAGTAAAGTGGCGGCCAGAGCTTTACAGGCCGGTGCCGATTTGGTGAACGATATCAGCGGCGCCCAATTCGATCCCGAGATGATTTCCGTGGTGCAAAAAGCCAGATGTCCCTTAATTGTCATGCACATTAAAGGAACGCCGCGTAATATGCAAAAGAATCCCTTTTACACGGATGTGGTCGGCGAAGTTTACCGCTATTTCGAAGAACGTTTACAGGTACTAACCCGCGCCGGGATTGAGATGGTGGCCCTCGATCCGGGCATTGGTTTCGGCAAACGCCTGTCCGACAATTTACAGTTGCTTCGCGACTTAAAAGACTTTACTTTTCTAAATAGGCCGATTTTGATAGGGACCTCGCGCAAATCGTTCATCGGTGCCGTATTGAATAAAGAAACGGATCAACGTTTATTCGGCAGTTTGGCTACGGAATTAATGGCTGTGCACAACGGGGCACACATCGTGCGCGTTCATGATGTGGCTGCCACAAAGGACGTGTTGCAGATGCAACGGGCCGTTTTTAACGGTGACTGGCCCGAAGCCACCGCCTGAGGGACGTTTTTAACCGATACAAAGGGACAAACATTCATGTTGTTCAGAATAGGTTTCATTCCCGTAACGATTATTGATGTTATCGACATCTTGATTGTTACCTGGATTTTTTACGAATTGTACATTTTTTTACAAGGCACCATTGCCATTCGCATGTTTACCGGTTTGCTGGTCATTATTATTATTTCCATCATCGGCGAGCTGTTGAGCATGAGTGCCCTAACCTGGATAATGTCCAGCTTAAAAACGGTTTGGGTGTTGGCCTTTGTGATTTTATTCCAGCCGGAACTAAGGCGTTTGTTGGTTTTTATCGGGCAGAGCCGGCTTATTCAAAAATTTGTCAAAGTAGGCAATCTGGAGTTTATTGACGAAATCGTGGCCGCTGTCATCGAATTGTCAAACAAGAACTTCGGAGCATTGATCGTAATCGAGCGGGATATGGGCTTGAAATCCATCATCGATACGGGAATCGAGATTCAGGCCAAGGTAACGCGCCAATTGATCGGTTCCATTTTTAATCCACGCTCTCCTTTGCACGACGGGGCTATGATCATTCAAAACGATATTATCGTGGCGGCTAAAACCGTTTTGCCTTTATCGCAAAATCCCAATATCGACCCGGCACTCGGAACGCGGCACCGCGCGGCATTGGGGCTTTCGGAGCAGACCGATGCTTTTGTAATCGTTGTTTCGGAAGAAACCGGAATGATCTCTTATGCGGAAAACGGCAAGTTGGTGCGCGGCTTAACGGAAAGTATGTTGCGCAAACGGTTAAACGAAATTTACACACCGAAACCTCACGGTAAAATTTCTCAAATATTTTCGGTTTCTGCCGATACTCAATAGTTCGGAATAAATTGGAAGACGGTGCGGTTAAACCGTTTTTCAAGAAGGTAAATTAGCCAAAGCAGCGTGTTGGTAAACGGAAGTTATAGCTGCTGAATGTTCGTGATTTTAATCATTGGAAATGGAAGCAAATGTCTTTATTCTTTGCTTCAACCATAAATCAGACTTGGTGATAGCGGATTATGAAAAAATTATTTTTTCTTATTCTTCTGAGTATTCAATTTATTTACAGCGCCGACTATTCCTTTAAAATTTTACAGCAAACGCCTTCGTTCTTGCATTTGAAAATCACTTTTCAAGAGCCCGATTTGCAACCGGTAGGTAAGGCCTGGCAAGCGGATTATGCTCATGCCGCTTTTACGTTGGATCAAAACAAAAATCTTGTTCCGGCTATTGTTAAATTTTTCAATTTGGATTTCATGCGCACACCGACTTTAACCGTAAAGGCGGTAAAGACGGAAAGCAAAACCATAGAGCGTTATTTCTGGACTCAAGATACAACCCTGCAAGGCAGAGCAATCGATGCCTGGGCACAGGTGCAGTATTTGGGCCGCATGGGTTCGGCACCGATTTTGGCCTTGACGGTTTTTCCGCTGCGTGTTAGCGCCGATCATCACACCATCACTTACCTGAAATCCATGGAACTGGAGATCGGAAAACCTTCTCTCGCACCCTCCGTTCCGGTCGTTCCGCACAACAATCCTGTCCGTTTGGACAAAAAATTAAGCAAAGCCTTTCTGTTGAACGGTTCGCGCGCGCTTTACGCGGCACTGCCGAACGAGAAAGTTTCTTCCCTCAAGATGGCTTCGGAGATAAAAAGTCTTGAACATTGGCAGGCCGTTTTGAATCAGGAAATCGTTTTTAAATTAAAAGTGCGCGAAGACGGCATTTACAAAGTAACCTACGATGAATTGGTACGAGCCGGCTTTCCGGTGCAAGATATCGATCCAACGCATTTGGCTCTGTACAACAAAGGGCATCAGGTGCCCATGTACGTGAAGGGCGAAAAGGATTTTTCGTTTGATGAAAACGATTATCTGGAGTTCTGGGGCGAAAAAAATCAAAAAACATTTTATGAGCAATTTCCCGAATTGTACTCCGATCCTTTTAGCGATACGAATGTCTATTGGCTGGTTTACCAGCCCCAAAAAGGTTTGCGCCTTCTGGAAGAGAGCGGCGGAATTACGACCGGCCGCAATCAGTTGGTGATCAGTCCTTATGCTTTTAAGGATACGTTACATTTCGAACAGAATAACATGGCCCAAAAATTCGGACACACCTATTCCCTGATTAATCGTCCTGCCTACGAGATCGATCAGTATTATTACGATTCGGGAGTTTCCGCACCGGGAAGTATCGGCTACGATTTTTATCTGCCGCATCCGGCCGATTTCGGAGCGGATGTGACTGTTTGGGCCATGCTGCGCGGCAAATCCTATTACGATGCCCGGCAAAATCCCCTGAAAGGTCATCAGGTGGCCATTAAGATTCGCGGCAAGGGCAATGTGGCGCGCATGGTGGGCAAGGTAATGCCCAAAGACGGCTGGAAGGATCAGCATAAATGGATGATCACCAATGCCGACTCGGCGGTTAAAATCGAGCAATCCATTTTGAATGACGGCATGAATCGTCTGGAAGTCGATATGTTCCAGAGTGGCGTCACGGATATTGTCTTGCTCAATTGGTTCAATGTCAGCTATTTGCATTTGTACAAAGCCGATCATGATTATTTGAAATTTCATGTGGATCGTGATTTTTTCGACGGCCGCTATGTTAAATTAGGGGATAAAATTCAGTTTAACATCGACGGCTTTAGCAAAGATAAAATTGATGTGTACAAGTTGGGCATCAGTAAAATCACCAATGTGGAAGTAAAGCCGGTTACGGATGAAAAAAGCAGGAAGTTTTCTTACCGCATTAGTTTTCAGGATGAGATTGTCGATCCTTCCATTCAATATGTGGCTTTGACCGACGAGCAAAAAAAGAGCGTGTTGTCTATCGAAGCTTACCGCCCCTGGCAGGAAGACGATGCGCAACGATCTTTATTAGATCAAACGAATGTTGCCGATTATTTGATCATCACACACGACCTTTTGAGCAAGGAATGCCAGCGTTTAAAATCCATAAAAGAAGCGCAAGGCTTTCATGTACAAATAGTAACGGTACGCGATATTTATGATTTGTTTAATTACGGAATTAAATCCCCTTTGGCCATTAAGGATTTCATTCGTTACGCGTATGAAAATTGGGATGCTTCCAATCCTTTGCAATATGTGGTGTTAGTGGGGGATGCCGCCATCAATTATCGTTCGGAAGCGGATTTGGTACCTACCATTTATTACCAGACGTTAAAATACGGTGCGGCCGAATCGGATTTTCAATATGCCCTGTTGGAAGGCGATGATTACATTCCCGAAGTGGTGGTCAGTCGCATTCCGGCCGGTTCGGTGTACGAGTTAAAGAGCTATTTGGACAAATTGGAGAATTATGCGGCCGGAGCCGCCGGGGATTGGGTAAACCGAACCTTGTTTCTTTCCGGTTACGACGGTACCAAGGAATATTTAACGGGCCGGCCGGTTTTCCGTACCCAGAGTTTACGGCTTATTCATCATCGTTTGCCCAAAGGTTTTTTTGCCGAGCAACTCAATTCCATCAAAAATGAAAACCGCCATCCCGATGCCCATTTCGGTAATTCGCGCGATGTCATCAATTTCTTTGATCAGGGTTTGTCATTTGTCAATTTTGTGGGGCACGGTGGAGGCGCCATCTGGGCCGATGCCGGGTTAATGGGTTTAGAAGAAGCCGACCAATTGGATAACGGTAATAAATTACCGTTCATTGCCAGCATGACCTGCTTTACCGGGAGTTTCGGTAATGTGGGTACCAATTCGCTGGGTGAGCGTTTACTTTTAGGGGATCAAAAAGGAGCGATCGCCTTTTTAGGTTCCTCGGGCGTGGGCTGGATTTACAACGATTATGCCATTGAGTGGGGCCTGTTCGATTATTTGTGGAATCCCGATCT
>CAZHIZ010000010.1:4185-25393 GCA_964532875.1 uncultured Caldithrix sp. | reverse complement strand
ACAACGATTATGCCATTGAGTGGGGCCTGTTCGATTATTTGTGGAATCCCGATCTGACCATCGGGCAAGCCGTTAATCTAATGAAAATCTACTATCTGGCCAATCCGTTTTACTTTACCGAAGACGGCCGCTTTTACACCTTCGGCTATGGGACAATTCGCCATTCTCAGGTTTCCCAATATAATCTGTTCGGCGATCCGGCCCTGCACATTGTGCAACCCTCGAATATATTAAATGTGGACGTAAATCATCCTTCTGTGCTGCCGGGCGATACGGTCAGGATCAAGGTAAAATCCTTGCCGCAGAACGCGCATCTGGTGTTAGAGATAACCGATGATGAAAATTACAAGGTCTTTGAGAGCGAAGGCGATGTCTCGGGTGAGACGTACGAGTTGCCCTTTGCTATTCCGGATGACATTGCCGGGCAGATTTTAACCGTTAACGTGTTTGCCCGGGGAACACAGGCCTCGGCACATGGACAGGCCAGGATTGCCGTGGGGCGGCCTCTTGTCCGAAGCATTGTAACCAATCCCGCGTTGCCTCAGGTTGGCGATTCCATCTCGTTCAAAATCACGGTACAGGCAAAAGATGACCCTGTAGAGACCATGTCCATTGTCAATTTAATGGATGTGGACGGTTATCAAAATTACACGCAGGTAATCCCTCTGCAAAAAGTAAACGATAGTTTGTTCCAATCCATCGAACCGTTTAGCGGATTTTCTACGGGAGGAAAAAAACTATTTGATATCCGCATGATTACCCAAAGCGGAAAAAGCGTGAGCGAACATTGGAAAAAACTGTTTATTAAAGATCCCCGGCCGGACATTTTAATTGTGCCCAATAGCGTTACCTGGGGCGGGCAGAAAAATGTACAACTGTGCTTCAAAGTAAAAAACAATTCCGGTATTCCGGTACCGACGGTTAATCTGGCCTGTTACGATGATAAGGTTAAGGTGGGTCAAGCGTTTGCCAAACGAGAAATAAGTTTAAAAGCCGACGAAGAAAAACAAGTGCACATCGATTTGCCCGCCAATGTTCCGTATGCTCCCTATCACCAAATTAAAATCGTAGCCGATCCCGATTCGTTGATTGCGGAACGCAATGAAAACAACAATACGGTGCAAACCACGCTTTTCTTAAATTATTTACAAGCTGATCCGACCATTGGCACGAGTTTGGACGGTCGCACTCATCAAAAAATCACTTTGGCTAATACCTGGCAATTGGAAATTGTCAAAGGCGGACTGCCTGAAAAATCCGTATTCCGCTTCGGTGAAGTGTTCATTCGCAATGCCCTGCAAAAAACGCATCAATACGATTTGCAGCCCATCCCCACAAAGACCAACGGGGATACGACTGCTTTGAACTTGCAGTTTTTAAATCCCAAAGTGGAACATAAACTGAGTGCAACATTAAGTGTGCCTATCGATACGGTTCGTCTTAACGGTTTGGACAAAGAACACGTGTCTATTTACCGCTACGATTCGACTTCCAATGCCTGGTTGGCTCAAAAGAGTTCCTGGATCAATGCTCGGACCATTCGGGCGCACATTTCAAGTTCCGGATTGTTTGCCGTGTTTTATTCTAAAGATCGGCAAAAGCCCATGTTGGAAATAACCGTGAACGGCCGTCCATTGCTTAGCGGAATGTTAGTGCCCAAACAGCCGACCATGGGTATTTTGCTGCAGGATGCCAACGGTGTGGATTTTCGCAATGCGGTCGATTTAAAGATTGACAATACCTTTTACATTAGAAACGGTACTGTTGTAAATGAAGGTGTCAGTTTCCCGGAAAACGCCCGTTCTGCCAAAAATATTCAAATAACGTTAAGTCCGGATTTAAAATCCGGTTCGCATGAATTGGTTGTAAAAGCGGCTGATGTCAATGGTAACCTGGCCGAAAAAGAGTTGACCTTTTCGGTGACACAAAATTTTAATTTGATAGTTTACGGGAACTATCCCAATCCCTTTAAAGACCAAACCATCATCTCATACACCATTGAAAGCAACGAGCCCATTGACGAATTGTCCGTTAAAATTTACACCACCTCGGGGCGCTTAATTCGTTCCAAAATGCTCGATTTGGATGAAACCGTCCCGGACGATAATATTCTTGAACCGAATTATCACGAGTTAATTTGGGACGGTACGGATGATGACGGAAATCCTGTGGCAAACGGGGTTTATTTTGCCATTATTAAGGGCAAGTACAAAAATAAAGTTGTGAAACATGTATTAAAAATGGCCAGATTACAGTGATGCGCAGAGTTTGGATTTTAGGAATTGTGGGTTTGTTAATTTCGTTAGGTTGGGCCCAGTCCGGCCGTTATGCGGCTTCTTTTTTGGAATTGGGTGCCGGGGCGCGCACCTTAGCCATGGGAGGCGCCGCGGTAGCTGGAAATGGTGACGTGACATCGGTTTTTTACAATCCGGGTCGTTTAGGTTTAGTAAAACGAGTCCAGGCCGGAAGCATGTATGCCAATTTATTTAATAAGTTGGAGCAGCAAAGTTACATGGGTGCTGTTATTCCGCTATTGCATAATGCGACTATCTCTCTATCCTGGATGCGTTTGAGTGTGGATGAAATTCCCCGATTCGATTTTGACGAGGAACATGCGCGTACGGCTTACGAGCGTTTACACGGTTTGGCCGAACAACTGACATACGGGGCATCCGGTTCATTTTCCAATCAAAATGACGCTTTCATATTCAGTTTTGCCCGTTTAATAACACATAATTTGGATTTGGGGTGGCAGTATTTTGAAATCCCCATAAAGTTAGGCTTCGGGGCCAACATCAAATATATTCGGCAAAAAATAGATAAGAATACGGGATCGGGCATTGGCATTGATCTTGGGTTTTTAACTGGTTTTAGTTTGAATGATATTTTCGCCAGTACCAGTTTGGGCGATTTATCATTCGGTTTAAATGTGCAGGATTTAACCCAAACCCGCATTGTTTGGGATACGGATACAAAGCATGCCGATCACATTAATCGCAATTTTAAATTCGGTTTTGCTTACAATCAACCGTTGCCTTTTATGAAAAGTCTTCTTAGCTTTAATTATGATATGGACAGCCGCTATCAGGGCAACACGCATATTGGCGGCGAGCTGTTAATTCATTCATTGCTTGCAGTTCGTCTGGGCGCCAATGCCGGTTATTTTACCGCCGGTGCGGGACTCGCTTTATGGAAGTTTCGGCTTGATTATGCTTATCAGAGTCATGATCTTGGAAATTCGCATCGTGTTTCATTAATTTTGGTATTTTAAGAATAATATGATTTGGTTATTAATTTTTATTATTTTGTTCACGTCTTGTGATAAGAGTACAAATAACAAGGGAACGCCTCCGCTGCCCGTGCAACTGGTTCTGCGAGAAGCCGGAGCCGATACAAGCAATGCCGAGCCGGGTATCGATGCGGTACCTACACCCGAAGGAGAAATCAATCAAATTCAAATTCAATGGTATCATCACCCTCAAACGAAACAGTTAGAAAATTTCAACATCTACCGTTCGCAAGAAATGCAAGGGGATAAAAACTACGTATTGATCGGTCAGGTACCGGTCAATGCCTCGGGGCAGGCGGATACCATTTATTTTGATGCTCAAGATTTGCAATTAAATGTTCGATACTATTATTATGTTACGGCAGTGAATAAAGATCATCTCGAAAGCACGAATTCGGATACGGTTTCCTATCAGTTAATGGAAAAGCCTGTAAAACTTTCGCTAAATGCCAATGCCAGCATCATCGACAAAACGGATATGAATTTTGAATGGTGGATGGAATCGGGCAATACGCCGGACAGGTATATTTTGCGGATCGAGCGATTTTATTCTAAAGATGTTCATTTATTAGCCTATATTAGATATGTGAGAACGGAATACGGTTCGGCACACCAGAGTTTCCGTTTAACCGGTGATTCTTTGAAAACAATTTTCCCGAACGGGAAATACCGCTGGAGAGTGGATTGTGTTGGCCGCGAAGATGTTGCCCATCAATTTTTTGAAGGCTCGGAATCAAATTGGAAAATATTTGATGTAAAGTGGGGTAATTGATGAAATATGCAATACGATTCGTTTTATTGAGTTTATTTTTAATGGCCACGGTACAAGGGCAGGATTACAGCAAATTCTTTCAAAGCCAACAACGGGTTCGGCAGCAGGCCAATCCGGCCGCCCAATACATTCTGGGCAGCGGCGATGTACTGTTGGTTACCGTAAATTTGTGGGGGCATGTTTTAAAACCGGGTATTTACAGCGTACCCAGTTCGTACACTCTTATTGATTTGATTTCATCAGCCGGCGGGCCTTTAAGTACGGCGCGCTTAAGCGATGTACGGATTGTGCGCAAAAATCAGCAGGTGCTAAAAGTAAATCTGGAGAAATTTTTAAAGACCGGGGATAGTAGTCAGATTCCGCCGTTACAACCGGGGGATACCATTATCGTTTCCGGCAGTATCCAGGACATTTTCACCAAATTGGTCGGCATTTTCCGGGATTTGGCTATTATCGCCAACGTATTTGTTCTGGCGGCGCGTGTGAATTACTATCGTTGATTTTTTTGTAACGAAACGAAGTATAAAGATCGGGGAAGTCATTATTACAAAAAAATAATAGTCGATCATGGTGATCGAAGGTAAATTATTGAAAATTAAAAAAATTTTATCTATCTTAAAAAATAACCAATCAGAAACCATTCACTTATCTGATTTGGGAGTTTGTCATGAAAAAACGAATTCTTATCACACTCGGTATCACATTACTGGTGGTACTTCCGGCTTTTGCCCAACTCACAAACGCCGACCGCACATTGTTTTACACACAAACCGGTAAAACGGTCGATCCGGGCCGCTTGTTCATGTATAACGAAATGAACTTTTTTACCAAGGTTGGGGATTTTATCGGTAATTTAAAACCGCAAAGTTTTAAGTCCGTGAATTATTGGTTGGTAGCCGGTAACACGGCTTTTACCTATGGAATCGCCGAACATTTCGATGCGACTTTGGGTATTCGTGTCTATCAGGATACGCATTACAGCAACGAATACAATTTACCGGATGATATTTTTCTTACCTTTCGCGCCGGTGATTTTGCTTTCGGCAGCGGATTTTTCCGGGGCGCTTTATTGACCAGTTTCCGTATTCCTACCGGTGAAAAGCATAATTATCCCTTTACGGAATTCGCCAGCGGTGCTTTTGAATTCGGTTTTTTAAGTGCCGTTTCTTTTTATTTGGATCCGTATTTCCCGGACCGTAGCTTTAGCGTGCATTACAATATCGGTATCTGGGATCACAACGAAAAGGGACATGTGCTTTACAAATATGAACATGGGTACAGAGATCCTCAGGGTGTACTTCATCCCAAAGGTGAGGAATTGTTCGGAACGGTAAATGCGACGGAATTGCGCATGGCATTGGCCGCGGTTTATCCCACGGATTTATTCGATTTTCGTCTGGAGATGAGCGGAATTTTATATTTACAACGTCCCGAACCGTTTGTGTACAGTGCCGAAGAATGGGCTTACTTAAGCCCCAGCGTACGCTATCGCCCGGCCGAATGGGTTTCGTTGGATTTGGGTGCTGATATTCGCATGTCGCCTTCCGTGCGCCAATGGACCGAGCCTATTATTCCGGATATCTCCACGAGAGTGGATATGCCCAAAAATTATCCTGCCTGGCGTATACATTTGGGTGCCAATTTTAGTTTTCAACTGGGGCATAAACAACAAACGGCCGAGGATGTGTACACAAAAGAAAAAATCAAAGAGAAGAAAGATTTCTTTGAAACCGTTTTGCGGGAGAAAGAAAAGTCCAAATCGGTTCAAGGAGAGGTGGAAAGTTTGCGTAAATTACGCAAAGAAGCCGAGAAAGAAATTAAGGATCTGAAAAAAATATTGGAAGAGAAATAAAAAATATTCAAATATATTAAAAAAATGCCGAGCATTATGATTCAAGCTAATAAAGTTTTTCTGGGAGGTTGAGATGAGAAAAGTCAGCCTAATCCTTTTGGCGTTGGTCGTTACATTTGCCTACAGTCAACCGCCGATCGGAAGCAAAAGTTTACTGCACACTCAAAGTGCAAGAACTTTAAGCAAAGGGTTTGTGACCTTGTATTCGGAAATGAATTTTTTTACCCGGGCCACGCAGTTCGTAGGTTCTGGTCAGCCGCCGCAAAATTTTCGTGCGGCCAATTATTGGTTGGTTGTAGGACAAACCAGTTTGAGCTGGGGTATTCTCGACCATTTGGATTTGATTATTTCGCCAAGGATTTATCAGGATACCCATTATTCCAATGAATACAACTTACCGGGCGATATTTTTGCCAGCCTGAAGATGGGTTCCTTCGGTTTTATGGGTAAGAAAATGTACGGCGGCTTAATGATTAATACGCGCATTCCCACGGGTGAAAAACACAACTACCCCTTTGTAGAATATGCCAGTGGCGCGGTAGAAGTGGGCTTTACCGGTTTGTTGTCTTATTATTTAGACCCCTATTTACCGGATCGTTCCTTTAGTGCACATTTGAATTTGGGATATTGGAATCACATGGAAGCCGGTCGGACGGTTTATAATGATGGCGGCCGCTATTATGATGCGACTAAAAATTCTTCCGAATTTCAATATGCCTTCGGCCTTACCTATCCCACCGATATGTTTGATTATCGCTTGGAAGTGGAAGGCATTGCCTTTTTAAACCAGCCGGATCCTTTTGTCTATAGTCGTGAAAATTATACTTATATTACCCCGAGTATTCGTTATAAGGCTTTACCTTGGTTGTCTGCAGACTTAGGCATGGATATCCGTATTTCTAAAGATTTAGATGAGACTGATTACGCATTGGTAGCAAATCGTACACCCGAAAAATATAATTTACCCAATTATTGTGCCTGGCGCGTTTATATGGGGGTTAATTTACAAATTCTGCCCATTACCACCCACAAGCTGACCAGCGCCGAATTGGAACGGGAAAAATTCAAGAAACGTGTGGAATTTTTCCAGAAAATCGTGCAGGAAAAAGATCGTACCAAAGATGTTCAGGAAGAGCTGGAAAAATTAAAGAAAGAGCGTCAGCAAGCTGAGCAGGAACTGGAACAATTAAAGCAAATTCTTCAGGAAGAAAAATAAAAGTTTTTAATCCCGACTTCGGTCGGGATTTTTTTTACCTTACAGAAAATTGCTCTCAACTGCCTTCGATGCTCAAAGAGAAAATTGGTCCGTAGCAACTAAAAGTTAATTGACGGCCAAAAAATGCCAGATAAAAATAAATGCTTTTATTACGCTCATAAGCGTATGAAGATCAAAATCCAATTGCCTCTTCATTAACAATTCGCAAAAAAGTATCACATACTCTAAAATATTTTTGCTTTTGATAAAATTGTATTTTATTTTTTTGTCACCCTCCCATTCCTTCTTTTCATTTGTATTTTTATGAGGTTCATAATATGTGTAAATCTATTCATCGATTTTGCGGTTATTATGTACTTATTGTTTGCTTGGTTCTTTTAGTACCTACCCTATTATTTCCTCAGGGGAAAATAGGTATCCCTAAAAGGATGGCTACACCGGCCGTTAATCTTACTTCGTTTTCTTTGTTAGATGTGGGGAATTGGGGCTTTTGGGCTCGGTCTGATGGAATGACCGCTCATGATCCTTATAGCGGATCAGCCGGCGGCTATTTTCCAATCACGGTAGCGCCAACAACCCTTCTTTATTCGGATGGCTTTATTTGGGGCGCTATTTTACGAAATCCGGAAACCAATGAAGCCGTTAGCGACACACCGCGGGTTGGGGGAATTATGTATCGCAGCGGATTGAGCCCTGGGTGGATCAGTGCGGGCGGCCCTCCGGTTGATCTTACAAACAATAGGATCGGGGTATATCGTATCCGATCGGATTGGCGTTCGCTCACGGATGCGGATTTAATAAAAGAATGCACGTATTTGTTTCATGTAAACGCGGCCGCTGTTACCAAGGAAATGATGGCCAGTGTCCGTCAACAATATGAATATAATTGGAAAAACTGGCCCGTTGATTTGGGGGCTCCTTATGTGGATGTGAACGGTAACGGTATTTACGATCCGGTATTGGATTCCTTGGGCTGTCCCGATGCTACGCGTGGCGATTATCCTGGTTTGGCTCAGGCCAATCAAGTGATTTGGTTCCCAGTAAATGATTTAAACAAAAACAAAACATTATATTTTGCCGGATCTTTACCCATTGGATTGGAAGTTCATTTTACCCTTTGGACATACAAGGGTAGATATAATCCGTTGCGGAATGTTGTATTTAAGCGTATTGAAATATATAATAAAAGTAATTTCAAGCTGGATTCCATGTACATTTCCGTTTTTAGTGATCCGGACATCGGTGATTATAGCAATGATTTGGTTGGATGCGATTCGTTAAATAGTATTGCTTTTGCTTATAACGGCACCAATTATGATGAAGAGTTTTCTAAATATCATATAAAACCCGCGGCGGGTGTATATGATTTATTGCAAGGTCCGACGGTTAGTAGTTCTAATCATCAGGATACGGCGATCGTTGACTTTCAATATTTGTTCGGCCATAAAAATCTTAAAATGACTTCTTTTCAGGCGTACCGGCCTTATATCGAAGAGCCCCCTATGGGAGATATATATTTAACGTTAATTTTATACAATATTATGCGCGGATTTCAGGCCACACCGGATTTAATGCATCCCACACCACAAATATTTTTAAGCGGCCCGCGTAAAGGACAAACAACCCGTTTCCCATTATCCGGTAATCCAGTTACGGATCCCAATGCTCGGTATGGAGATATTGACGGGGAAGGCGGCAATTATGCCCCGGGTGATCGAAGTTTTCTTATGAGCACGGGGCCATTTGTCATGGAGCCCGGTTCAAAACAGGATATAATTGTGGCCATAATCGGCGGCTTGGGTAAGGATTATTTGAATTCATTACAGGAAGCGTGGAATACCGACGTGATTGTAAAACGGATTTACAAAAATTTATTTAAATCGGTTCCAAATCCACCGGCTAAGCCAATGGTACGAGCAACACCTCTGGAAGATAAAATCGTGTTAAATTGGGGATTTAATGAGCAAAGGGTAAAAGAAACCGAAGAGGTTAAAAACGGGGATTATGTCTTCGAAGGATATAATGTTTATCAATTACCCACACAAAATGCCAAAATATCCGATGAGGGCGTAAAGCGCATTGCCACATTGGATCGCATTGATGGGGTTCAATCTATTTACGGAACATTTATTTCGCCGAAGTACGGAAATCAATTGATAACGGCCCCGATTCAGTACGGAACCGATTCGGGAGTTCGCCACTACTATTTAGTGAATTGGGATTCCCTTAAGAATCGTCCATTATACCGAGGTTCTACCTATTATTTTGCCGTTACGGCTTACAATTATAATCCACATTCAAGAAAAAACCCAAGTATCGAATCGGAACCCAGCGTGGTAACGGTGACGGTTCAAGGGCCAAAGCCGGGAGATCGATACGAAGCCGAACCGGAGCAAGAAATAAAGGTGCAGGCAGAGAACGAGAATAATTTGGAATGCCGTGTATTTGTAATTGATCCGGCTGCGGTGACCGGGCATAAGTACGAAATATTTTTTGAGACGGATAGGGACACGCTTTCCGCTACCTACGGTCAAATGGTTTGGAATTTAAAGGATGTTACGAAAAACCGCCTTGTGCTGGAAAAGGAAAAGATCCATTACATTAATGATCCCATGCATTATGACGCTGTGGGGGTACCCATTGTGGATGGCTTGAAAATTTTTATTTATCAGCCCCCAAATAATAAAATTCAGGCCATTGTGGAAGTGGCCAATGGAAACGGTCCGTTAGAAGAAAACGATTGGGACGACGCAGGGAGGCCATTCCACGGCAATAACGTGTGGCATAGTTTAAGTGCTCCCAGTGATGTCAATCGCTTTTATCTGAGTGCAGGCGGCGGTAGCGGAAATCTGGAACGTATCGAACGCAGCATCGAAAATGCCCGTGGCCACGATTTTGAGATGCGTTTTACAGCGCAAGGAGGTCTTTTGGATTGGGTTTATAACGATTGGAGAACATACGCCCACGTCCCTTTTGAGATGTGGGATGTGGGATTCGGTACATACGATGATTATAGTGATGATGAACGATTAATTACAGTGGCCTTTTCTCCGGATAGTATCATAGGGCAGTTTGGCTTTCATACAAAAGACCCGGCACTGGGATATCCCGCTACGGATTGGATATATGCCCGCCGTCCGAAAAATAGCAAAGGCAGTTACGCCAATTATGTTAATGCCCTGCAAAACGGGTTAGATAACTCGCAATGGTTTGATAATAGCGAAGAGGTATTGGCCCATCTCATTATTTGTGATTTTGGCGGGGCGCGCACGTTGCCGGAAACAGGTACGGTTATTCGCTTTATCACGGTCAAAGGCCCGCAAAGTAATACGAAATTTTATTTTAAGGCGCCGGGCAGGATAGAGAACGACAAAGCATTGGCCAGAAAAGATGTGGAAAAGATCAATGTTTTCCCCAATCCTTATTACGGTAGTTCGGAACAGGAGCCGAATCGTTTTACACATTTTGTCACTTTTAACCATTTGCCGCGCCATGCCATCGTGCGCATTTTTACTTTAAACGGGATGATGGTTCGCAAATTGGAAAAGAATGATGACAGCCCGTTTTTCCGTTGGGATTTACGCAATAGACGCGGTTTCCCGGTAGCCAGCGGTTTGTACATTGTGCATATCGAAATGCCGGAATTAAAGAAAACCAAGATTTTGAAGTTGATGGTGTTGGGACTGGAGGAAGTGCCGGAGATGTTTTGAGGGGGATTGGAATTGGGAACTAGGAACTGGGAACTTGGAACTAGGAATTGTGAACCGGTCCGGCGGTAGCCGGATCCCGCTTTCGACGGATCGGAGCGGCAATTTTGTCAAAGGAGGGGCAAAATACGGGTCAATCGTTAGCCCTTAACGTTGAATGTTCCTATTTAACTGTTTATCTATTCCACCATTCACAAGGGGAAACGCTTTGTCCATTACTTAAAAAAGAAGCGCGATTTGTAGCAATAAAAAGCTGTTTTTATAAAGTGAAACCACTCAAATAAGGGATATGCTTCCATAATATCTAAACTAAAAAAATAAATTATCTGTAAATCAGGGAGGTGTGATGAGACTTTGCATCGTTATTCTTGTTCTGATAAGTTTCGTTTTACCCGAAATGGCTTTTGGCCAGAAACGCGTAGCGCTATTTCCAAAAGCCAAGGCACTTCCAAATAAACCGTTACAATCGTATGCGGTTTTATCCGTTGGCGATTGGGAGTTGTTTATAAATAAAGACGGTAAAATTTCTTATGGCGACCAATATGCTGCCAAAGGAATATTTCCTAAAAATACCGCCAATCTGATTTACGCACAAGGCATTATCTGGGCAGGATTTCTTAAACAGGCGGAAACCGGTGAAAAAATAGACAGTATTCCCAGGGTAGGAGGTATTTATTACGATCATAGCATACAGCCAGGTTGGATTCAGAATAATGGTTTACCGGTGGATATTAACGATGTGCGAGTAAAAATTTATTTTATTCGTAAAGATTGGCGCAGCTTATCTGGAAAGGAACTTCAGCAAGAAGCCGCTTACTATTTTGATACGGATACAACCGCTGTTACCTCACAAATGATGCTAGATTTGAATGACGCTCTGGCTGAAAACTGGAAAAATTGGCCGGTGGACTTGGGTGCTCCTTATAACGATGTGAACGGAAATGGCGTATACGATCCGGTTTTAGACGCCAATGGCTATCCCGATGCAACCAAAGGGGATTATCCGGGTGTGGCCAATGCCGATCAAGTCGTTTGGCTAGTGGCAAACGATGCGATTGATCAAGAATATTGGGGTAGTCCGCGCATCGGTTTGGAATTGCAGATGACGCTTTGGGCCTATAAAGGCCATTTTAATTTTTTAAGTAAAACCGTATTTGTGCGTTATCGTTTGATCAATAAATCCCCGTATCTTATCGATTCCATGTATGTGGGTATTTTCAGCGATCCGGATATTGGGTATTACGCCGATGATTTCGTCGGTTGCGATACGACGCGTAATTTGTGGTTTGCTTACAATGCACAGCGGATAGATAAGGAATTCGAAAGATTTGCATTAGTCCCGCCTGCGCTTGGATACACCTTTTTGGCAGGCCCCGTGGTAAGAAGTGATGATCCGGATGCTGAGGCATGGAGCGATTTTAAGACTAAAAAAGGATTTAGGAATTTAGGATTGTCTTCTTTCACGAATTTAACTAATGAATGTTATGGGGGGAGTTATTGTTCTATTGCCTGGTATAACTATTTGCGGGGTTATCAAGCGACCGGTACTTTGAAGCATCCGTCCCCACAGTTTTATGCAAGCGGTCCTTATGCAGGGAAGCCCACCCGCTTTCCCCTTTCCGGCGATCCGGTAAGCGATCCCAATGGCCAGTATGGTGATGTGGATGGTGCCGGTAATAATATGGGGCCGAGCGATCGTCGTATGAGTGGCAATACGGGGCCTTTTACCTTAAAACCTGGAGAAAGTCAAGAGATACTTTTAGCTATTTCGGGCGGTATGGGGCCGGATAACAGAAAAGCTATTACGGATTTAAGAGATATTTCGGACTTGTTGAGCGGATTAGTGAAGAAGAATTTCGGGACATTGCGGTTTGAACCAAAACCACCGGATGTACACGCGGCTTCTTATGTGCAGGGAGGAAATAGTGCCTATGTGGTGTTGGATTGGGGATGGAATCTGAATCGCTTGAAGCAAACGGAAGAAGAAAACGTTTGGCCATACAAATTTGAAGGTTACATGATTTACCAGTTGCCAACGCCTTATGCCAGTCTCAGTGATCCGGGTGTTGTAAAAATCGCAACATTTGATGTAAAAGACAATATATTCACTATATCGCGCTGGGAGTATATTCCGGAATACGGAAGTAGCATTTTTGTCCCGTTTGCCAAGGGGCTTGATTCCGGTATTCGCCGTCATATCATTATTGATAAAGATTACATTCATAATAAAAAATTATACAAGGGCTTTACGTATTATTTTGCCGTAACCGCATATAACTATAATTCGAGATATCCCGAGATGCCGGGGTATGAATCGCTGCCAACGGTTGTCCGTGTAACCGTCGAACCACTCCAACCCGGAGAACGCTATCAAGCGGATTTGGGCGATACATTACATGTAGAAACGAACATGAAAACCGATGTAATTTGCAAAGCAGAAGTGGTCGATCCCACTGAGACAACAGGTCATGACTATGAAATATTTTTTACCGAAGATACGGATACGACTTCGGCCACATATGGACAGTGGCTTTGGAATTTAAAGGATAAAACCATCAATAAATTGATTATTAGCGGACAAAAAATACATAAGGTACAGGGAAGGCGCTATTCAAATACACCATTTGAAAAAACAAACGAAGTATTGGCCGATGGGTTAGCATTGTATGTGCAGGCGCCTAAGCCCGGCATTAAATTTATTTTGGAAGTAGCTAATAGATTTGGTCCATTTTCACCCGGCCAATGGGATATTATTGGTACGCCCTATTATGGGATAAATGTCTGGCACAGGCTTAGTGCGCCGAATGACCTGAATCGCTTTTATTTGAGTGCAGCCGGTGATGATGGTGCGTTAAGTCAGATTGAACAAAACATTGCTAATGCCCATTCACATGACTTTGAAATGCGTTTTACGGAGCGCGGCGGGATATTTACCTGGTGGTACGATGAAGGGAATGTTTGGGCGCAGGTGCCGTTTGAGTTCTGGGACATAGGCTACGCTACCTATCAGGATACGACCGATGATGTGCGTTGCTTAACGGGTGGCTACTCCGGCGGGGTAACACCGGGTGTATTCGATTATGGATACACCGATCCTTATCTTCAGTATCCTGCGACGGACTGGATTTCCGTACGAAAACCGCTGAATAAACGAGGAAGTTATGCCGCCTATGGGCAGGATGTGACTTCAGGAACGTTTACAAAAGATTGGTGGAGCAATTCCGTGCCAATTTTAGACAATCTAATTATTTGCGATTATAGTAGTGCGAACACATTGCCAGAAACCGGAACGGTCATTCGCTTTATCACTTTCAAGGGGCCGCAGGAATATTTAAAATTTTGGTTTAGCGCGCCCGGTCGTATTAAGGATGATTTCGAATTGGCTAAAAAAGATGTGGAAAAGATCAATGTATTTCCTAATCCCTATTATGCCGGAATGGCCAAGGGCCCCGAAGGGCAGGTAGAATACGTGACGTTTACCCATTTGCCGGAACATGCCATTATCCGTATTTTTACACTAAGCGGCGATCTTGTGCGTAAAATAGAAAAACATGATCAATCGCCATTTTGTCGCTGGAATTTGTCGAATGAAAAAGGTATATCCGTTGCCAGTGGTTTGTACATTATTCGCATCGAAATGCCTGAATTGAAGAAAGTGAAGGTTTTAAAATTAATGGCGGTAGTAGGAGAGTAAAGAGGGAAATTAGGAACTTGGAACTGGGAATTGGGAACTCTGAGCTGATTTTTTTCGAAGCGTTTTCACCAATGCGGTACGATGGAGCAATCCGTTTCATTTAGAAGGGATCGCTTCTACCGAATAAATCGGTATTGCGAGAGCAGTTTTCTCTTTACTCTTAATATTTAACTTTATTTTGGCTAATAACCAATAAAAGATTTAACCACAAATTTTATCGTCAAGAGAAGGTGCGCAATGAAAAAGCTAACCAAAATCTGTGTGATACTTTTCTTGTCCATCGCCTCAGTTATGGCTCAAAAAGAATTTCCTTTTTTAAAGAAAGAAAGAGACGGCGTGGTGCAACCTCTTAAAACAACGGCTGTTCTCACGGCAGGCAATTGGGAGTTTTGGGCGAATTACAATGGCATGCTGGCATATAACACTTTGCAAGGGAAATCAGGGGGCATTTTCCCAAAAAATACGGCAATGGTTCTCGATATGCAGGGAATTCTTTGGGGCGCCTGGCTTAAAGATGCGCAAACCGGACAAAAAATTGCGGATAATCCATTACGGGTCGGTGGCGTTTATTATCGGTCTGGTTTACAACCTGGCTGGATACAAAGCAATGGGCAAGCGGTTGATGTAAATAATCCCAAAGTGAAAGTATATTTTGTGCGTAAAGATTGGCGGACCTTATCGGATAAGCAATTGCTCGAAGAAGCAGCAATTTATTTCGGCGTGGATAGCTTGTCAGTGAAGCCAGAAATGACAGCACAATTAAAAGAAGCGTTGGCGGAAAATTGGAAAAATTGGCCGGTTGATTTGGGAGCACCATACAATGACGTAAACGGGAACGGGATATACGATCCTGTATTTGATGCGCAAGGTTACCCGGATGCGGAACGAGGAGATTATCCCGGCATTGCTCAGGCCGATCAGGTAATATGGTTCGTGGCTAATGATTTGGATGAAGCAACAGTAGAACAATTGAGTGGGGTACCATCAATCGGTATGGAATTGCAAGTAACTTTGTGGACTTTTAAAGGAGAATTCACTCCTTTGAGTCAAACAATTTTTATTCGGTATCGTTTGATAAACAAATCGCCGTACTTATTGGATTCTATGTTTGTGGCCATAGCCGGAGACCAGGATATCGGATATTATGGGGATGATTTGGCGGGTTGCGATCCAAAACACAATATGTGGTTTGCTTATAATGGGAAAAGCTTTGATAAAGAATACGCCAAATACGGTTTAATGCCTCCGGCTCTCGGATATAGTTTATTATCCGGCCCAACCGATACTCTTCAAAGTGCAGCATGGGAGGCAGATCGTACATTGATTGGCCAAAAGCAAATTTTAAGTTCTTTTTTCTCATTTCGATCCGGAGAATCGTTTGGGCCTCCCCCGATGGGTCAAACGGATTTTACGTTTGGCTGGTATAATATTATGCGGGGATTTGTGCCAACTATCGATTTACAGCATCCGCGTCCATGGATTGTAGGAAGCGGCCCGTTCAAAGGTCAACCGACGCGTTTCCCCCTATCGGGCGATGCGGTAAATGATCCGGGTGGCATTGCCGGCGATGTGGACGGAGCCGGCAATAATCTGGGGCCGGGTTCTCGAAGTATGAGTGGGAATGTGGGCCCTTTTTCTCTGGCTCCAGGCGCGCAGCAAGATATTTTATTGGCTATTTCGGGAGGAATGGGGACGGATAACCGGAATGCTATTGTCCAGTTGCAGGCAATCAATCGTTTATTGAATGCATACAGGCTGTCCGCATTTGAATCATTTGAATATGCTCCGGCACCTCCAAAGGTGACTGGCACATCATTTGTGGATGATTCCAATCAGACTTCCGTTGTTTTGAATTGGGGCTGGGATACCAATCGTATTCACGAAACGGAAGAAAAAAAGTTCGGTGATTTTAAATTTGAGGGTTATAATGTGTATCAATTACCCTCGGCTCAAAGCGCCGTTACCGATCCGGGTGTAAAGAAAGTTGCTACTTTTGATGTACAGGATGGCATTTATACCGTTTTGGGATGGCGGTATATTTCCGAATTAAACCGGTTTATGCTTGTTCCGCTTTTCACTGGCCGGGACAGCGGGATTCAACGCCATCTTATTATTAAGAAAGATGCTCTGCACCATCAGCCCTTTTTTAAGGGGGCAACTTATTATTTTGCTGTAACCGCTTATAATTATGATAGCAAAGGAAACGGATTATTGGGATATGAATCTGAACCTACCATTGTAAAAGTAACCGTACGGGGCCCCAAACCGGGGGAACGTTTTGAAGCCGATTTGGGTGATACATTGTCTGTCAATATAAATATGAAAAGTGATGTTATTTGCAAGGTGACTGTTGTGGATCCTTCCAAAACAACCGGCCATGATTATGAAATATCATTTGATAAGAATAACGACTCGAGCGCAAGTACTTACGGCCAGTGGGTATGGAATTTAACAGATAAAACAAGCAATCAGGTACTTCTTCGGGGACAACCGATTACTGCCGTTCGGAACGTATTTGAGAGACGAAACGAAATAAGTATCGACGGCCTGGGCATTTACGTGCAACTACCATCAATGGACATGCCATTGAAAGCCATTGTGGAAGTTGCAAACGGAAAAGGACCGCTTCCGAAAAGTGAGTGGGATGATTTGGGCAGACCGTATGCGGGAAATAATGTTTGGCAAAGTTTTAGTGCACCAAGCGATGAAAATCGATTTTTATTAAGTACGAGTCCGGCTGAAAATTCTTATTTTGCTTTTCAATATATTGCACGTGACGTGCAAAATGCCAATTTCCATGATTTTGAAATGCGATTCACGGAAAAGGGAGGTGTTTATTATTGGTGGGCTGATGCCGGTAATTTTTGGTCTGTTGTGCCATTTGAATTTTGGGATGTGGGATACGGAACTTACCAGGATACGACGGATGATGTTCGTTGTATAACCGGAGGCTATTCCGGTGGCGCTACGCCGGGTATCTTTGATTTCGGTTATACCGATCCGTATTTTGGTTATCCTGCCACAGACTGGATTTTTGTCCGAAAACCGACTGACTCTTTGGGAAGCTATCAAGCGTTTGTGCAGGATGTGAGTTCAGGAACGTTCGGTAGAAAATGGTGGAAACATTCTTTGCCGGTATTGGACAATTTAATCATTTGTGATGTCGGGGGGAAAAGAACTTTGCCGGAAAAAGGGACGGTAATTCGTTTTATATTAGTGAAAGGTCCCCGCAAGGATTTAAAATTTTCCTTTACTGCACCGGGACACATAGAAAATAATTTAAAATTGGCTAAGCAAGATATCCGAAACATTAATGTATTCCCAAATCCCTATTATGCAGGCACGGCGTTAGGGCCGAACGTACCTGTTGATTATGTGACTTTTACACACTTACCGAAACATGCCATTTTGCGCATTTTTACATTGAATGGAGATTTGGTGTATCGTATTGAGAAAAATGAAGAATCGCCGTTTTGCCGTTGGAACTTGATGAATAGTAAAGGCAAGAGAATAGCCAGTGGGTTGTATATCGTGCGAGTAGAAATGCCGGAGCTGAAGGAAAGTAAAAATTTGAAATTGATGGTGATAATGGAAGGGGAGTAAAATGGTGTTCGGTGGAACGACTCTATAGAGTCGTTGTACTTCGACTCTGTAGAGTCGATAAACCAACATTTCCCGATTTGATCCTAAATATGGGAGAATGGATATGGGCTTTTACCGAAGAAGTTTGCCACATCTTTTTATTCCGGGATTTCCTCTGTTTGTAACCGTACGGTTAAACAAAAGTATACCCAGGCAAGAATTAAATGATTTGCATACATCTTTTTTAAATCAAAAGAAGGTAATACAAAAAGAATCAAATATCTCCATTAAAAAATTAGAGGCCGAACTGCAACGGCAATTTTTTAAAAAATATGACAGTTTATTACACCAAAATTGCACGGGACCGCATTGGCTGATTAATGATTCTATCGCAGAAGTGGTTAGCGAATCTTTGCATTGGGGTAATGGAGATCGCTATCATCTAATTTCATTTACAATTATGCCGAATCACGTTCATATTGTTTTAAAGCCTATTGTCAGAGAAAAAGAAGAAATGAAAAAAAGGAGGGAAACAAGAGAAGTAACATATATTTTAGCGGATATCATGGAGAGTTTTAAAAAATACACAGCCCGAAGGGCTAATGAAATTTTAAAACGGAGCGGCCGATTTTGGCAACATGAAAGTTACGACCATTTATTACGCAATAAAACGGAACTAAAACGAGCTATACGATACACTTTGCATGATGCTGTGAGAGCAAAATATGTTTTAAATTGGCAAGATTATAAATGGAGTTATTGGAACGGACAATATGAAATATAACAAAGAGCAGCCTTAAGCTGCTCTTTGTTACACGACTCTGAGAGTCGTTGTACAGCGAGTCTGTAGACTCGCCCCACTGGTGCACTTCTGCTTTTAGTACTTTATCCATCTGATCAATTCAGGTAACGTCGGCCGTTTCCCATACATCAAAATTCCCACCCTAAAGATCTTGGCTACAATCCATATCACCAAAACAATTGTTATGATCAATAATCCAATCGAGAGTAAAATTTGCCACAGCGACGGTGTGCTCAAATTGATGCGGGCAAACATAATCACCGGAGAGAATAATGGAATTTGTGAAAGAACAACACTCAATGGAGCATTTGGATTCTTAACCACATAGGAAAACATAATAATCGGCACAATAAGTGAAAGGGTAACGGGGTAAGCGGCATTTTGTGCTTCCTGTTCGCTATTGGAAATAGCACCTACCGCAGCATACAAAGCCGAATACAAGAGATAACCGAGAATAAAAAATAAAATAAAATAAACAAAAATTACCGGATTTATTTGAAAAAACTGAGAAGAACCCGGCGGCAGGTAACTTGAACCGATAAAAAACAGAGAAATCCCGAAAACAATCCAAATAAGATATTGCGTGAAACTAACGGCACCCATCCCTAAAATTTTACCTGCCATAAATTGGAATGAATTGGCGCCGGAAAGAATCGTTTCCACAATGCGCGAAGTTTTTTCCTGGATAATGCTGCGCATAATGCCGGCACCGTAAAGAATGATAGTGAAATACAAGAAGAAAACCAGAATAAAAGTGCTAAAGTATTCCTGGACAAAACCCGTTTTACTCTCTTTCCCCTCCTTGGTAATTTTAAAAGTAGCAAAATGTACTTTTCGAGTAAGTTTCCTAATCAGTTCCGGTTGAATTCCGGCTGCCAATAAACGTTGCCGCGAGAGGATAGTAGAAATCTCATTCTTAAGACGGGATGTCATGTCAATATCAGCCACATTTCGAGCGTAAAAACGCACTTGCAGCGAAGAGTCGAGATCGGCAGGAATAAATAGAAGAGCATCTAATTTTTTAGATGCAATTAATTTCTTCTCCTTTTTCAATACAGTTGAAAGATTATGCGCATTAGTTGGAACAAACGTTAGAACATAGCGCGGTTTCCCTGTTTTCAACGTATCGGTGGCCAGACTCTTTTGTAAATCACTAAATATCTTTCCGCTCTGGTCAATTATGTGAATAGTCAATTGTTTTTGGGTTTTAAGTGTCATCAATAGACCGGGTACTATGGTAAAACCGATCATCAACACAGGCATGAGCAAGGTTAAAATGATAAAACTTTTTTTGTAAACCGCTTCTTTGTATTCCCGTTTAATGATGGCCAAGATTTTATGCATCGTTTTTACCCTCCTTAACCAAATTGATAAAAATCTCATGAAGCGTAGAGCGTCGCGTTTCAACTTTAAAAATTTCAATGCGATCCAATATGGCTCTTAGCAAATCATTTACCTTAAATCCGTCTTTTAAACGGAGTTCCATGAAATTACCGAAATCATTAAATTCCTCCACAAAAGGTAGTTGTTTAATCACCTCACCGTTTCCACCGTATTCCAATTGCACGGAATTATGCCCGTACTCTTGTTGGATTTCATCCAGCGGGCCGTCAAGAACCTTTTGCCCTTTGTTGATCATAATGACATGATCACAGATTTTTTCGGCCGCATCCATCATGTGTGTGGAAAGAATAATAGCCTTGCCCTTACTCTTAAATTCCAGAATGACTTCTTTAACCAGATCGACATTTACAGGATCCAGACCGGAAAACGGTTCGTCCAGGATAAGAAGTTGCGGGTCGTGCAGGAATGAGCCGATGAGTTGTACCTTCTGTTGATTTCCCTTGGATAATTCTTGTACTTTGCTATCGTACATTGTGTACAAATCAAAACGTTTCAGCCATTCTTTTGCCTCGGTCTTAGCCTTGGAGGCCGGCATATCGTGCAGCTCGCCGAGAAAGATTAAAAAATCAAGGAGCTTCATCTTGGGATAAACGCCGCGCTCCTCCGGTAAATAACCGATTTTTGATTTTAAAGCATCGTCCATTCTTTGCCCGAAAATGGAAATAGAACCGCTATCAGGGGCAATAATGTTCATAATCATACGAATCGTCGTGGTTTTCCCCGCCCCGTTCGGGCCTAATAAGCCATAAATCTCTCCAGTGTCAATTGAAAAACTGACATCACGAACCGCTTGCACTTCATCAAAACGTTTTTGAATGTTTTCAACTTTTAGAACGGACATAATTATCTCCTATTTTAAGATCCAAACCCAATTACAGGATATGAAAAAT
>CAZHIZ010000010.1:0-4085 GCA_964532875.1 uncultured Caldithrix sp. | reverse complement strand
CATTAAATCAGGTGTGGTACAATGCGGGATTGCTTTTAAGGGAGCCAGCAGAGGAATTTTTGTGAATATTTAAAAAGTAAAATAGAAAGGGACCCGAAAGAGCCCCTTCCTTTTGATTTTTATTGCAGCAAAATTTCATCGGCATGATACAAATCGGAAAATTCATCGTTGCGAATGGCTGCCGCGTGCTTTCTACACGTGGCCAGAGCTTCCAGAATATAGCGTTTTGCGATAAATACCTTCCTCGTGTTCTTTTCTGCCTCATCCAATAACAAATAGCCCACGTAAGTATGGCCGTACATTTCCACTAACTCGCGGGCAGCCACATCTTGAAAGTATTTATCATCTTTTTCTTCCACATAACGTAACGATTCCAAAAAGAGTTCTCGCATTTCTTTTAAATGATCGGCCAATTGTTCCAAAACGCCTTTGTACTGTTTCTGTTTCCGTTCGTCAAAAAAGCGGCGTAAGATGTCATTAATTACTCCGCCAATGGCAGCCACAATTTGCAATTGCGAAGTACCTTCGTAAATATTGGTAATGCGGGCGTCACGGGCCAAACGTTCCACATTAAATTCGCGCATGTAACCGGTACCGCCGTGAATCTGCAAGGCATCGTAAGTAATCTTATTGGCATTTTCGGTTAGGAAGTATTTGGTCATCGGCGTTAACAAATCCGAAATTTTGGCCGCTTCTTTAAACCGGACACGTGTTTCGGCCGTGTCTTTGCCTTCGGCCTTAAGTTTGGCAATCTTTTCTTCCAACCGATCGCGCAAATCCACCCATTGCGAGGTGGCATACAGTAACGTGCGATCGCTTTCCAGACGAACACGCATATCGATGAGCATATTGCTTACAGCCGGAATTTCATAAATGGTTTTGCCGAATTGTTCGCGTTCCCGCGCATATTTTAGGGCTTCTTCATAAGCCGCTTGCGAAATTCCCAGGGCCTGCGCCGAAACAGCCAGGCGTGCCCCGTTCATTAAATCAAGAACGTATTTGATTAAACCGAAGCGCCGTTTGCCCACCAATTGGGCCGGTACGTCATTAAACTGCAGCTCTGTGGTCGGAGAACCGTGAATGCCCAATTTGTTTTCAATGCGTCGCACTACGACCCCGTCCTTGCCGTAGCAAACAAACATGCTCAATCCGCGGCCATCGCGGGTGCCCGGTTCGGAACGGGCCAATACCAACAAGATTTCTGCGTTGCCGTTGGTAATAAAACGTTTTACCCCCCGCAGGCGCCACTGTCCCTGCTCATCCTGATAGGCTTGCAATTTAACGGCCTGCAAATCCGAACCGGCATCCGGCTCGGTTAAGGCCATGGCCCCGGTGGCCTTACCTTCAGCAAACTGCGGTAAAAATTCCTGACGTTGTTCTTCGTTACCGAATTTGTAAATGGTCTCGGCAATATCTTGCAAGCCGAAGATGTTCATCAAACTGGCGTCGGCGCGTGAAATCATCTCGATGGCCATCATGTAAATGGTTTTGGGTAAATTCAATCCTCCGTAACGTCTCGGTAAGGTAAAACCCATTAATTCGGCTTTGGTTAAAGCATCCAAAGCTTCTTGTGTGCCTTTGGCGTAGGTCACCTTTCCGCTATCGAAATGGGCGCCTTCTTTGTCCACCTCCGGTGCATTCGGAGCGACAATATTGGCTGCAATATCTCCCACAATTTCCAATACCTTGTAATAATTGTCAACTGCATCCTGATAGTCGGTGGGAGCGTAATTGTACGTTTTTGCTTCCTGGTAATTATCTTCCGCAATTTCGGTTACTTCCCGCAAATCCAAATTTTCAAATTGGAAAAGCAGGTCTTTATTGTCCGTAAAAAAATTAGCCATGGCTTCCTCGAACCTTTGTGATTATTTCAGTTTTTGTTTGTACACTTCGATGAATTTGGGAATCACTTCCATTGCATCGCCTACAATACCGTAATGACAAATATCGAATATCGGTGCTTCGGGATCGGTATTGATGGCAATGATTTTTTGGGAATCCTGCATGCCGGCGCGATGTTGAATGGCGCCGGAAATGCCCACGGCAATGTACAGGCGCGGCCGCACCGTAACACCGGTTTGTCCAACTTGCCGATCGTGCTCGATAAATCCGGCATCCACTGCTGCGCGGCTACCCGCTACTTCACCACCCAAAAGATCGGCCAGTTCGTAAAGCAGTTTGAAGTTTTCTTTGGAACCCATGCCGTAGCCGCCGGCCACAATAACCGGAGCCGCCTTTAAATTGACTTTACCTTCTTCGTAGTGGTGCTCAATAATCCTGACCAGCTCATCGGTGGGATCGGGCGTAAAAGGAATCTCGGTAATTTTGCCCTTAACCGGCGTTTTAAGCTCGTGCATTTCCATTACACCTTCGCGCACTGTAGCCATTTGTACTTTGGTATCCGGTGTAATAATGGTGGCAATAATATTGCCGCCAAAAGCCGGACGAATTTGCAAAAGCAGCTCTTTGTATTCTTTACGCAGGTAAGTTACATCCGAAATTTGCAAGTCGGTACAGTCGGCCGTTAAACCGCTTAACGTATGCGAGGCGATGCGCGGGGCCAAATCGCGCCCGATGAATGTGGCGCCGAAGAGCACGATGCGCGGTTGATGTTCGTCGATAAGCTGGCTGACTATGCGGCTGTAGGGTAGTGTGTTGTACTCTTTCAATGACGGATGGTCGATCAGAAATGCTTCATTGGCTCCGAAGGCAAAAGTGCGTTCGGCAACCTTTTTCATTTGATGTCCGATTACGATGGCTTTTAAGGAGCCGTTTAACCGATCGGCTAATTTGCGTCCTTTGGAAAGCAATTCAAAACTTACGTCTGCCGGTTTGCCCGAACGTTGTTCCACAAACACCCAGACTTGTGGCTTATTCTGTGCCATGTATTTCCTCTCCAGATTTGAAGTTTCAATGCGATTTTTCAGGCTTAACCCAAAGTATGATCTTCGAGTAATTTGTCAATCAACAATGCCAGCCCCTCTTTGGTGGGCTCTATTTTAATGTGTTCGTTGCTGGCCAAAATCACCGACTCCACTTTGTGCACTTTGGTCGGCGAGCCGTGTAAGCCGCAACGTTCCGGTTCAACATCAAGATCATTCATGGTTAAAGTCGGAATGTACAATCCCTTGTTTTCGTATTCTTCTTTTAAGGTTTCGGCTACCAAAAGGGAGTTCCCTTCAGCCAATTTTTCCAGCTCCATTAAGGTCATGGCATTTTTAAAAGCCATGACGCGTTTGGCCTTAAAGGGACGCGGGGTGGCGGCATCTTTTATTACGGTAAGCAATACGGGCAGTTTCCCCTCCACAATCTCGTGCCCGTTGTCAATGCGCCGTTCAACCCGAATCGTGTCTTTCTTTAAATCCAGTACTTTTTCCGTGTAGGTGATTTGAGGAATGTGTAGTTTTTCAGCGGTCTGCGGGCCTACTTGAGCCGTGTCGCCATCAATGGCCTGACGTCCGGCAAAAATCAAATCAAACGGCCCCATCTTTTTCAATGCTGCGCTCAATACATAAGAAGTGGCCAGCGTATCGGCCCCGGCAAATTTACGGTCACTGATCAAAATCGTTTCATCGGCTCCCATGAACAGACATTCGCGCAAAACTTCCGAAGCTTTGGGCGGCCCCATGGTAATGGCGGTTACTTTACCGCCGAATTTCTCTTTAACTTGTAACGCCAATTCCAGGGCCACTTTGTCTTCAGGATTAAAGATGGCCGAAAGTTTGGCTCGGTTTACAGTGCCGTCGGGCTTCATTACTTCACCGGAAATATTGGCCGTATCCGGCACCTGTTTAACAAGAACGACAATATTGTAACTCATAGGCCTTCCTTAGATTGAATGTTCGCTTTCGTGATTTAAAAGAAAATGCAATATAAAAAATCAATTTTAATGACGCAACTTGTCGGGATTTACATGAAAGAAATCAGAATAATTGGGAACCGGGAACTGGGAACTGGTTGAATAGAAAATGGTTGAATCGTTGAATAGGAAGTTCGTATGCTCAACCATCGCAAATATCAGCAAAATGGGCAAACGCTTACGCCTTACTTACCTTCCCCTATGAGGGGAAGGTGCCCGAGACGAG
>CAZHIZ010000009.1:18226-46195 GCA_964532875.1 uncultured Caldithrix sp. | reverse complement strand
TTCCCGGGCAACTAACCTCAGCGCAGAGCCCATTAAACCATTCAACGATTCAACCATTCACCTATCCCGCCACTGTTTTTTCTCACGCTGATTTCGCAGATTTTCGCAGAAAAGCACGGATTTCTACTAAAAAATAATTCGTTTTCATTAGTACATTCGTGGCTTTTAACAAACGATTGACCATAAAGCAGTACCTATTTAACCATTCAACGATTCAACTAATTTCCATTCAACTCCCTCCGTGCACCAAACAAACGCCTGTTAACGAATAACGCATAACGATTAACGAATAACCGCCCCCTTAGACCATTCACCTATTTGGCCACTACTCCATCAAATACCGGACAGATTCTCATTGATCCTTTAAAACGGGATCATTCGTTTCCATTCGCACATGGGCTTTAGAAAAAAAAAGAGATTGTGAAAGATCTTCAACTAATTTTAATTCAAGTTTTTAAAAATCGGACGATCATAATATTCTCGATAGCATGACAAAAATAAAAACAATGCTTAAGTGGAATGAACGATCCAATGACCAGGGAAGTAATTCTCGATGCGATCTTTTTTTGGAGCTAAGCGTAAAGAAAAAGAACGATTACGCACGTATTTTAACACTCTAAACACTATCCCGATGGAAATTGCCGCTTTTGATCTCCAGGGGCGATACATCTTCTTGAACCAATATTTTTTGACCAATGGCATTCCGTCAAAAGAATTTATTGGAAAAGACGATGAATATTATTTTTACCGCTTGGGAATCAGGGCGGAAGCCGCCAAGATGCGTAAAAAATATTTTCTCCAGGCCTTACACAATAAACGTATTGTACAATTTACCGAAAAACTAACTTTTCCCGAGAAAAATCGGACCTTTTATTACAAACGTATTTTTAAACCCATCTTCGATTCTTCCGGACATCGTGTGTTGGCCATAAGTATGTTCGGTAATAATCTCACCCATGTAATTCTTTCGCAAAAAGAACTTAAATATCTGGCCTATCATGATAAACTTACAGGCCTGCGCAATCGGGATGCATTTTACGAATTGTTGGATCAGGTCGTTTACGAATCCGTGCGCAATCCCCAAAGCCTTAACGCTGTTTTGTTTATCGATTTGGACAATTTCAAAGTGATTAATGATTCTCTGGGACATGACTACGGAGATCTCGTGTTACAGGAAGCAGCCCAACGCATGATTAACAGCCTGCGCAAGGCCGATATGATTTTTCGTCTGGGCGGAGATGAGTTTACCATTATTTTGCGTAATTTAAAAAAAGAATGGGAAGCGGCCAAAGTGGCCGAAAAATTATTGGATATTCTTTCCGTACCTTATTCCGTAAAAGACGAAACAGTCTCCTCTGTAACGGCCAGCATCGGTATTGCACTTATTCCGAGAGACGGGCTGGATCGAGATACGATCGTTAAAAATGCAGATATGGCCATGTATGCCGTCAAAAACACGGGCAAAAGCGGCTATCGCTATTACTCGGTGGAAATGACGAATAATTCAGTGAAACGATTGCAAATTCTAAACCAGTTACGGCAGGTTATCGAGCAACAAGATTTCGACAACCAATTTATGATGGTTTACCAGCCGATTCTTTCCAAAAACGGCAAGGAAAAAAATTATAAAATCATCGGCATCGAAGCCTTGATTCGCTGGCAAAATTCGGAATTGGGAAATGTGCCTCCTTCGGTTTTTATTCCCATTGCCGAAGAAAGCAAATTAATCCAATCTTTTAATCAATGGATTATTCAGCGCAGCATCGAAGATTTTCGTGAGATGCAGCCTTATCATACTAACGGTTTTTATTTGTCGCTAAATGCTTCGCCTAAAAGTTTGCATTCCGATGACTTTAGCCGAAATCTGCAAAATGCTTTAATCAGGAATCAACTAAATCCCAAATCGCTGCAAATTGAAATCACCGAAACCAGCCTTTTGGATAATGATGCCTTAACCCAAAGAAATTTAACCGCATTAGCCGGCATGGGGGTTAAACTGGCCATTGACGATTTCGGCACGGGATACGCGTCTTTAAATTACTTGCAGAAGATTCCGGCACAAACCATTAAAATCGACCGCAGTTTTATCGACAAAGTCAATGTGGACCCCAAAAATCAGGAATTGGTTAAGGCCATCTTATTGATGGGCAAAAGCCTAAATAAAAATTTGATCGCCGAAGGCGTGGAAACGCAGGAACATTTGCAATTTCTGGAAGACAATGCCTGCCGTCAATTCCAGGGTTATCTGTTCAGTAAACCGTTACCCAAAAATAACATCATCAACTTATTGGGCAAACACAATATGGAATTGACCCTGCCTTAGCGAACCTTTCATATTCCCTTCGACTCCTGCGGATAGGAAAATCCCCATAGGGCGCGTAACCCATCCATAATTTTCATGACATCTGTTGTGTCTTGCCAGGGCATGATGCTGCTTTGCAATTGGCCTTGCAACAGGCAACGCGTGGCTTCGGAAATTTCGTAATTGAACCCGTTTCCTTTTAAAGGGGCTTTAAGATATTCCTCACGCCCATTTTCAAGCTTAATAACAATGCCGGAAGGACGGTACAAAGGAGCTTGCACAATCAGATGCCCTTTGTCGCCCATAAAAACGGCCTGAGAGGGTGTGCTGCTACGGATGGAAGTAAACAAATGAGCCATCACACCATTAGCATAAGAGAAAACCATGCCGGCTTGTTCATCGACACCGGTTTCCCCCATGACGGCCAGGCTGCGCATCTCTCGGGGCGTACCTAAAAACCACTGGCTAAGAGAAACAGGATACACGCCCACATCCAAAAGAGCACCGCCACCCAGAACGGGATTGAACAAACGACTTTGAAGATCGAAAGGAAAAGGAAAACCAAGATCGGCCGAGAGCATGTGCAAGCGGCCAATCACATTTTGTTTTAATAATTTCCGCAATTTTTGCGTGATCGGCAGGAAACGAGTCCACATAGCTTCCATTAAAAACAGCCCGTTGGTTCGGGCAAGGTTAATAACTTCTTGCGCTTGGCGGGCATTTAGAGTAAACGATTTTTCGCAGAGTACGGCTTTATTGTGATTCAGGCAAAGTTTGATGTCTTCGTAATGGCGCCCGTGGGGAGTGGCAATGTAAACAATATCGATCGCTTCGTCTTCAACCAGCTCCCGATAGCTGCCGTAAGCTTTGGGAATAGTGTAACGCTGCGCAAACTCACGAGCCCGCTCTTTTTGCCGGGAGGCAACCGCCCACAGCCGTGCTTCTTTAACCAAACGAATGTCGCGGGCAAACTGGTGGGCAATGCGGCCGGGTCCTAAAATACCCCATTTAATTTGGTCAGACATGATCATCCTTTTTACTAAAAAAGCCCGCTGAACAAGCGAGCTTTCGATTTTTGCGATCTTATTTTACACGGTACCAGGTTTGTGTTCGATAAAGAAACAAAAGATAACCCCGAACCTTCAATTTCCCGTCTTCCAGCCAAAGTTTGCAGCGATAAATTTTGCCTTTCTTGGGATCTAAAATGGTACCGCCCGTGTACTCGTTGCCTTTTTTTACCATATCTTTGATTATTACCATACCTTTGATCGGTTGATTTTTGCGGGGATCATCATCCGGGCATTTGTCGCAAACGGGATTGGGGTCTTCACCCGGTTTGCGGAACAACGAATCGACACGACCGTAAAATTTGCCGTCTTTCATGTAAATTTCCACAATGGATTTCGGCTCGTGAGTTTCATCATCGATGGTTTTCCATTTACCGATCAAGGGATCCTGTTGGGCAAAACTAAAGCGACTTAAACCCAATAGGATAAAAAATACGAACAAAGGAAGATACCTTTTCATAACGGATTCTCCTTAAAATGGTTAAACGCTGTAAACATTTTTTATGCCGGGATTAACCCGCGGGGCGCACCGTCGTGCAGTGGTAGTGCGCATAAAAGGCCCCGGTCTTTTACACCTGTTCTAAGCACTCTTTAAAAGAACGAATTTTTTAGGAATAATGCAAGATTTTTGTGTAAAGTGATTTTAAATGTAAAAATTCCCTTCCTAATCTTGCCAACAATGTAAAAATCTCTTATAATCGAATGGTAAAAATGGAATTCAAATGGAACGGGGGCGTACCATGCAACGATTTTTTAAACTATTTTTGATCTTCTTGTTAAGTTGGGGGAGCCATGTAGCCGCTCAAACGTCTGATTCCCTTTATGTACCCGTGAATGTCCTAAAAGCCTATCATCAGGGCACCCGTTCTTTTGACGGGAAACCGGGAGCCCGTTATTGGCAAAATCACGCCCGCTATCTTATCCGTGCTTCCTTTCGCCCTTCGGACAATGTGTTGACCGGCTATGAACAGATTGACTATTTTAACGAAAGCCCCGATACATTGCGCCGACTGTACCTGCGTCTTTATCAGAATTTATTTGAAAAAGGCAATGCCCGCGATTGGCCCGTTTCCGTGGCGGATTTGCACAACGGAGTGCAGCTTTTCGATTTGAAAATAAACGGACAAAGTCAGGAATTGCCGAAAATATCGGGGCGAATGCCTTCGTTCGGAACCACCTTTTCCATTCCGTTACATGATGCCGCTTTGGCGCCCGGACAAAAAATTACTCTGGAAATGCGCTGGAAACTCCACATTCCGCGCAAGTCTCCGTTACGTATGGGCACTTATGATTCCACCTCTTTTTTTATCGGCTATTGGTATCCGCAAATGGCCGTTTACGATGATATCGAGGGCTGGGATCGTTTCATTTACAGCGGGATGCAGGAATTTTACAACGATTTTTCGGATTACGATGTGAAAATAACCGTACCCAGGCATTTCGTGGTCTGGGCTACGGGACGTTTACAAAATCCGGATGAGGTTTTTAAGGCCCCCATTGTAAAACGCTATCGCCGGGCATTCGGTGCGGACAAGGTAATACACGTAATAACGGAAGCGGATTTGCAAAGTCATCAGGTAACGGCCGATGCCGATTCCAATACGTTCCATTTTAAAGCCCGCCATGTACCGGATTTTGCCTTTGCCACCAGTGATCATTACCTGTGGGATTTAACTCGTTTACAGCTAAACAGCGCACCACCGCGCACCGTATTAATTGGGGCCGCTTACAAAAAAGGCGCCGGACATTTCGACAGTGTAGCGGTGATTGCCAAAAAATCGGTGCACTATTATTCCACGGAGATGCCGGCCGTGCCGTTCCCCTATCCTTCTCTCACCGTGTTTAACGGAGGCGGCGGAATGGAATATCCCATGATGGTCAATGAAGGGGCGCCTGCTTCCTGGAGCAGCACGGTACATGTGACCAGCCATGAAATAGCCCATACCTATTTCCCGTTTATGATGGGTATTAACGAACGCAAATATGCCTGGATGGATGAAGGTTGGGCTACGATGTTGCCTTTTGATTTGCAACATCGTTTAGCGCCGGAATACGATCCGGTGGAACGGACCATGCGACGTTATTTGAAGATGGCAGGCAGCGAATACGATTTACCTATGATTGTGCCAACCATCGTTTACGGAGCCAATGCCAGGCTTTCCTATCGAAACGAATCCTACAATCGGCCGGGCGCGGCTTATTATTTGTTGGAACAAATGGTGGGCAAAAAGACATTTGTAAAAATCATGCAGGAATACGTAAAACGTTGGCAGGGCAAACATCCCTTGCCTTACGATTTTTATTTTACGGTGCAAAATGTACTGGGCAAAAATTTAAACTGGTTTTGGAACACCTGGTTTTACGGATTTGGCTATCCAGATTTGGCTTTAAAAAAGGTATCCGAAACTATGCGCAATCTGCGTGTACAGGTTGTTAAAAACGGCCTGCTGCCGATACCCATTAAATTAACGGTTTTGTATGACGATAGTACGACCAGCGTCATTCGGAAACCGATGAGCATTTGGCAGGGCAATCGCACGACACTGGATATTGACATCGAAAAGCGCAAACCGATTGCGGAGATTAAATTGGGCGATGTGCATATCCCGGATGCCGTGCCGGAGAATAACATCTTGAAATTTTAAAAATGAAAAACCGGTTTAAGATTAATTCGAATCATAAGGTTTCATAGGAGAGGAAATGAAACGCCAATTTTTATTCTTTTTATTTTTTATTTTATTCCTGATATCCTGTGCTACGGTGCCCATTACCGGTCGCCGGCAATTGAATTTGATTCCGGCTTCGCAAATGTTGGGCATGAGTTTTCAGCAATATGACCAGTTTTTGAAAGAGCATAAGGTGATTGAAGGTACGCCGCAGGCCAAAATGGTGGAACGGGTGGGACGGCGGATTCAAAAAGCCGTGGAGCGCTATTTTGCAGAAAGGGGATTAAGCGATCGTTTAAAAGGTTACCAGTGGGAATTTCATCTGGTGGATGATCCGCAAGTGAATGCCTGGTGCATGCCCGGAGGCAAAGTGGTGGTTTACACTGGGATTTTACCCATTACCAAAACCGAAGCCGGCTTAGCGGTGGTTTTGGGACATGAAATTTCTCATGCCATCGCCAAACACGGAAGCGAACGAATGAGTCAGGGTTTAATGGTGCAATTGGGGGGCATGGCTTTAAGCAAAGCTTTGGAGAGTAAGCCGAAAGAAACACAGCAATTATTTTTAACAGCGTTCGGAATCGGAGCGCAGGTAGGGGTACTTTTGCCTTTTAGCCGAACCCAGGAAAGTGAAGCGGATCATCTCGGTTTAATATTCATGGCCATGGCCGGATACGATCCCCACGAGGCGGTTCATTTTTGGCAACGAATGGTTAAAATGAGTAAAGGCAATAAGCCGCCGGAATTTTTAAGTACACATCCTTCGGACGAAACGCGGGTGCGTCAATTAAAGAAATGGTTGCCGGAGGCATTGAAATATTACAAAAAGCGGGGTTAATCATGTTTAAAAAGGGAGTTTTGGGTTTCGGAACGATCGGGTTGAGCGCGTGGTTTGTTTTCGGATTTTTATTAGCCTGTACGGGCCAAAATAATTTACATCCCACGCAGGATGACGGATCGTGGTATTTTTTAAATCAAAAACAAGCCGAAACAGGTACCTACCACACGGACCATGCGCGCATTTTCGGAAAACATTTAAACGGCTACAACATATTTATTTTAAAAGGCATCGATATCGCTCAGAGTCATGCGCCGCAAGGAGGTGGTTATTTTATCGGATTAAAAGCAGATCCGCCCGAATCGCCCATTGGCTACACTTTGAAATTATTCGGCAAGCCTCTCATTAATCCGCCGCGCAACAGCAGCTATTGCAGCGGTTCTACGTACACGGCTTTTATCGAAGCGATGAATTTAATATTCCCGAACGGAGCGCAAAAATTGGATTCCGTTCATTACGAGGCTTTGCGCATGCAAGAGCCGGACGGGGGGCGCCGTGAAGATTTGGTTAAGTTTTGGGGGTACTGGAATGCCGACGGGTTCGGAAATCATTATGCTTTGGTGCAGTATTCCGGAATCGGCAGACGCATTCATCCGCAGAATGCCCGGCCGGGGGATTTTATGAATATTTCCTGGAAAAAAGGCGGTGGTCATTCGGTCATATTTTTAGGATGGTACAAGGCAGCGGACGGAACGCCGGAAGTACGCTATTGGAGCAGTCAAAAACGCACCAACGGCATGGGAGATGACACGGTTCCCATCGATCGCATTGCGGAAGTTTGTCTTGTGCGTGTCATTCATCCGGAGCGCATTTTCACATTTGATGTCCATTCTCCGGTCGATATTCATGTTAAAGGTGATGTGATTCAGTTTCCTTAACGATCAAGTAAATGACCGGTGTTGGAGAAAGAGAGCGATGCATGCCTTTTCGATGCGGTCGCAAGTGTTTATTTCAAGTTTTATTATGGGCCATTCCTTTGGTAAGTCTTGCCGCACAATTTTATTACTACGGGCAGCTACCGGATAAGCTGGCCGTGCATTTCGATGCTTTGGGGCGGGCGGATGCCTGGGCTTCCAAGCAGGAATATTTTTTAAGCAATGTGACCGTTCTTTTGGGCATGGCAGCTCTTTTTCAAATAATGATTAGTAACTTACATAAGATTTCTCCACAATTTCTAAATTTACCGCATAAAAAATTTTGGCTTTCGGAAAAAAGGAAAGAAGCGACGATGGCCTACGTTTTGCGCTATTTGTTGTGGATTGCCGATTTAACCATTCTTTTTTTGGCAGGACTTAGCTACCAAATAACGTTGGTCAATTATTACGGTACGTTCCGTCTGAGTTCCGTTTTTTGGATGATGTTTACGCTGTATTTGTCGGCTACCGTTTTGCTGACCGTTGCTTTATTAATCCGCTTTTTAATTTTGCCGAAATCGGAGAAATCCCGATAGTTAACCAGTAATTCGCTTCATCCAACCGGGTATTTTCTCAAAATGTTTTTAGATGCGTAAGAAGTCCTGAAAAGTGTTTTACCGCCCGGGGATGACGGCTATTACGTACAAAGAGAAGAAGGTTTCCCCGCTGTTTGAGTAAATAACCTGATCCCTTATATCGGATGGAATCAGAACGACGGAATTTAGGGAAAGTTTGGGTTACGGATTGCCAGGCTTTTTGGGCTAAATCGGCATCGGGATAACGAATGATGGCCAAGGTGGAACCGTCTTTGTAACGCGCCAGGGCAATTTTTACGCGGTCGTTTATTTTAAAGATATTGGTAACGGGAAGTCTGAAAAAACGCTGCAGCCAAAAATAGGAATGGAAGTAGCGCAGGGAATGGGCAATGCGATTTTTGTCGGGTAATAATCGTAACAATTGGGGATGCAGAGAAACGGATTTGATGTGTTTGTCGATGAAGGCGGCGATTCGCAACAGGCATTTTTTGCTTTGTTTTGTTTCAGGATATGCTAAAAGGCTGATAAAATAGGGCCCTTTCCAGAAAATCAAGTAGCCCTGAATGTACTGTGAACCCTGGCCGAAGCGGGGAAGGCTATCGGGGTTTTGTGCTTTGTGTAAAAACAAACCCAGGCTATTTTCAGCTTTTCCCATGTTGTAAAGGTCAAGAATGATATCCGTTTGATTGGCGCCTCGGTAAATGCGATGCAGAAGATATCGGACGCCATAGGAGAGGTACTCCTGAGCGGCCCCGTCAATGAATTCGTAAAGGCGGTTGGCAGGGTAAAATCGATCTTTTGACAAGCGATGCCAAGCGCAGGCGGAATCGGGTAGTAACCGCGCCATTTGCAGAGAGTCGGGTGGCGCGCTTTGGCTTTTTAAGGGGATTAGAAGGGCACAAAACAGGAAAATAATTAATGTAGTCCGCATGACATTTTCTCCTTTTTTTTAAATTAATACGAAAGAGAACAAAATGCTATTTACACTATTTTTAGAATTGCATTTGCCTTTTGATTACATCATATTGCTTACCGTTTAAGGTAGTTAATGAAAGGAGTTGATATGACTTATTTACCTTCCCCAATGCGTTACGATTCTATGGTGTATCGGCGTTCCGGCCGCAGCGGCTTGAAGTTGCCGGCCATCTCACTGGGCTTATGGCATAATTTCGGTGATGTGGATGTGCCGGAAAATGTGCGTAAAATGATTCATCGGGCTTTTGATTTGGGCATTACACATTTCGATTTGGCCAATAATTACGGGCCACCGCCGGGATCGGCGGAGGAAAATTTCGGGCGCATTTTGGCAAAGGATTTGAAAAATTACCGGGACGAATTGATTATTTCGACCAAGGCGGGATGGGAGATGTGGCCCGGGCCTTATGGTAATTGGGGCTCGCGCAAATATTTGGTGGCCAGTTTGGATCAAAGTTTGAAACGTTTGGGTTTGGACTATGTGGATATTTTTTATCATCATCGACCGGATCCTGAAACTCCTTTGGAAGAAACGATGGGTGCGTTGGATTACATTGTGCGCAGTGGTCGGGCACTGTATGTGGGCATTTCGTCATACGATCACGAACGTACGCGTAAAGCGGCTAAAATAATGCGTGAACTGGGAACGCCGCTTCTTATTCATCAACCGAAGTACAACATGTTTGACCGTTGGATAGAGGATGGATTGCTTAAGGTATTAAAACAAGAGGGTATGGGTTGTATTGTTTTTTCACCGCTGGCACAGGGTTTGTTAACCGATAGGTATTTACAGCATATTCCGGCAGATTCGCGGGCGGCTAAAGCCCACGGCTTTTTGAGCAGGGAAGATATTACCGCGGATCGGATAGAGAGGGTGAAGCGTTTAAACGCTTTAGCTCGGAAGCGCGGGCAGTCTTTGGCACAAATGGCGCTGGCCTGGGTGTTACGGCATCCCGCAATAACTTCTGCCTTAATCGGTGCAAGTAAAGCGGAGCAAATAGAAGACAGCGTGGGGGCTTTAAATCACCTGGAATTTATGGAGAAGGAATTGAAGGAAATCGAAAAAATTCTAGCTCATTAAGGGAGATTGCGACATGAAACGGATGCTTTTTTTGATATTAGGTTTCATGATTGTGCCTTTGGGAATGCTGAAGGCAAGCGATGATAATGTCCCGTATGCTTTTAATCGCGGTGAAAAATTATTGGGAGTAAAAATGGCTTTAGGGGCGGTTTATGGGTCAAAAATCGGATTTGTGGTCAGTGGAGAATACGGATATGCGGATATGTTCATTCGCATAAAGGGATTGCCAAACGGGTTAGGATTGGGTGGATCGTTCGGGTATTCTTCATTTACTGAGTTTGTTTTCCCCTGGGGAAATTATTCGTATCAGAATTACTTGCTGCTGGGGTCTGCATTCTGGCACATAGATGTTTTTAGAAATCGCAAGGTCGATACCTATTTCCGCGTGAATTTAGGATTGAATTTTGATTCTTATTCCAGTCCCGGATTTGGGGCTCCCGGGCGAGATAGTACGTATGGAGGCCTGGTATTCGGTCTTTCGTTAGGCGGGCGTTATTATTTTAAGCGCCATTGGGCGGCTACAGCAGAGATGGGTTTTGGTATGGGGAATCTTCGCCTGGGGGTGGATTACCGGTTTTAAACCGTTTAAACGGTTTAAAATTATTTCGTTCGGCTTGTTAAAATGTATGTAAGCGGGAAGAAGTTTTTGTTTGGGGAAATATTTTGTAAATTTCAAAGGGCCGATATTTGGGCTGATTTTAATCAGCTTAGAAATGGGTTGATTCGGCCTGAAACCGTTTAAACGGTTTATGGCTCATCTGAAGTTTAACAAATCTCAAAAATATGGGGGATAATACCATGGCTGTTCATTCATATTCCCGCTGTTGGCTCCATCTGATTTGGGGGACTTTACACGATGAAAAAATTCTAACTTCCGATTTACGTTCCGCCTTATCCAGGTATTTTTATGACTATGCCCAAAAGAAAGGTATTTACATGCGGATTAATTTCGTAAGTCCCGATCATGTCCACGCACTTATCGATTTGCCGAGGCATTTATCAATCGAAGAAATTTTTCACCTTTTGAAGGGAAGTTCGTCGAATTGGATTAATCAAAATGACTTTTTGAAAGAAAAATTTGCATGGGCCAAAGGTTATGCGGGATTTTCCGTTTCCCATTCAAAATCAGAGGCCCTTGTCCGCTATATCGCTAACCAGGAAAAACGTCATTGGGAAATGTCATTTAAAGAGGAATATGAAAAACTGATTAAAAAGCACGGCTTAATCATTTACAAGGAGAATTAACCCATTCGAAAAAGAGGCCGAAACCGTTAAAACCGTTAAAACGGTTAAACCTATTCCGCCTTAATTAACAACAAAGGCAACCGAATGGCATGCTTCAGCGTATCCGAAACACTCCCGTACAAAATATCCCCTAACAATTTATGTCCATGGGTCCCCATTGCTACCAAATCGTATTCGTTTTCTTCAATCTCTTTCAAAATCTCTTTTTCCGGTTCTCCGCTCCGGATTAACTTTTTAACATTAATATTGTGTTGCTTCATTTGCTCGGCATACGAATCCAACATAGCCGTTGCCTTTTCATGCAAAGCTCTTTCCTGGTCAATCGTATGGGAATGAACAACATGTAAAATGGTTACATTAGCCTTATTTTGTTGAGCTAATAAAGCAACATGTTCCAGAATCCGTTTATCTGCAGAAGAACCGTCCACGGTAACCAAAATATTTTTGTAAATCTGCATTTTATTGTCCTCCCGCAAAAGTCGAATACAATAAAAAAACATTTAAGGCAATCACAATTGCAGAAATCAAAATCGCTAAAGAAAATTCGCCGCGTTTACTATGTAATTTGCCCATTAAATTTTTATCACGTGCTAAAATCAAAAGCGGAATAAGAGTAAATGGAAGTTGCACACTTAAAACAACCTGGCTAAAAATTAAAATCTTAAATGTATTCAAACTCATGGCGATGATTATAAAAGACGGGATCGCCGTAATAAAAACCGAAATCTTATAGAGCAGCGTTTGCGGATCCTCCGGTTTACCCAAAAAACCGGTAATCACATTAACCTCAGCCATCGAAGAAGTAATGGAAGAACCGACCCCGGCAAAAACCAGGGCAACGGCAAATAGCAAATGCGCCACAGGACCGGCCAGCGGTTCCAGTGTTGCCGAAGCCTGCTCGATGCTATCTACCAATACATTATGTCGAAAAAAGACAGCCGCCGCCACAATAATCATTGAAGAATTCACGATCCAACCCATGGTCATCGCAAAGAAAGTATCCAGCTTTTCGTAACGTAAAAGATTAATTTTTTCCTCATCCGAAATGCCCCATTTACGGCTGTGAATGACATTGGAATGCAGAAAAATGTTGTGTGGCATGACCACGGCCCCCAAGATGCCCATGGCAATGTAAATGCTGCTCATATTAATTTTAGGAATCACCAGGGCCGGAGCCACCAAGCCCCAATCCGGTTTTACAATGCCGATCTCAATCACATAGCATAAAGCGATAATGCCCAAAAAACCAATAATGATCTTTTCCAACCGGTGATAGCGCTGACTAATAATTAGAAAAACCTCTAAGAAAACAGTGACCAGAGCCCCCATCCATAGGGGCATGCCGAACAACAGATTAAACCCGATGGCGCCCCCTAAAAGCTCGGCCACATCGGTAGCCACACAGGCCAATACGATGGTCAGGCCGATAGTAGCGGAAACAATCGGTGAAAAACGTTCGCGAATGTTAACCGCTAACGATTTACCGGTAGCAATACCCAACTTAGCCGACATGTGTTGAATCAATATGAGCATGAGCGTACTTAGGGTGATCACCCAGAGCAGATCATAACCGAATTTGGAACCACCTTCGATGTTGGTGGCCCAATTTCCGGGATCAATAAATCCCACGGTCACTAAAAATCCGGGACCTAAAAAACTCAACAATCGTTTAAAGGTAATTTCCTTCGCGAAAAAAATAATTCGTTTCATTGTTCCGTTTTTCCCTAAATGATCGTGAGAACATGAGAGCATAGTTTTCTAATTACATAATTTCAATATTGTAATGTAATAATTCAAATTTTTCCAGAAAATAAGCAAAGGGAATGAAAAATAAATTTGAGCAGCATGTCGGATGGGTGGATTCACTGCGCTAAAATTCTAATAGGTATTTAGTCAATCGTAAACTCCGGATTTTAAATTCGAAATGTCTTTAAGATATTACTTTTCACCTTTTATCTCTCCCAAAGGAAAGAATTATACTCTTGATGCACTAAATACTTTAGCTATGAAAAATATTTACAAAATAAACAAAATGCCCTAAATAATTATTGCTGCAATTAAACAAAAGTGGTATATTCTAAAAAATTTATGAGATTGGTGAATTCCGGTTAAGATACGTTCACTTTTTCACCAGTTCTCTTATAATTTTAAATATTTTAACATAGATGTTTTCTTGTTCTTAATATTAATCTTAAACATGGAGTTGTGCCTATGCGATTCAAGATGATTTTGGCGTCTTCTGTGGCCAAGAAGATTTACATGAGTATCGCTGGTTTGGTTTGGGTCCTGTTTGTAACGGTCCACTTGCTTGGGAATCTCCAGTTATTAAACTCCGACCCCGACCCATTTAACAAGTATTCCTATTTTCTTACGGAACAAACGGGGGAAATAATTTACGTGCTGGAATTCCTGTTGGTATTCTTTTTGGTTACACATTTTGTGTATGCCATTTGGGTACAAATCGGGAATTGGCGTGCCAGACCTCAGGGGTATTCCATGGTGCGCTGGGCCAAACACACCAGTAAACGGTCCATTGGTTCCGTGACCATGATTTACACGGGCCTGCTGATACTTGTTTTTATTGTAATTCATTTGTTAAATTTTAAGTACGGAACGGTTTACACCTATACGCCTTACGGCTTTACACATCCCATTCGAAATTTGTACAAAACCGTTGTGGAATTTTTTCAGAATCCTTGGAATGTTACTTTTTATGTGGTAACCATGGTATTGCTCGGCTTCCACTTGAGCCATGCTATTTGGAGCTCTTTTCAGTCTTTGGGCTTGGGCAGTAAAAAATTCACTCCGTTCTGGTACACAGTCGGGGTTATCTGGGCGATTGTTGTGGCCTTTGGCTTTGTATTTATACCACTCTGGATTTATTTTACGCAGGCAGGAGGGGCATTATGAAATTAGATTCCAAAGTACCCAGTGGAGATTTAGCCGAAAAATGGCAAAACCATAAAGATGCTTTGAAATTGGTTAGTCCTAAAAACAAACGTAAATTTCATATTATTGTTGTCGGTACCGGTTTGGCCGGTTCCTCTGCAGCCGCTTCTTTGGCGGAATTGGGCTATCGGGTGAAAAGCTTTTGCATTCAGGATTCTCCCAGGCGTGCCCATAGTATCGGAGCACAAGGCGGCATCAATGCAGCAAAAAATTATCAGAACGACAACGACAGTGTGTGGCGTTTATTTTACGATACCATTAAAGGCGGTGACTATCGCTCCCGCGAAGCCAATGTGTACCGCCTGGCTCAGGTGAGCAATAATATCATCGATCAGGCCGTAGCTCAGGGTGTACCGTTTGCCCGGGAATACGGCGGTTATTTTGCCAATCGTTCCTTTGGGGGCGCCTTGGTCTCCAGAACCTTTTATGCCCGCGGACAGACGGGACAACAATTATTGCTCGGCGCATACGGTGCTTTAATGCGTCAGGTGGACGAAGGTAATGTGGAGTTGTACCCGCGGCGCGAGATGGTAGATCTGGTGGTGATTGATGGCAAAGCTCGCGGCATCGTCGTGCGTAATTTATTGACCGGTGAATACGAAAAATACTGGGCGGATGCCGTTATTCTGGCTACCGGCGGATATGGTCAGGTGTATTACCTTTCTACCAATGCCATTAACTCCAATGCCTCGGCTATCTGGAAAGCACACAAAAAAGGTGCCTTTTTCGGCAATCCCTGCTACGTACAAATTCACCCAACTTGTATTCCGCACACCGGTGAATATCAATCCAAATTAACTTTGATGAGCGAAAGCTTGCGCAATGACGGCCGTGTGTGGGTGCCGAAAAAGAAAGGCGATAAACGGCCGCCGAATGAAATCCCCGAAGAAGAACGCGATTATTATCTGGAACGTAAATACCCCACTTACGGGAATATGGTACCGCGCGACGTGGCTTCGCGTAATGCCAAAATGGTGTGTGACGAAGGGCGCGGCGTCGGTGAAACCGGTCGTGCCGTTTACCTGGATTTCCGGGATGCCATTAAAGAATTCGGCCGTAAGACCATCGAAGAACGGTACGGTAACTTGTTTGAAATGTACAAGTTGATCACCGGGGAAGATGCCTACGAAGTGCCTATGCGCATTTATCCCACCGTGCACTACACCATGGGCGGTTTGTGGGTCGATTACAATTTGATGACCACTTTGCCCGGCCTGTTTGTGTTGGGTGAGGCCAATTTCTCCGATCACGGTGCCAACCGTCTGGGAGCCAGTGCTTTAATGCAAGGTTTGGCCGACGGTTATTTCATCATTCCCTACACCATTTCCGAATATTTGGCCGGTACCAAATTCGAAAAAGTAACCGAAGATCATGAAGCGTTTAAAGAAGCGGTCGAAGAAGCGGATCAGCGTTACAAAAAATTATTGAGCATCAAAGGCACGAAAACGGTTAAGGAATTCCATCGCGAATTGGGTGAAATCATGTGGGAAAAAGTCGGCATGTCCCGCAACGAACAAGGGCTGAAAGAAGCCATTGAAGAGATTGCCAAGTTGCGCGAAGAGTATTGGAATAATGTTCGGGTTGCCGGTGAAGCTAACACGCTCAATAAAAACCTGGAATTTGCCGGCCGCGTGGCTGATTTCATGGAGTTAGGTGAATTGATGGCCCGTGATGCTCTTCATCGTAGGGAATCGTGCGGCGGACATTTCAGAGAAGAAAGTCAGACCGAAGAAGGCGAAGCCTTGCGTGATGACGAGCATTTCTCGTATGTGGCCGCCTGGGAATTCAAAAAAATTGGTGATTGGGAGCTGCATAAGGAAGAGCTTAAGTTTGAATACGTAACCCCCACCCAACGCAGCTACAAGTGAGGAGGCACTTATGGAAAAGAAAAGATTAACGATAAATTTGAAAGTTTGGCGTCAAAAAGACGCCGATTCCAAAGGGCAGTTCGTCAATTACACCGTCAAAGATGTCAATCCCGACATGTCTTTTTTGGAAATGTTGGATGTGTTGAATGAAGATTTGATTAAAAAAGACGAAACGCCCATTGAATTCGACAACGATTGCCGCGAAGGTATTTGCGGAATGTGCGGGGCGGTTATCAACGGCACGGCTCATGGTCCCGAAAGCGGAATGACCACCTGCGAAATCCGCATGCGCATGTTCCATGACAACGATACGATCGTAGTCGAGCCCTTCCGCGCTCGTGCTTTTCCGGTTATCAAGGACTTGGTTGTCGATCGCACGGCACTGGATCGGATTATGCAAAAAGGCGGTTACACCTCCGTGCGTACCGGAGGGGTACCGGAGGCCTTATCCATTCCCGTTCCCAAACAAAATGCCGATATGGCCATGGATATGGCGGCCTGCATCGGTTGCGGTGCTTGCGTAGCGGCCTGTCCCAATGCTTCAGCCGCTTTGTTTGTTTCGGCCAAGGTTTCTCATCTGGCCTTAATGCCGCAGGGTAAGGCGGAAGCCGCCCGCCGTGTGGAACGCATGGTCGCTCAGATGGATGAAGAGGGTTTCGGGGCCTGTTCCAATCATGCCGAATGCGAAGCCGTTTGTCCTAAAGAGATTTCCATTATCGGTATTGCCCGCATGCGCCGTGAATTTTGGAAATCCATGTTCAAATAAGAATTTAAATACCGATCTAAAAAAAAGCCGGATGGGGTTTTACTTCCTCATCCGGCTTTTGCAATTTTAAATATCATTTCCATCAAATACCGGTATTCAGCCTTTTCTCCGAGTCCATTCATCTTGCCTAAAGACTGATTTGCAAACCGATCTGCAACTTATTGATCACGTGCTTTTCCCACACCTCCATGGGGTCAATCGTATTGTCGTTATCCCAATCGTAACGATAGTAGGTTTTTGTTTCGTAAAATCCGTGGATAAACGCCAAGTCGATCTGGGTGTCTTCGTTGACGCGAAAACCGATTCCGGCGGAATAAAACTGTTTATCCGCCTTTTTGTCAACATCCTTGTAAGGTGTGGGTACGTAACGATAGCCGCCGCGTAGTTGAATCGTATTACCAAACAATCCGTATTGTGCACCAAAGGAATAGGAAAGAACCGGGCGGAATAAGGTCGGTATGCGATCGTTTTGTTGCGTAAACAGGGTGGCATAATACGATGGTGTGTTATCCGCTTGCTTTAATTGCAATTGCGTCCAATCCACATAGCGCATGGAGGCAGCCAGAAGCATATTTCGAAAGGCGTATGATAATCCCAGGTCAAATTTAAAAGGCGTTTTAATATCGTAGCTAAAGGTCCCCGTGCTGTCGTACGGATCATCGTAATTGTAAGTCTGATCTTCGGCCAGAATATGGATGTCATAATTGAGATCGTCCGAATAGTTCCACGATTCATCCAGACTTATAGTGGCGGGAAAAGTGATGCTGGCTCCGGCTTTCAAGTGCTCATTCGGATGCCACAGGCCGCCTACCTTAAACTCGATTCCAGAGTAATCGGTGGATACCATTTCTTCGATCTGGTAGGAGTTAAAATAGAATTCATCCAGCGGATTCCCCAAAGAATCGGTAATATCATAACTGTTTTTACCTTTGGTATCCACTTGGCTGTATTTCAGCCGGTAATCGCTGCTGCCGCCGATTATATTAAAAGTTAAACCGGCGGAAAAATTCGGAGACAAATCAATAGCCGAAGCGATCGACCACTGGGCGATGTGTCCTTCCTGCTTGATATCTTGGCTTAATTCGAAATCGCGGTCGAACGCCAATGTGATGCCGTTGTAGCCTAAATCGTTGTAAATGGAAAAGGCCAGATCGTTGCTATTGGTATTGTAACCGTTAAATTGAACAATACCGTTCAAATCTTTTACCCGCTGATAACCAAGGGCTAAAACCAGGCTGCCCCTTCGTGTGGGGAACGGATACACATAGCCGAAGCTTTGAAACTTGGTAAAGCCTTGATCCACACGGGTTTTGTTTCCTAAATAGGTGGCATCGGTACGTAATTGCAGATGATTGAGCGAACCGTAAATTTGTTGTTTGTGCAGTTGCGCCAGGCCGCCCGGATTCCAATAAATGGCAGAATAGTCATCGGCTATTCCTGTGAAAGCGTTGCCCATGGCGGCGGCCTTAATTCCGAAGCCGTGCTCATTCTCGGTGAGATTAACGGCTTCTTCGGCTGTTTGAGCTAAAGAAAATGCAACAATGCTCAATAGGAGTAAGAGAATTTTATAAATCATCTTAAAAAACCTTCCTTAGAATGTATGATCATTTATTTCCTGCGTACGGCTCTGCTGCGACTTCCGGAAGAACGAGACGGTGTACTGGACCGAACCGGTGCGGAACGTACATGCGTGCTGCGGGACGGAGCCGAATACGAAGGATGAGAACGTCCGCTGCTCACTGAGGTTGAACGGCTGGGCGGTGACCAGCGGTGCGATTGGTACGTACCGGCATTACGATAGCGGGCCGAGCGATGAGTACGGGTTTTAATACGCGGTTCCGTTCTCGGTCTGTTTTGCTTGACAATGGTCTGACGACGTGTCGATCGGCCGGTGGTGATAGGGAAATAACGTCTTCCCCGAATGTTGGAAGAGCGTTTGGAAATAACCGCACGTGAAGAACGCCCGCGCCGATTGATGACCGTGCGTTTTTGATCGATTTGTCTCGCAGTATCTTTGCGCTTAACAACACGTACCGGGCCACGTGGACTACCGGGCAAGGAACCTTCCCCAACCCGTTTGCGAATAGCAATGGAACGTCCCTTGCCGGAAGTACTTCCGCCAATCGCGCGGGTAGGTAAAAAGGAGCCGCCGCCGATGCTTTTGCTTCCCGAATGCGAAATACGAACACGTCTGCTGCCGCCTCCGCGTACCAAAGATCCGCCTTTGTGAAACGGCCGCGGTCCGTAAGTGGTGCCGTAAACATCACCGGGATACCAGCCCCAACCGTAATCGTAATAGGGATAATTCCAGTAATAATAAGGATTGTAAGCCCAATAAGGCATGGGGTACAGTAATACAGGAAGAAGCGGGCGGAAGCCGATAAACGGCCAGGAGGTGTAGTAAAAATCGTCCCACCACCAGTCGTTGTAAATCCCGATATTAAAGGATAAATCGTACGGATCGTAATAGGGGGGGGTATTGTAAAAATTTTGAACGATTTGCGGAGAGCCCTCCTCGTACAAGGTATCGCTGGTACTGGGAGGATAATAATAGGCCCCGCTGTTATTTTCGGAGTACGCTTTTTGCGGCGTTTCTCGTTGAACCAGGGCCAGTTGCGTGTAGCACGAACTCATGAGAAAAGTTAAACTCACGAGTACGGCCATTATTTTTAAGGTTCTCATTTGAATCACCTCGTTTAATTATTTTTTATTTATTAAACAACAAACATCATGCCAAAACAATATAGGCTCAAATCCCTTGTTCTTCAAGCATTTTATTTAACGCCGCGTGGCCTATTTTGTTTACATTGTTAACAAAAAAGAATAAGTGTTAATAGCGTTTACAATTTTGTGCTTTCAACGCCTCAGGCTTGCCACGCAATTTTGAAGCCGAATTTTTGTGCCGAACATTCGGCCGTGAAAATTGGATTTAAAGATCAATCTCTCAAAGTGGCTTTCAGGCGCAAGGGATTTAATAGCAGGTCCAATGCGTCGTTGATGTGATGGACAACGATGTTAGCCGCCTGGGTCGTATCGGTGGCTGCGCCCTCTTTTTGAATGGTGGCAATGCCCAATTTGGCTTCCATCAGCATGAAGCGGTCGTTGCGTCCGTTTCCGATGGCCACGGAATGGTCGTCTCCCAATTTTCGAACATATTGGGCTTTTTGCTTTCCCTGATCACTGGCCGATATGACGGTTAGTTGGACGGGAAGACCTTGTAAGTTTTGAGCGGCCAATCCGAATGTGTCGGCCGTGATGATGTGAATTTCCATTTGACGGGCCAATTGTTTTAGACGTTGGGCTACGCCGGGAATTAAATGTCCGTCGATGGCTAAAGTGCCGTTGTAATCCATTACAAGAAAAGCAAAATCCAGTGTGTCGTAACCGGGGATTTCGATGTGTATCATATTCAGGGCTCCTTTAAGAATGGCGAAGGGAATCGTTTTAACGATTTTTTCCCCTTCTGCGTGTTGTTCTTTATGCTTCTTTAAAGTGCATGGGATTAATGTTGTGCCGTTTGATCATTTTGTGTAAGCCTACCCGGCTAATACCTAATTGACGCGCCGAGCGCAAAATATTGCCGTGATTTTCTTTCAAAGTTCGGCAAATCATTTCATATTCTATTTTGTTCAAGGTTTCTTTCAAGGAACCGCTTAAGGGCAGGTTATTAAGTAGGGAATCATTTTCCTGCCTGAATCGTGGCGAAAGTAACGATTCGTCCAGCAAGGTTCCGTCATCCGCCAGGGTAATCATACGTTCGATTTCATTTTCCAATTCACGAATGTTGCCCGGAAAATCACTGCGAATTAAGCGATTCATCGCTTTTTGCGATATGCCCGTAATATTTTTTTGGATTCGGGTCGCATATTTTTTGATGAAATGATGCACCAAATCCGGAATGTCTTCTCTGCGTTCCCGTAACGGAGGCAGTATAATAGGAAATACACTTAAACGATAATACAAATCTTCGCGAAAATTCCCTTTCTCAACTTCAAGTTTTAAGTCCTTATTCGTTGCGGCAATAACCCGAACATCAACTTTGCGGGTAAAATGGGCACCCAAAGGACGAATTTCTCCCTCCTGCAAAACCCGCAACAAACCCAACTGCAATGCCGGTGAAGTATCTCCGATTTCATCCAAAAAAATGGTCCCTTTGTCGGCCAATTCAAACAGCCCTTTTTTATCGCGTACAGCTCCCGTAAAAGCACCCTTCACATGACCGAATAATTCGCTTTGCAATAAGGTATCGGGGATTGCCGCGCAATTCTGGGCCACAAACAAATGCTTGGCCCGGTTGCTGTTGTAGTGGATAATTTTGGCCAGCATCTCTTTGCCCGTACCTGTCTCGCCCAAAAGCAAAACGGTAGTCGGGGTGTCTTTAACCTTCTTCACCAATTTTAAAATACGTAAAATAGGCGGGCTGTTTCCGATAAAATCGCCCAAATCCAAATGGTGTTCCATTTGTTGCTTTAATACGATATTTTCTTTTGTCAGTTGTTGATTAGCTATTTTCAATTCTTCTTGTAAACGTTTGTTTTCCAGAATCAATTCGTATTGACGCGCTGCATTTTGCAAAATCTGTCGAAACTCGTCCGGCTCGAATGGTTTTGAAATGTATTGATAGATTTGTGCTTCGTTAACAGCCGCAATGGTTGCTTCGATATCTGCGTAAGCCGTTAACAAAATACGGATGGCATCTGGCTGAATTTCCTTAGCCCGTTTTAAAAAATGCACGCCGTCCATCTCAGGCATGCGTTGATCGCTGACAATAACTGCAAATGATTTCTCCTCCAATTTGCTCAAAGCCAGGCGCCCGCTATTAGCCACCTCAACCTCGAAATCTTTACGAAGTAATCGTTTGAGACTATTCAAAAGCTCTATTTGGTCATCAACAATCAGAATGCGTGTTTTAAAATTTTCCATGTTTTCATCCACAAAATGAGTTTGTTCTGTGTCCTGTCAACAGCGTTTAGAAATCAAGAGCCTGCCGCCCGATGTTGCAACGGTAATCGAATGGTGAACTGCGTTCCTTTGTTCAGTTCGCTGTCAACAGTAATCGTTCCGCCGTGCTTTTTAATAATGGAATAGGAAATACTCAATCCCAAACCCGTTCCCTGATTTACGTCTTTGGTGGTAAAAAATGGATCAAAGATTTTTTTTATTACCTCTTTGGGAATTCCTTTACCCGTGTCTGAGAAGCGAATAAACAAATTATTGTCCGATGTAAACGTACGAATCGAAATAGTGCCTTTGCCCTCGATGGCCTGAATGGCATTCATTAGAATATTGACAAATACCTGATTCAATTGGGCCGGATTACAATAAATTTCGGGATCGGCATCATATTTTTTTTCTACGCGAATGCGTTCACTCATTTGATGTTGCAGCAAGCGTAAAGAGCTCTCAATGCCTTCCACCACACGGGAGTTTTTCCAATGGGCCTGGTCAATGCGCGAGAAACTTTTCAATTGCCTTACCAGTTCCCGAATGCTTTGGCTACCTTTTAAATTATCGGTGATAATCGATCGAATATCCGCCATTAATTCTTGAAATTGCCTCGTGTAATTCGTACGGACGGATAATGGTAATTCATTCCATAATTGTTTTAATGAATCCAGCGCCTCTTCCAGAGATTTGGAATTGGCGTAAATAAAGCTGACGGGATTATTCAATTCATGCGAAATGCCAGCAACCAACTGGCCCAGGGCGGCCATTTTTTCCGAATGAATCAGTTGGATTTCTTTTTCCTGAAGTTCCTTAAACAGTTTTGTTAACTGTCTGTTTTTCTTGTCCAACTCTCGATTCGTTACTTCCAATTGCTTTAAATAACGCTCTTTCAGCCTACTTTCGGTGATTTCCTGGGTAAGCCGCGCCGTATGTTCGATGTAACGAATATTTTCGACGGCAATAGCCGTTTGATTGGCAATTTGTACTAAAAGGTCCAGGTCTTCTTTATTAACGGGACTGTTAACCTGAGGCATGGCCAGGGCCATAACACCCAATAAAGCATGCTTGGTCCGGATGGGAATGCACACATTAAAATCGCTACCGATGCCGATCCAAATCGGGCTCGTATCTTTAAACAAAACGGAACGGGAAAGACATTGACCCCCAAAACGATCATCGATTGTGTATGTTTTCTGATCTGAAAGTGAAACGAGCTTTTTCCCTTGGTCCACAAGCAATAATTGCGCGTTGCGAATAGCCGAATTTCGGACAAGTACGTCTTGCAATTGCAGAAACAGCTCCTTTTCATCATGAATTTGTAACATGTGTTGGCTAAGAATATTTAAGTCCGAACGAAAGCTCTCATGCCTTTTTCGTTCCTTTAGTTGCCGTTCGGAGTAGTAAAATGTGACCAGAATACTTATTAAAGACAGACCGTTCAAAATCAATAAAGGCAAATGGAGCGGATACGTATGTAGAGCGATAAAAAGAATGACCGCAAACGAAAGCCAGAGCCCCATTTGCATTGCCACCGCAAAGGCCGAAAGATGATAGCGTTTCAATCCGATTTTCAAATAAACGAATAAAAGGAAAATAAGAAATAAAATCAGAATCAACACGTACCAACTTTCGCTTTGACGGGCAAAATATTGTAAGCGATGGACGGCAAAATAAAGATAACTGACAGGCAAAGGATATTCATAAATCCGATAGCGGTGCCCCGCGAGTAAATGATCCAAATCCCGAGTATGCCCTGAGGGAAAAACAATATGCGCTTGCAACTCTTTGTAGGCTCCGCATCCGAAGTGAATCGTCGGGCTTTTTGACGAAAGATATCCGGCTTGCCAGGTCACCTCGCGCAAGCCCAAGGGAACGCTTTCTCCATGCACTGTGGTGGAAAAGTAAACCTTGCTACCGATGGCATCCCGGTTGCTGCTAACACCGATCAATTTCAGATCGACAAAATGTTTGTTGTTGGTGGGATTCAAAAAAATCTCGCTGATCTCGTCTTTGTTGCCAACCAGCAAATCCAGGTCGCCGTCAAAGTCCAAGTCGGCCGTAGCGGCGCCGGTGCTGTAGGTAAATTGATTGTCGCTGTCAAAGTGCTTAAAAAACGTGCCGTCTCCCCGGTTCAAGTACAGGCGATTCGGTCCTTTTAAATTAATAAATAGATCAAGCCAGCCGTCGTTGTTGAAATCTTCGGCCACCACTCCGTAAACATCGTGTGCGCATTTAAAAAAAGGTACATTCGGTAAAAAGGTAAACCGTATTTTCCCGTCTTTGCTATCATTGCGATAATAGAAAAGCAAACTGTCTTTTGTGGCTACCAAAAGATCGGGATCGCCGTCATTATCAATATCGGCGGCAATGGCCATGTTGGAATTAAAGGGTTTCTGTAAAGTGGGTAAATCGAGAGTAGCCAACCTAAACATGCCATGCCCGTCGTTAAGAAGCAGATAATCGCTGTGGAACCAATTGCAAACGTACAGGTCTGCGTCACCGTCCATATCAAAATCGGACACACAGGCGCCTTCGCTGGTGGCCGTGTCGATGTAATCCCGAATCCAAAGACGCTCACTAAAAGATCCATTTCCGTTATTATGTAAGAATCGATTGGAGTGGTGTTCGTCGGTAATGTACAAATCCAAATAACCGTCGTTATCGGCATCGAACCAAATGCCCTCGTTGGCATCTACCACGCCATGCAAATTTAAGCGCGAAGTAACATCCTGAAAATGCAACGTGCCCGTATTGCGGAACAGACGCAGGGTTTTACTCCAGCCGGCTAAAAATAAATCCGGTTTTCCATCGTTCTCGTAGTCGGCCACGGAAGCACCTAACTCCAAATTGGTTTTACCGCGTTGCATCAAATCGCCGCCTAAGCCGGAATAAATCGTTCGGTCGATAAAGGGGATAATCCCGCCGTTGTTGATGAGCAAACGATTTAAATTGCGGAAACAGGTGATGTAAATATCGGGATATCCGTCACCGTTCATATCGCGAAACGCCACGCCGTAAGCATCGTTGATGTCCGGAATAAGACCGGAAATTAAATTGGAACTGAGCATTTTGAATGGCTTTTCCGGTCCAGCGGCCAAAGGCCGGGCAAGTAAAAAAAGAATTATAATCAGCGCAAGAAAAGGACGCATCGTATCTCCTGAAAACTGTAAACAAAATTTACAATCCGGAATTCAAAGAAACAAGTGAAAAAGTAATATCAATACACAATCTGCTCCAATTCTTATGATCGGATGCCATTCGGAAATTGTAAATAAGTTCTTTCACCCATCAAACCCAGGCGATTCTTGATTTTTGTTTACTTGCTGCTTTTTTAGTAATTTTGCAATAAAGTAAATGCAAAAAATACAGGAGATGGTTATGGCTCAAAATTTGATTGAAAAAATCGCTCAACGTTTTTCTGTTGGTCTGCAAGCCGGACACGAAGTGCACAGCGGTGACTATATCATGATTCAACCGGCTTATGTAATGACGCACGACAATACGGGAGCCGTAATTCCCAAGTTTCGCAAAATCGGTGCTCGTAAGTTGTTTAATCCGCGTCAGGTGGTCTTTGCTTTGGATCATAATATTCAGGACAAATCGGAAAAGAATTTGCAAAAATATCGCAAAATCGAAGCATTTGCCCGAGAAATGGGCGCCGATTTTTATCCTGCCGGACGCGGAATCGGTCATCAAATTATGGTGGAAGAAGGCTATGCCTGGCCGAATACCATGGCCGTTGCTTCGGACAGTCATTCCAATATGTACGGCGGCATGGGCTGTTTGGGAACGCCCATTGTGCGCACCGACGCAGCCGCCATCTGGGCTTCCGGCCGAACCTGGTGGCAGGTACCGCCCGTCGCCAAAGTGATTCTTAAAGGGAAATTGCGTCCCGGTGTAACCGGAAAAGACGTTATTATTACCTTGGCCGGTTATTTCAAGAATGATGAAGTGCTGAACCATGCCCTTGAATTTAGCGGTGACGGCATTGCCGATTTGTCCATCGATCAACGTCTGACCATTGCTAACATGACGACCGAATGGGGTGCCTTAGCGGGGGTCTTTCCGGTGGATGAACGAACGTTTGAGTGGTTGGAAGCGCGGGCCGACTATTTGGAAAAACGCGGCCCGGCCGGGGTGCCTTCCGATGCCGACGGGCAAGGCCAACACCCCAGAATTAATCGCAAGCGCATTGCCGAATTGAAAAGACAGGTGATAACCGCGGATGCGGACGCCTACTACGCTAAAGAAATCGTAGTAGATTTGGACAGCGTAGTGCCCCACGTGGCCGGACCGGATACCGTAAAAGTAGCCCGCCCTGTTACCGAATTGGCCAGAGAGAATATTAAAATTCATAAAGCCTATTTGGTTTCCTGCGTGAACAGCCGGCTGGAAGATATCAAACAGGCGGCCGACGTGATTAAAGGGAAAAAGGTGGCTCCCCATGTTAAATTTTACATTGCCGCCGCATCCAGCGAAGTGCAAAAAGAAGCGGAGCGTTTGGGCTATTGGCAAACGTTGTTACAAGCCGGTGCCATTCCCTTGCCTCCCGGCTGCGGCCCGTGTATCGGATTAGGAACGGGACTTCTCGAAGACGGCGAAGTCGGCATTTCGGCAACCAATCGTAATTTCAAAGGACGTATGGGTTCGCCCAACGCCCAGGCCTATTTGGCTTCACCGGCAGTGGTGGCGGCCTCGGCGGTCAGCGGAAAAATCGATACCCCCTATCCCATGCAGGAGCTAACTTTAAAAGCGCAAATTAAAGTCAATCCCGCCCCTTCGAGTACCTCCGCTCAGGTACATGTTTTGCCCGGCTTCCCGGAAAAAATCAAGGGAGAGCTTTTGTTTTGTCCGAAAGACAATATGAACACCGACGGAATTTATCCGGGCAAATACACCTACATCGATGATTTCACGCCTGAGCAACAAGCACAGGTAGTTATGGAAAATTACGACCCGCAATTTAAATCCATCATGAAAAAAGGCGATATTTTGGTCGGCGGGTACAATTTCGGCACGGGAAGCTCGCGCGAACAGGCGGCGACCGCTTTGAAGTATGCCGGGATTCAATTGCTGATTGCTGGGTCGTTTAGCCAAACCTACAAACGCAATGCCATCAACAATGGATTTATTGTGCTGGATGTACCCGAACTGGTCGATGAATTAAAAACGAAATTTGGCGACCGGGCTTTAACCATACGTACGAATTGGCAGGCGGAAATCAATTTTGCCGAAGCAGTGATTCTTGCGGACGGTAAACGCTATGCGATTAAACCGTTCGGCCAGGCCGCCCAGGAAATTATCATTGCCGGCGGACTGGAGAACTGGGTGAAACAAAAATTGGGTTTATGATTTTAATAGATAAAATCCTGTAATTATCAAAGCATCTAAAAACTATTAGTAGATAATTCGGAATTAAGGAAATTAAATCTTCGTTAAGAATGGTGATGATGTAGTAAAGTAAGCGGAAATTGATGTGCCGAGCAGTTAATTTTGATGAGTAATCCGTGCGCTAAGAGAAAATTTAGTGAGAGGAAAAATCACATAGTTCATTTGTTAAAAGCAGGCAAAAATTGAATTACGTCATTAGTCATAGCAGATTATTGTAATCCAAACTAAATCCAATTATATTAAAATAAAAAGGATAAAGAAATGAGCATAAAAGAATTAAATAAAAAAATTAAAAGTGTTCCTCCTTATTTGGTTCCGGAAATATTGGATTATATTGATTTCTTGATGCATAAATATGAGAAAATGCCTAAAAAGAAAAAGCCATTTAAATTTTCCTGGCAAGGTGGTTTATCCGAATTATCAA
>CAZHIZ010000009.1:15902-18126 GCA_964532875.1 uncultured Caldithrix sp. | reverse complement strand
AAAAAAATAAAAGATGTTAAAGTCAAATTTTTATGAAGTACGATGAGTAATCATTCGACAGAATTTGACAGATCTGACTGGCAAGCTTTTCTTAAGTCAGATTAAAAACACTCTAAAATGAGGCAATCCGCACTAACTTCGGAGGGCCAAGTCATTATTATTTTGGACATATTATGAAGCGTTTTTTAGTATTTTATTTTTTATTTTTGCCATTATTACTTCAGGCCCAAACCCAAATGGCCCTGTACAACGACGGTGGTTACGGTACCTGGCAGGACGGCCTTACGGCTCTGGAACAATTTTTAAAGTGGAAAGGCATTTCTTTTACCGAGATTAATGCCGATACCGTCAATAATACCGACTGGCTCTCCCGGTACAAAGCCATTTGTTTCCCCGGCGGCTATGCTTACTATTACAAATTGGCCATAAACGATAGCGGCATCCAAAAAATACGCCGCTTTGTCCGCAAAGGCGGGGCTTACTTGGGCATTTGTGCCGGTGCTTATTTTGCCAGCGATTCCGTTCAGTGGGAAGAGGACGGGCTGCTGGACTATCCCCTGGATTTGTTTGACGGGGTAGCCATCGGAGCCATAGATTCCATTGCGCCCTGGGATCAGTACACCATGACGCAAGTGAACCTGAATCCCAACCATCCCATTAATCAATTTGAACCTTCTTACGAAATGATTTTATATTACGGCGGGCCGTATTTTCGTAAACATGCCGGAGCCAACATGGACACCGTGGGTACCTGGCAGAGCTATTACAATTTGCCCGGGATTGTCACTTGCACCTACGGTTCGGGGCGGGTGCTCCTAATGGGGCCGCATCCGGAAAATGAGGAAGACAGCGATCGGGACAGCACTACTTTTGCCGATGAATTGGACGATGACGGTTCGGACTGGCCGTTTTTGTGGTCTGCCATTGATTGGCTGTTGGGTCAGCCCATAACTCATCCCGGGCCAGCCGCTCTCACGCGCAGCGAACGAAAAGCCGAGCTGCCCGTGCTGGAGCACCTTACCGTTTTTCCCAATCCCTTCAACGGGCAATTCAGCGTGCGTTTTCATCTCGCCAAAGTGATCGGTACTTTGAATGCGAATGTTTTCGATGTGCAGGGCAGAGCGGTTATCGGACAACGACTGGCCGTCCGGGCCGGCTGGAATAGTTTCCGATTTGCTGCCGATCATTTGGCTTCCGGTTTGTACCTGCTGCAAATCAAAGGTCGCAACTTTTCACGGATGCGCAAGATTATTTTGATTCGTTAATAACAAAGCAACGCCTGCCGTAGCAAAAAACGCATTAATCACGCCATCCGATAATCTTACCGCGGATGTCATTCGTGATTACCTTGCCGGAACCGGTTGCTTTAAGCACCAGGTCTCCGCCAATATCGTTTGCCCGAATATCGCCGGAGCCGTCACGAATGATGACATTCTGCGTAACGTGCCGGATTTCGATATCTCCCGAACTGTCTGTAATTTCCAGAGTGCCGTTCACCGTGTTGACAAAAATGGAACCCGAGCCGTCGGTAATCTGAACCTCGCCGGACATATCTTTCAGGGTCATCTCACCGGAGCCATCGTTGATGCGGCAAGTGCCGTTGATGTTTCCTACCAGCATGCCTCCGGAACCATCCGAAATTTGCAGGGGGCCCTGCACGTTTTGAATCGTTAAATAACCGGATCCGTCGTTAATATCCGCATGGCCAATGATGTTTCGAATGTCGGTGGAGCCGGAACCGTCCACAATTTGTAAATTCATTTTTTGCGGCAGTTCAACCGTTACGTTAATTTCAATATCCCCGGAAGCCGTTCCCAAAAGCCAATCCAACAAATTCCGATTGCTGTTTTTTGTTTTGCTGATCAGAACGGCACTGTCCCCTTTTCGTTTCAGTTGAAGAACGATGAGCTCTTTTAGCTTCTGGGGATGCATTCCTTGGGGGCGAATTTCGGCCGTAACGCGAATTTGCTGCAAATCGGGCTTTCCCTCTACTTTTAAAAAGCCGGCGCCGCAAGTGGCTTTAAGGGTTTTAATGTCCTGCGCATCCAGCGTTAAAATACGTACATTGTTTCCTTTCGCCCAAAGTGATACGCTCCAAAAAGCGAGTAAAATAATCATGGTTAAGCGCATGGTGCCTCCTTTTTTAGTGATTTGCGAACCCATTTGACATGATCTACGTAAAAAATGCGCTTAAGTTTGATTGAAATACGACGTTCCCAAAAGG
>CAZHIZ010000009.1:0-15802 GCA_964532875.1 uncultured Caldithrix sp. | reverse complement strand
TCGGATACGCGCAAAACGCTCTATTTCGATCTGACAGGGCAGGAAATTACCTTTGCCGTGTTTTACAATCGGGTAGAATTGGCTACGGAATTGTTGAAAAAGTTGGGCGTAAAAAAAGGACAAACGGTGGCCGTTCTGAGCGATAACCTGGCTAACTGGGCCTGTGCCTATTTTGCCATTGCCCGGGTGGGCGCAATAGCCTTGCCTCTTTTGCCGGAAATGAATGACCATGACATTACCCTTTTCTTAAATGCCCATGACGTACGCCTGGTTTTTACGTCGGCTGACTACACGCAGCGTTTGTCGCGTATGGATGTTAAATCGCTAACCGTCCTGGTGTCGCTGGAAAATTTTTCCCTGAAACATTTGGCTGCCGATCGGGAAAAGGTCCACGAACGCCTGGGGCGTGAATTGGAACGGTTTAAAAAGGCCGCTTTGGAGTTCATTCGTGGTGCAGTCGAAGAAGATGCTCCGACCGTCAAAGCGGACGATCCCTTTTGTGTCCTTTATGTCCCGGATGAAAAAAATAGATGGCGACCTGTCCATCTGAGCCAACAAAATATTGTTTCGGCCGCCGTAGCCGTAGCTCGGGCTTTAAATTTGAATGAAACCCACCGCCTGGCCCTGTTCTTACCGCTTTCTCTAACCCTGCCCGCTTTGCTGGGCATTTTGGTGCCTTTGTTAGTGAACGCCCAGGCTGTTTTTCTAAAAAGAACCGAAGATGTCTGCGCCTTACAGGATCAGCTAAGCCAATTTCAACCCACCCATCTGTTTGTCGATACGGCCATTGCCCGGGCCGTGTTCAAAAGCACACGCCCCAAACCGGCCGTTAAAACATCGCTCGTTCGTCGCTCTCTCAAGGCGCTTTCCACTTGGCTCGGCCGCGCGGCAGGAAAGTCCGGGGCACGAAAATGTGCATTTCCCGAACGCTATCATTGGTTGATCTGCACCAACTTTGCACCATTGGGCATTCGCTTGAAACGCTATTTGCTGGAACAAAAAATTGCGCATCATTTGCTGTTCGGTAGTTTTGAAAGCGCTTCGGTTTTTTTAACCGGAAAGGCCGATACGGATTTCTGTTGGATTCGCGGCCAAATCCTTCCGCCTCTTGAATGGCGGATTGAAGCGCCGGCGGAATCTGACGTTGCTACGCTGTGGTTAAAGGGGCCGATGCTTTCCTTACGCGATGCCGTGCAGCGTTCTGAAGACGGCTTTATGAATACGGAATGGGTAGCGGATGAAAAGGAGCGGACGGTTCGTATTTTAGGCCCGCTGGGACATCAATTGAAGTCGGCTTCAGGAGAAGCGGTTGCGCCGGAATTAATCGAAGCGATTTTAAACGAATACGATTGGGTGGCCGAGTCCTGGGTTTATCTCGAAGGAGACGCTTTGTTCGTGCGCCTTTATCCCGATCCCCAAAAAGTGGGCGATGCCGCACGAAAATATCCTGAACGACTGGCTTTGGAGCTGTTACAGAAAATAAAAACAAGCTTGCCGGAATCGGTGCAAATAAAAGGCATTTCCATTGAAAGCGAACCTTTTAAAAAGAATGTATTCGGCCAGATATTACGATCGTTCTGAAGAAGCGGAGCGGTTTAAGAAAGCCTGAATCGCTTTGGCTGCCCGCAAAGAGGCGCCGGGTTCCCCCAATTTTTGCCGCACGATGAGCAGGCGCGAGCGAATTTTTAAATTGGTCTGCGGGTCGAACATGGGCTTTAATAATTCGGCGGCTCGTTCCGCTGTAAAATCGTTTTGAATCAATTCGGGCGCCACCTCCCGTTCGGCCACAATATTCGCCAACCCGATGTGATCGATTTTGACTAACAGTCGTCCCAACCAATACGTCAGTTTATGTACATGGTAAACAATGACCATGGGCACGGCAAAATAGGCCGTTTCCAGAGTAGCCGTTCCGGAAGCCACCAAGGCGGCGTCCAATTGGGGCAGGAAGGTGTGCATAGGTTCTTCAATCAGACGGAAAGATTCATCGGCGCTTTTTTGCCAAAAAGGCGCGTAAAAATCGGCGCTCAGATGGGGGGCTTTAAGAATCAAAACACGGTGGACGCGTCCCTCTTTAAGGAGCCGCCGAGCGGTTTCCACCATTTTGGGCAACAAGGTTCTGATTTCATTTTGGCGGCTGCCCGGTAAAAGCCCCAAGACCACATCGTTGGGGTCGATGGCTTTAAAAGAATCCGGCACAAGATCATGGTGCGTATCGACCAGAGGGTGGCCCACGTATTCCGCCTGAATATGATGACGCTCGTAAAAAGTTTTTTCAAACGGGAAAAGTACCAGCATTTTGTCCACATATTTGCGCACTTTGTGCACGCGCCGACCGCCCCAGGCCCACAATTGTGGGCTGATGTAATAAACGACCGGAATACCGCGCTTTTTCAACCGCGCGGCCAAACGCAAATTAAAACCGGGGTAGTCGATGAGTACGGCACAATCCGGCGGTTCCTGCTCCACTCTGTTTAAGATGGTTTTCATGACTTTGCGAATAAACGGCAAATGACGGATTACTTCGCTAACGCCTAAAAAGGCCATCTTTTTTAAATGGAACACCAATTCCATACCGCTGGCTGCCAATTCGTCGCCGCCAATGCCCCAGACCTTAAGGTCCGGTTCCAGATGTTTTAAAGCGCGCACGAGTTTGGCTCCGTGCTGATCGGCCGATACTTCTCCGGCAATGAGTAATATTTTTTTACCGGGCATAAAAACCTTGTCTTTATTTAAGCCTTGGTCAACAAGCGAAACAGTTGACCGATGTTCAGTTTACATTTAACCAGTCGTAAACGGCCGGTGCCTCGGGGTTCGTTGCTCCGCCACCATGCCATGCGCCGGCTACGGGCAGAACGGCGCGGAAATCGCCCAAACCGGAACCGCCGTGGTCATCCTGTAATCCGGCCAGAACCGTAATGCGGGTTTTTGGGGTTAGGCCGGGTAAAAGCGTTTTGGGGATTTTGAAACGAATCTGATGATACGCAACAAAGCCCAACGGATGACTGCGCTCCGTAGGCAGGTAAAGGGCAAGGCGCTTATTTTGTGCATCACGAATTTCCAAGCCGCCTCCCACATAAATAATTCGATTAAAGGCCCGTGAAGGTGCCAAGACAAAATTCGCCTGATGGTGAATCCGTTTGTCCGTTTTGCCTTTGAGAACGGGATCGTAAATAGCCAAGGCAAGATAGGTAAGCTGAAAGCCGTATTCAGGATGCCAATTGGGATTGATTAAATTTCGTAAATCGATGCGAAAGCCCCAATAAGATCCGTTGTCGTAGATAGTGAGACTCTTCAAATCGGCAATGCCCGCAGCAAAGACTTTGTTTTTGGGATAAACATATTTGCCGTTAACACCGCGGTCGTCGTTTAAGGCATCACGGGCATAAATGAGCGTAGGACCGTTTTGGCCCAAAGGGAAATAAACTTCGGAGGGGCGCAAAATCTTAAATGTTAAATGGTGAATTACCGGGAATTTTAAACTGGTATCGATTTTGGCCAGCTTCCAACTGTTTTGTATTTTAACGGAATCCGCCGTGGTATCCGTTGAGATGTATTCGTAGGCAAAGTTCGTACCCGAATCCGGCAGAAAAATGGAGACGGGAAGGGAATCGTTTTCAAAATAAGCTTTACCGTCAATGCGTTCACGGCTTAAACTGGAATGAATATTTAAACGGCATCCCTCTTTGGTGCGCAAGAGATGGACATCTAAAAAACCGGATTTGTAAGGGAGCCGGCAGCGTATTTCCGGGACCTCGGGCGGTAAATGGGGGCGGAATTCGATTCGATTTTCATTGGCCAGAGGATGGTAGCCCACGATGTTTTCGTAAAAATTACGAATGAATTCGGCCAGGCTCCAGGCCTGAGAAATGGCTCCGGAAACACGTAAGTCTTGCCGCCCTTTACGCGGTAGCGGTTCGAGCAATTCGGCATAGTTACCAATGGCATCCTGCCGCATGATTTGCCACGCTTCGTTCAGGTAAAGAGTGTCTGCCGGTAAAATTTGATTAAACTTCAATTGCGCACTTAATACGGGCCCGGCCAGCCAGCTCCAAATGAGGCCGTTGTGATAGGCGGCGTCGGGTACGTAATAGGGCAAAAAATGATGGTACGGGTGAAAATTCGGGTCTTTAAACCACAAAGAAAGAACGCCGTTAGCTGTGGTGAGATTTTGGGTAACCGTACGTGCCACCAGTTCCTGGCGTTCTTTAGAGAGAAGCGGCGGAACCCCGTTTAAGTCGGGCACGGTTACGGCAAAAATTTGATTGGGGCGTAAGGACGTGTCGGGTGTGCCGTCGGCATTTAAATGATCGAACAAACAGGCCCGAGTGCTGTCCCAAAACAGGCGATTAAAATTTCGGCGCAGCTTTTGGGCTTCCTGACGCCAGGATTGCGCTTCGTTAAGGTCGGTGTTTAAAATACGGGCACAACGGGCGGCAATGTGTAAGGCCGTGTACCACAAGGCCTGAATTTCCACGGCCCGATCTCCGCGCGGTGACCAGGCCCCTTTAGCTCCCGCGGCATCCATCCACGTTTCCGCATCACCGTGTCGTAAAAAGCCCAGGCGGTCCGTCCGCTTTTGCAGCGCTCCCCGAACAGCCAGGCGGATATGGGGAAACATTTCCCGCAAAAACGCCGCATCACCGGTGCTTAAATAGTATTGAAAAAGAGAACGCATAAACCACCAGGTACCGTCGGCCGTGTTGTAAATAATTTCGTCATTGGTAATGCGATTCGGAATGCGCCCCCATGTACGCTTTTGGGGATCGGTTTGTTGAAAGCGGGCGAAATTGCGTAAAATTTGTTTGGCTTGTTCGAATTTGCCCGTGGCCAGTAAAGCACCGGGTAAGGAAATAAAAGTATCGCGTCCCCAGTAATTATTAAACCAGGGCAGGCCGGCCCAGATGCCCGGGCCTCTTTGCCGCGTAACGAGAGCATCCATGGAGATCACAGCCCATTCTAAGGCGTTTTGCAATCGTTTGTTCTTTACGCGAAAGGGATAGCGATTTAAAAGTTGGCGGAAATAGCGGATATGTTTTTGAACCAGGGTGTCCAGATGCGCCAGATAGGTCAGCTTAAGCGTGTCGGGGCGGGCCGAATCCACCAGACGCAAAAGGAACAAATTCAATTTCTTGCGGGCCGGGAGATAATCGATTCGTAAATATTTACCGGGAAGACCGGCAATTTTTTTAATGGTTATGGGTACGTCCGGGCCGGGCAAAGCCTTTTTATTCAAAGCAACACCCATCAAATCCAGCTCAAAATAATCATCCGAACGGGGTGCTTTGAGGGCGATTAAGAGCGTATTGGACGAATCGAACATGGTAAAACGCTCCAGAGTGCCGTCCCGATACAGGCGTTCGCAGCGAAAGGGGAAATACCTGAACAGGCGAAGATCGTTGCGGGTTAGTTCCCGCCCGTTCCGAAAAATACGGTAATCACGGAAAATGTGCGTTTCGTTTACCGTCCAGCCCTCAAAGGAAGAGCGGTTGTACCGGTGGGAATTACCCACGAAAAAGCCGGAAATTTTATCGGTAAAAGTAAATCGATGATTAGTGCCGTCTTTAATAACAATTCTGGGCAGGGTCATGCGTTTTAAGATAAGTGGCTTCTGCCGCGGGGGGACTTTGCGTTCGGGAAAAGAGCAGTAACTTAAAAGCAGCAGTCCTGCAATCGAAAAAACAAAGACGATGTGTTTCATACCCCACCCCCTTGCCATTAAACCTCCACACCTAAAAAGTGCCGGGTTAACAAGCCGATGCCGAAAGAAATAACGGTGACTCCGATACTGATGACCACCATTTCTACAAAGGTTCGCCGGAAATTCATTTCCTTAACAATGGAGACAAAGAAAGAAAAGAACCAGATGACCAATACAACGAAAACGAGTGTATTGGCCAGGGCGATTAAGTAATGGCTAAACACAAAAAACGGTCCGACCAGCAGCAAAACGGTAAAAATGTAAGCAATACCCGTGTAAAAGGCCGCCAGCAAAGGACTTTGTTCGCTGGCTTCCGTGCGTTTGGAAAGATATTCGGAGGAAGCCATGGAAAGCGAGGCGGCGATGCCCGTAATTAAACCGGCCATGCCGATCAGGCGCGTATTTTGCAGGGCGAAACTCAAACCGGCCAGAGCACCGGTCAATTCCACCAGGGCATCGTTTAGTCCCAACACCATGGAGCCGATGTATTCGATTTTTTGTTCGTTGATCATTTGCACCAAAAGCTTTTCATGCTCCTGCTCCTCTTTCATAATCGGCTCGGCTTCCGGAATTTCCTTTAGGATATTGCCGTAATTGCGCTCGGCCACTTCTTCGCCTTTTTCCATCATTTTGATGGTAAAGGTGATGCCCAGAAAGGCTTGAATCAGCAAATACTTGAATATCGTCCATCGTTTGGGCTTTATTTCTACGCCCGTGTATTGCGACCAAAAGCGCGCATGTCGCCCCTCGTCTTCGGAAATGCGTTTTAAAACTTCTTTGTTCTTGCTTTTGGCCTTGTTAGCCAGATGCCTGTACACATAATGCTCGGTAATTTCAATGCGTTGGAATTGGAGTAACAATTTTTTGATTTCTTCGGAAATTGCTTTTTGTGCCTTCATTTTTTCAAGTCCTTTGTTCAACTTCGGATTTTAGAATCCATTTCCGGGAAACGGGATATGTCCTTATTTTAAATACTCGGCCAGCCATTGGTGTACCGTTTTCCACCATAAACGCGCATTTTGCGGCTTGACCACAAAATGGTATTCATCAGGGAAAAATAAAAGCTTTGACGGGATGCCTTGTCGTTGCAAAGCGGTAAAAATTTGCAGACCCTGGGTGTAGGGTACGCGGTAATCCCGCTCGCCGTGGACGATGAGCATGGGCGTTTTGAAGCGCCGGACGCGTTCGGGGGCGGCAGGATTCCATTTTTGGTACAACGAACCTTTGTCCCATGGGGTACCGTGAAATTCGTGCTCAGGGAACCACAATTCTTCGGTGGCCCCGTACATGCTCACCTGTTCAAACACGCCGTCGTGCGAAACCAAACATTTGAACGGTTGTTCCTTCCCGCCTTCGATCCAGTTGATCATGAACCCGCCGTAAGAAGCGCCGGCTGCACCCACACGATTGGCATCAATGAATTTGTAATGATTTAAGACGTATTTTGTCCCTATTAAAATGTCCTGATACGGTGCGCCGCCCCAATCGCCGGAAACGGCGTTGGTGAAGGCCTGACCGTAGCCGCTGCTACCGTGGAAATTGATCATAAAAATCACGTAACCGGGGGCGGCAAACATCTGGTAATTCCAGCGGTAATGGAATTCTTTTTCCCAGGCGCCTTGCGGCCCGCCGTGAATCAGCTCCACGGCCGGATAGGTTTTTCCCTTTTCAAAAAAGGGCGGACGCATTATGTATCCGTGCACACTATCTCCGTGGGCACCGATGAATGCAAAAGGCTCCAGTTTGGGCAGCTCCAATTGCTCGAGAAGCTTTTGATTTATATGGGTAAGCTGTTGATATTTACGGTTCTTAAGGTTGTAGCTAAATAGCTCGTAAGGCATGGCTTCGTTTTGTTCGCGGAAAATCAGCAAATGATCGTTGGCAAACTGTACGTCGGCCACGGTGTGCCCTTTAAGAACCGGACGAATGCGGCCTTTTTTAACATCCACCTTGTAGATGCTAACCGTTCCCCGTTCACCGCAGGTGAAATAGATTTCTTTCTTTTTTGGATGCCAGAAAATGGAACCCACGGAAAGATTAAACCCTTTGGTCAATTCGCGGGTTTGGCCGCTTTTGCGGTCGTAAAGCATGATGCGTTTGCGATCGGCCTCAAAGCCGGGTGTTTTCATGGAAAGGTAGGCCAGATAGCGTCCGTCCGGCGAATAGGTGGGATCGCAATCGTCGCCTTTGTTGCTGGTCAGGCGCTTAATCGTTCCATTTTTGAGCGAATAAATAAAAAGATCGTTATTGGTGCTGGCGGCCACTATGGGATCGGTATTGCGCACAAAGCAAATCTCTTGCTCATCGGGTGAAAAGACATAATCATGATCGCCACCCAAATCCAAAGGGGGCGTGTCGTAATCACCCGGCGTAATATCTTTAAGAAAAGTACCGTCCGTTTTAGCCATTATGACGTGGGAGCGCTTGCCGTTCAGCCAGCGATTCCAATGGCGATAAAACAAATGGTCGATCAGACGGGCTTTGACCTTGCTGTGTGCTACGGAATCGATTTTCTGTTGCAAACATTCAAGGGTTTGGCAATCCGGATACACCTGACTGACAAACAAGAGTTTGTCTTTTTTAGGCGAAATCACCACATCGGATGCCCCGGCCACAAACCGGGTTACCTGTTGCGCTTCACCGCCGCGCAGGGCTATTTTCCAGATTTGACCGTCACGATTGAAATACAAGTACTTGCCGTCCGGCGACCAAACGGGATGCGTGCTGGAATGTGTGCTACGGGTTAGTTGTTTTAGCGTTTTCCGTTTTAAGGAATACAAAAAGATGTCGGTTTTTAAGGTATTGGCTTCGATGTCGGGTGTGGTCAGGCAAAACGCCACTCTGTTCCCGTCGGGACTTACCGCTACCGAAGTCATGCGTTTCATGGAAAAGAAATCTTTAAAGGTAATGGCTCGTTTATTGCCGGCCGTTACCAGAGCAGTTAACACAAAGACTAAAATCAGGGATTTAAACCAAAGGCGCATGGTGTGTTCCTCCTATTGTCAAAAAATCGTTTGCGGAAATATTTGCGTTCGGGATTCCTGAAAAATTCGTTTTTTACAGGCCATCATCGGGCCTAATATACGCATTATTTTAATGATTTGGAATAGTGGGTAAAAAGGAAAGTAAGGGGCAAAGAAATCGGAAAAGCGCGAGGATGTACGGCTAAGATGAAACGGTTAAGGAGAAGGCCGGCAATAAAATTGAAACAATGCGCTTTGATTCTTAAATTACCCCATATTTTACACAAAATGAAGAGGAATGGTTTTTATGAGCAAAGGCAAAATAAAGGTTGATTATTTGTTTAGCAATGCTCGCGTTCTTACCATGGATGAGCAACTAACTCAATTTGAGCCGGGTGCGGTTGCCGTAAAGGACGATCGCATCGTGGCTGTAGGCCGGCAAGACGATTTGTTGCCTCAATACAGTGCGGATGAAACCGTCGATTGCGGCGGGCGAGTACTGATGCCCGGCTTGATTAATGCCCATACGCATGTACCCATGTCGCTCATGCGGGGGCTGGCAGACGATTTGCGTCTGGATGTGTGGCTATTGGGTCACATGATGCCCGTTGAGCGTGAATTTGTTTCACCGGAATTTGTGCACCTGGGTACACTCCTTTCCGCTGCGGAATTGATCCGTTCCGGTGTTACCACTTTTGCCGATATGTATTATTTCGAAGACGAGGTGGCGAAGGCCACGGTGCAAGCCGGTTTGAGAGCCATTGCCGGAGAAACCGTTTTAAAATTTACCGCACCGGATGCCCCGTCGTACGAAGAGGGCCTGGCCTATGCCGAAGATTTCATCCGGCGGTGGAAAGGGCATCCTTTAATTATCCCGGCCATTGCCCCGCATGCGCCGTACACCTGTACCAAGGAAATTTTGCAAAGTGCGGCCCAATTGGCTCTAAAATACGACGTACCCCTTCACATCCATCTCTCGGAAACCAAGCAGGAAGTGGAAAATATGCGCAACGAAGAGGGTATGCCGGTCATTCCTTTTGTGCGCAAGCAAGGCGTTTTCGAAGCCAAGGTGATTGCCGCCCATTGCATTTATTTGGACGAAGGCGAAATGCACACCTTAAAGAATTTTAACGTGGGCGTTATTCACAATCCTTCTTCCAATTTAAAATTGGCCTCGGGCTTTGCTCAGGTAGCCAAAATGCTGGATATGGGTATTTCCGTGGGCATCGGTACGGACGGGCCGGCTTCCAATAACGATCTGGACATGTTCGAAGAAATGCGGCTAACTTCATTTATTGCCAAGGGGCTTACGGGAAATCCCACGGTGGTTCCGGCGCCGCAGGTTTTAACCATGGCCACGCGCATGGGGGCCCGGGCCTTGCACATCGACCACGAAGTGGGCAGCCTTGAAGCGGGTAAAAAAGCGGATTTGATTTTGGTGGATACCGAATATGTGCACAATGTGCCCCGTTACCGGCGCGATGAAAAAATGGTTTACGCCCAGTTGGTGTACGCTTCCAAAGCGCCGGATGTCACGGATGTGATGGTTAACGGGACTTTTCTCATGCGTAATCGCAAACTGCTAACGTTAAATGAAGCGGAGCTGATGGCTGAAGCCCAAGATTACGCGCGGCGCATCGATACCTTCCTGATGGAGCGGGAAAAATCGATTCTTTCCAAATTGATTGCAATAGAAACGGCCACCGAAGAAGAGAGCTTTGAAGTCCAGATCAAAGTACCCGTTCGTGATCCGCAGGCTGTGGTGCAGGCGCTCGATTCCGAAGCCATTACGATTTTGTACAAACGCCATTATCGCGAATACGATACCTATTTCTTTTTCGATGATGTGGAGCAGGGCCGCATTCGCTATCGCGAGGACGAATACATCGACGAAAACGGTGAGATTAGCAAAGTGCGCTATCGCTTAACCCTTTTGGGCCCGGCTCATGAAAAGGAATTTGCCCACACAGTCTTACTTTCCCGCAGCCGATATCTGGCACCGGCTACACACAGTTTGCGGTTTTATCGCGAATATTTTAAACCCAGCCGCGAATTGGTGATTGAGAAGGAACGCCAGCGCTGGAAGATCCTTTTTAAGGGTACGGAATTTTACATTAATCTGGATCATGTAACCGTGCCGGCCATGGGTGACTTTTTGGAAGTGAAAAGCCGGACGTGGAGCCGACATGACGCCGAAGAAAAAGCGGCCTTAATACCGGATTTACTGAAAACGCTGGGGCTGGGTGATGTTTCGGCCATCGGTAAGGACTATTCCGATCTGGTTTGAAAGTTTGGCAGCAGGGCGCAAAAGACAGGCGCTGATCCTGCTTTTGAAAATCGAGCCCGGTTTTTCAGCGGTGTTTAGGCGCTTGTCTCAGGGTGCAGGCGTTCGCTCAGGCGGATGGCGGTTTCTACAAGTTCCCGCAGGCGGCGTTCAATTTCCTGCGATTGAATCTGCGATGCGCCGATTTCTTCCTCAAGGGCAAAAACGAAACGAGGGATAATCAGGCAGCGGGCATTGATCATGAGAGAATTCAAAAAACTCATACCGGCCATGTAACTGGCTTTCCCGCCTGCGGCCAACATTAAACCCACAATTTTTTCCTGCCAGGCCGAGGTGGTTAAATCGTACAGATTTTTAAGGGCCCCGTTCATGCCGTAATTGTACACCGGCGCCGCCAACAAAAGAGTTTTGGCCCGGCCGATGAGAGACTTCAGGTGCAGTACCTGGGGATGATTCAGGGTATCCTGCCCGTCACAAAATGGCAATTGATAATCCTGTAAATCGATCAGCTCGGCCTGGCGGTTCAACGAGGCAAATAGCGTTTGAGCATGGCGGGCCAGGACCCGGCTTTTACTGTGTTTATTGAGACTGGAGCTGATGATTAAATAGGACATGGTGCCCCTTTCGGTCATACGAATAAAGTCCGGCAATACGTTGATGTAATGATTGCCGTTTTGCTATTTCCACCATTAATTTAAAAAAACAAATTTCAGGATAGTACCGTTTATTTGCCAAGGCCGAAAATGCGTTTGAAGACAAAACCAGCCATACGCGGGTTTTCTTTTAAGCGCCGGGTGGAATATCCGTACCAATCCACTCCGAACGGCACGTAAACGCGCAAGCGATGCCCCGACTTAACAATGATGTCGCGTAATTGCTCGTCCACACCCAATAGCATTTGAAACTCATATTGATCGGGTTTTAATCCGTATTTGTCGATCAAACTCAAACCGTGCCAAATCATTTTTTCGTCGTGGGTGGCAATGCCCACGTAGCAGCCGTTGCTTATTAATTTTTCCAGATTGTAACGATAATTATCATTGATGATTGCCATATCTTTGTAAGCGATTTCGCGCGGTTCCACGTAAATACCCTTGCACAAGCGCACATTGGCTTTGTGTTGGCACAGGTGATTAATATCGGCAATGGTGCGCCGCAAATAGGCCTGAATGACAATACCCACGTGATCGCCGAATTCGTCCTTCAAGCGCAAGTACATGTCGATCGTGTCATCGGTTGTTGTGTGATCTTCCATATCAATGCGTACAAAATTGTTCATTTTCTGCGCTTCGGCCACAATGCGCCGGATATTTTGGTAGCACAATTCCTTATCGACGAGTAAGCCCATGTGCGTGGGTTTTACGGAAACGTTGGAATCCAATCCTTCTTTTTGAATGGCTTGCAGAATTTCAATGTATTCGTCGGCGGCTTTAACGGCTTTCTCTTTGGAATCGGTGAATTCGCCCAACAAATCCATGGTGGCCATGATTCCTTTGGCATTTAGCTTTTTTACGGTCTGAACGCCGTCGGACAAATGAGCGCCGGCGATGTAAATCTTGGAGAAAATTTTTACGATCGGTTTGGGCACCAGAGGTAAACTCCACACGATCATTTTGTCGAATAAGCTCATACCCACCTCGCCAGTTTTGTTACAAATTGCGCAAGAAATTTCATTTGTTCTAATTTACAGGCATAATTCCATAGATTCAAATCAATGATCTCTTTTTTTTTCAAGAACTTATGTTGAGAAATCAACAACGGGGGAGCGGATTGAAATTTTTTCGTAAAAGTGCATAAATTTAGAAGCTTGGAAAACGGGGGGATGGGTTGCCTTCCTATTCCATGCCGAATTTCCTTGTCGAACGGTTTGTCTTAGAATTTATAAATTTACGTTCGGTTCCAGTATCAATTAGGGATGCTCGGCTTAGTGGGTTTGCTTTTCGAGTTAGCGGCAAAGCGTGCAGTGAGGTAATTTTTTTTGATTTCATGGAAACGAACCGATATCTTTATTTTAAATAGAGGATTAGTTTGAAGGAGGAAAAATTATGCGCATTCTTTTGGCTTCGTTAGCACTGGGCCTCGTGTTAGCCGCGCAAAGCTTTGCCGGTGTGATTCACGAGAGTAAGTCCACCGTAAAATTCAAAGGGTTAGGCCAGTACACTACGCACGACATCATTTACATTCAAGGCTTAAAACAATACAAGGAAAGTTCGGGCAATTTCGAGGCTCAGGGCATGATGGGGCAAATGATGTCCGGCTTGTTGTTCGGGCCAAAGTCCAATGCCGAAATCACCGATTTGCAAGCCATGAAGATTTTCGAACTGTTTAAAGAGAAAAAACAATATCGTGAGTTGCCCATCGAAAAAATGCGCTTTGACGAGGAGACAGGCCGAGAGAATGAAGAACAGGAAAACGCTGCGGGGAACGAGGTAAATGAGCAAAAAAATCCCGTTAAAATCACACGGCAGGAATTGCGAGTTGTGCCCACGCACAAACAGAAAGTGATCCACGGCTTTCCCTGTCGGGAATATCATGTGTTCTGGATTACCGAATGGGTGAATACCGAAACCGGCGAAAAGGGCAAAGACAGTTTGTTTACCGATGTCTGGGCCACGAAAAAGACAGCGGCTATTGAAAAAGGCATCGAAGAAGAAGCGCAATTTCATGAGGCCTATTTTAAAAAAGTTGGGCTTGATGTGGATATGAATGCCCGCTCCATTCTGGGCATGAACTGGATTAAGATGTTCCGCAGTATGCGACATGCGACTAAGGGAGAAGAGCAATGGAAGGGTGCTCAATGGGCCAAAGAGATGCGTAAGATCGACGGTTTTCCGGTTCTGATTGACGGTAAGTTTTTTGTTTCGGTAAGCGGCAAAAAAGGCCGTGGCAATCAAACAGGGGCGCCGGGCATGAACATGGACAATCCGGCAGCCATTTTGAACCAGATGTTTAAAGGCGGCATGAAGCAGCAAATGAAACCCAAAGCCGCTAAAAACGAGCCGGCATTTGCCTACCATACGGAATTGATTCGCATAGAAGTAAAACCCATCGGAGCCGAAAAATTTAAAGTGCCGGCCGGTTATCAGAAGATCAATTGAGCGTAAAGCGGGTGGTTCGGGCTTTTATTTTTGCCCGGACCTTCCTATTTTGAAGTGGGGGATAAAGCTACCCAAACCCTGATTGCAGTTGCGGCACATATCGATGCTTTTACGGTCGGTGTTGAGACGGGTGCGGAAAGCCTGAAATTTTTCCCCGAACCAAATTTCGTCGAATTGCCCGGTGTTTAGAATATTGCCCATCTGGTAATCGCCATTTTTGTCGAAACAACACGGCACCAGCCCTCCGTCCCAATTAATCAGGGTGGAAAGCCAGGGGCGAGGGCATGATTTCTTTTCGGCGTTTTTGACGACCAGGTTCTGTCCGTCGAAATGATAACGGCGGTATTTTTTGTTTTGCGGAAGCCACTGGCGGGCTTCTTGCACCGAATGCACCTCGATGGTTTTAATCAACAGGCGATCCACTCCCAATTCCTTAGCCAGTTTGCGCACTGCGGGAATTTCATGTTCATTGTGTTTCATAACCAAAAATTGCAAGGCGATTAGCGGGGTTTTGGAATGCATTTCCCGTTTGATTTCCATAAAGCGTTTGGTGCCTTGTAAGACGTTTTGCAGTTTGCCGTTGACGCGGTAGCGGGCGTACGACTCCTGAGTGACCCCGTCCAGGGAGACGATCATGCTGTCCAGACCCGATTCGATGGTTTTCCGAATGGTGGCCTCGTCAAAATAGTGACCGTTGGTGCTGGTGGTGCAGTAGATGTTTTTTTGTTTGGCCAGCCGTACCATTTCCAAAAAATCGGGATTTAAATAAGGCTCCCCCTGATGATAGAGAAGGAGAAAGAAAATATCGTCCCCCAAGATGTGTAGAATTTTTCGGAAAGTTTCCAGGCTCATGCGTCCCTGACTGCGGCGTAGTTGGCCGGAGCCGGTAATACACAAGGGACAGTGTAAATTACACAGGTTGGTGGGCTCGATGGTTAAAATGGCCGGTTTGCCCCACAGAATGGTTTTTCCGCTGAGCGCAGAAAGTAAAAAGGAACTGCCGGTTAAAAACAGGTTTTTGAGCCGGCGGGCATTTAGACTCCTGATTAAATTGCGAACGAGCAATTCGTTGGAAATAATTTGCATGCTTGTGCGTCCGTTTTCATTTTTGAAGGCAAAAGATACGGCAAATAGGAGAGATTTGCAAAAGGAGTTGGTGCCGAGACTTCATGAATGAAGAGCGAAATGTTTTTAGTGCTGGCTTTGCCGGGTTAGGAACTGGGAACTGGGAATTGGGAACTGGGAACTGGCCCGTCAGTGGCCGGATTTGCAATCCGTCGAAGGCCGGATCTTCGATCAGTCGAAAGCCTGATCTTCGATCCGTCAGTGGCTGGGTCTGTGAAATTTGCGCGAAAACCCACCCCCGCCCCTCCCTGTGAATTTCGCAGGGAGGGGGGCCACAATATTGTGGATCAGCCTAATTTGGTGAGAGCCACCGGAATTTGCAGTCCTGCCTGCGCATTGTGTGGCGGAATGGATTTTGAAAGGGAAAGATGACCCTGACTGGGAATTGGAAATTAGTACCTGAACTGTTATTGTAAGCCATGTTTTTGCCAGATATTTTTTTAGTGCTCATTGTAAACTTTTTGGTTCCGGTTTTGCCCAGTTAGGTGCGGTTGGGAGTTCAAGGAATGGGCGGCGGTTTTCCCTACGTTTTGGGCCCGACCCACAAAAGGCAATTTCAGGAAAGATGAGTTTCGTTTTTCTGAATCTCTATTGGTCTTTACTTCCAAGGGAATTACCGACCGGAAAGCGT
>CAZHIZ010000008.1:0-46613 GCA_964532875.1 uncultured Caldithrix sp. | reverse complement strand
ACCATCCAAACATACGTGGATCGTTGTAGACGATCCATATTTTGTTGCAAACCGATAAATAGTTTTGAAGGGGGAAAAAATAAGGCCAGAGAAAATCAGGATTTCTCAATTTGTCTGCATGTGCCGTCACCCCTTGCCGTGTGGTCCACTCCAAGTCGGGAAGACTCTAAATGTCCCCAAAAAGGGGTTGAACTGCCACGAGCTGAATTGCCACGAGCTTTAGCTCGTGGATAAAAAGTGCCGCCACAAAAATATTGGGGATTTATCCCAAGCAATTCCGGCGACTGTTGCTAACCGGTTGCCGAGTGGGCCCCGCTTGTAGCGGGGGATCGTATCGAGGCAACAGGGCTCGGTTCTCTCGATACGGTCCCGCTTCCAGCGGGAGCACTCGAGAACCGGCTTTTGCCCTTTCGACAACCTTACCATTTGCCCTTCACCTTTGACTCTTAACACTCAGTGAAAAAATCGAAGATCCGGCCTTCGACGGATCGAAGATGCGGCTACTGATGGATTGAAAACCCGGCTTTTGACGGGTTGAAAAACCCGGCTTTTGACGGGCCAGTTCCTAATTCCAGATTCCAGTTAATCCTTCGCCATTAACTTTAAATGTCTCAATCCTTTTGGTCGTCCTTATTCTTTCCGAGAACCTGGCGTGTAATGTGTACCTTGCGTTTCTTGAGTTCCTGAAAGAGAAAAGAAACCAGCGAAGAATCGGAGCCTAAAAGCTCCAACGGTAAAATTCCTGTTTTGTGAATCATGCCTTTCAGTAAAGCGCGGGTCATGATGGTTGCCGTGTAGCCGGTCGTGCGGGCCATGGAATGAATTTTATTTTCGGCATCATACGTATCAAAAACCTCAAAGCGATAGCCACCCTCTTCACCTTCCACATCTACCCGCATAATTGTTAAATCCTGTTCACCTTCTTGCAATTCCCATTGCCGGATTAAAACTTGTGCCGTAACATCTAAAGGCTTTAGAGTGCTTCCTTTTACCTGAAGCGATTGTTCATCGAAAAATCCGGATTGTTTTAGCAGCAAAATTTTTTCCCGGTGCCCCGGATAGCGCAGGGTCTTTTCCACCATATCCTCAGCATCGATGGTTTTAAGCAACGTACGCAAACCGTCCGTATTAAAAGCCTCCAGCGTGCCAATGTGGGGAAAATCAATAAGTTCCGGTTCGCTTAAAGCCTCTCGGACTACGGTTTGCCCATTTTCTTTTAAATGAACCGGACGCGTGTATTCTTCGATGACATCGATCGGGGAAAAGACCGCTTTGTATTCCCACGGCAAACGGCGCTCCCTGGGCAAACCGCCCACTAAAATGCGAACTTTGTGCACTTTTCCCAACTGAGAAGCGGCATATCCCACCAGTAAATTACTTAAACCGGGTGCCACACCGCAATCTACCAAGGCTGTCACCCCGTTCTCCCGTGCCAGGCTATTTAGTGTAAACGGGTCTTCCGGGGCAAAGGAAATGTCCACAACAGGGCGTTTGAAGGAGATGATCTGTCGCAGGACATCAAATCCCAAAAAGCCGGGCAGGGCATTAAGGCACACATCGCATTGGGACAACAATTCCTTCAATATGCCGTCCTTGGTAACATCCGCCACCCGAGTGGCGATTTGCGGGAATTGGCTTAATCTCTGCAAAATCCGGCCATTGCGATCCACAACGGAAACTTGTAAATCGGCATCTCCGGCCAAATCGATGGCCATAGCTCGACCGATGAGTCCGGCGCCTAAAATAAGGACACGCATCATGTACTCTCCAAAAACATTTTTCCGAATGACCAATTTAATGAATTAATCAAAGCCGTAAAAAATTATTTCGAATCGCGCTCTTGTGCCCATGAGTAATGGGAGAAGCTGTTACTTCTTTTCTTTGGGGCTTTCGTTGAACGGTGGCCCGGGAATGTAAGCTGAATTCCTATTTTACCAATTGTACGGTTCCTTTTTGATCCAGCGGCAACTTAAATGATCCCAGCAATTTAATGGAGCTTTGAAAATCGGCGGCTCCCTTTAATTCGTAATTCAAGGCGCCCGGGTGAGTCAATAAATTGTACACGGTCGTTCCCATTTGCAACAAGTTCAAGGTAATGGGAATATCGAGCAGGCTTACCTGTTTACCGGCAATCGGTTGCCTTTGATTCAGGTTGCCTGTTACCCATTGATTGCCATTAACCACAAAGCGATAGTTTAGCTTTTGCAAAATCGCACTCCAGGCATTCGGATTGCTCAGGCGTAACTGTAAACGCAATTTGGCCTGTGTAAAGCCCAAATTTTCCAGTTTAAGGGATTGGATGGTGATGTGCGGCAGCTTAACCGTCGGTAATTTCCCTGAGGTCGTGACGGGAATACGCACATTGCCCAAAACGGGTAAAGCAAAGGTGAAACCCGCTTTTAAGGTGTAGTGTAAACTATCTGCGTCCTTTAAAGAACGGTAAGTTTGGTACAATTTTTCAAAGGTGAGTGTAACGGGCAGGGGAACGGTTGAAACGCCGTTGGGTTTAATTTGCGTTTTTGTTTCCTGTTGCCCTTTAACAAAGCTGTTTTTATTAATGAGAAAATCGTAATCGAAACCGTGCAAGGAAACGGACAGAGCATTGGGATTTTGAATTTTCAAGTTGAATAAGAGGTCGGCCCGGGAGAAATTCAATGCTTTTAGTTTGACATTGGCAACCTGTACTTTGGGCTTTTGCACATTTAGCGGTTGCAAAACCCGCAGCAATTCGTTACATCCCGAAAATAAAAGAGTTAATAAACCTACGATCATCAGCGATACGAAAAGTTTGCGTTTCATGGGGATTCATCCTCTAATTTTGTTGGTACAGATGGACATCCTGTTGCGGAAAGGGGATGCTGATACCCTGTGCGTCAAAGGTCAACTTTACTTTTTCCTGAAAATCGAAATAGAGATTCCAATAATCGGGGGCGTTTACCCAGGCGCGCACGGCCAGGTTCACCGAACTGTCGGCCAGTTCGGCCACCACTACTTGCGGAGCCGGGTCATTCAGAGTGCGGGCATCCTCGCTTAAAAGGCGCTGTAATATTTCTTTGGCTTTTTTAAGATCGTCATTGTAACCGATGCCGAAGGTCATATCCACGCGTCGCCGGGGTTCGGTGGAATAATTGGTAATGTTTCCGTTGGAGACCGCCGCATTGGGTAAAATGATGGTTTTGTTGTCCGGCGTTTTGAGAATGGTGTTAAAGATTTGAATTTGTTCCACTTTGCCGGTGTGTCCCTGCGCTTCGATCACATCACCCACTTTAAACGGCTTTAATAAAAGAATAAGCACGCCGCCCGCAAAATTGGCCAAACTACCCTGCAGGGCCAGGCCTACGGCTAAGCCGGCGGCTCCGATTACGGCCACAAAAGATGCCGTGGCAATGCCCAGCATGCCGGCCACGCTAATGAGCAGTAAAATTTTCAAGCCCACACTTAACAGGCTGGAAACAAACTTGCGTAAGGAAATATCCACCTTCGCTTTTTTTAGAGCCTTGCCTGTTAGGCGGTTAATCAATTTAATAACCCACAAGCCTACAACAAAAGTAAGCAATGCCCAGAGCAGTTGCGGCCCGATGCGCCACACTAAATCCACAAACATCTGGTAATAGGTCTGAACGGTTTCCATAGTCTCTCCTTTACTTTAATTTCCTCGACTTCTGCAAGAGTAAACTTTGGTTGTCATTCCAAAGTGAAAAGCGACGAAGAATCCTCTGTTTTTATTTAATATACGAGATTTTTCGCATCGCTCAGGATGGCAATGAATGTCATTTTGCAGAAGTCGATTGATCCTACTTTTGCACATAAAAAATGCCGCTTAAAAGCGCACGTAACGAAATAATCCAACCGGAATGAGCCTTAAAAAATTCCGAATATCCCTTAAGGAACAAAAATGTCTTCGACTATTGCAGTCCGCTTAATTTAATTCAATTTTTTGCCGAATAAAAATCCCTGTGATTTCTGTCAATTCGGGTGGAACTCCTGCGTTAATTTGCAACGAATGACGAAATAATTTAAGTTTCGCCTAATAAAAATACAGAACTTTGTCGTGGAATTTTGCTTTGACGAACTGGTTCATGCGTATTAAAAAAAGATTACTGTTCAATGATTGCGATGAGTCCCGCGGGCGAACCAGGGAACTTTTAGGTCAAAAGAAACGATAACCACCATTAGAATGTGTTTCAAATTTTTTTGAAACGGAAGGACCGATGAGCGAGAAGGAAAAACAATTACGCACCATTTTGTCCGAGCGCATCCTGCTCATGGACGGAGCTATGGGTACGATGATCCAACGCTACCGTTTAAGTGAAGAACAATTCCGCGGAGAGCGGTTTAAAGATTGGCCGCAGGATGTGCGTGGGAATAATGACCTTTTGAATATTACCCAACCGCAAATTATCGAAGCGATTCACGGGGAATATTTGCAGGCCGGGGCCGACTTGATCGAAACCAACACCTTTAATGCCAATGCCATCTCGCAAAAAGATTACGGCATGGAAAAACTGGTTTACGAAATTAATTTTCAGGGGGCCCGGCTGGCGCGCAAAGCCGCCGATGCCGCCACGGCTCAAAATCCGCAAAAGCCGCGTTTTGTGGCCGGTTCCATGGGGCCGACCAATCGCACCTTATCCATGTCGCCTAAGGTGGAAGATCCCGCCTATCGTGAAGTCACTTTTGATCAGGTGGCGCAGGCTTACTACGAACAGGCCAAAGGCCTGATCGAAGGCGGGGCCGATCTTCTTTTGATCGAAACCATTTTCGACACTCTGAATGCCAAGGCCGCTCTGTTCGGCGTGTTGCAGTGTTTTGACGATTTGCAAGTGACTTTACCCATCATGATCTCGGTTACCCTGGTTGATCAGAGCGGACGGACGCTTTCCGGACAAACCCTGGAAGCCTTCTGGGTTTCCATTAAAAATTATCCCATTTTCAGCGTAGGGTTAAACTGTTCCACCGGGCCGGAAGCCATGCGACCTCATTTGCAGGAATTAAGTGCCATGGCCAATGTGTACACCACACTGTATCCCAACGCCGGTTTTCCCAATCAATTCGGCGAATACGAAGCCACCCCCCGGCAAATGGCCGATGTATTAAAGGAATATGCCGAAGCGGGCTGGTTGAATATGTTGGGTGGCTGCTGCGGCACCACGCCCGATCACATTCGGCAATTCGGCCGTATTATCGAAGGAGTGGCCCCCCGTAAAATTCCCGATGTGCCGCGTTACACGCAATTTAGCGGTCTGGAAGCGCTAACCATTTTACCGACCAGTAATTTTATCAACATAGGCGAGCGTTGCAATGTGGCCGGTTCACGTAAATTCGGTAAAATCGTGCGGGAAGGCCGTTTTGAGGAAGGTATTGAAATCGCACGCAAACAGGTGGAAAACGGCGCACAGATTCTGGATATTAATATGGATGAAGGGCTGATCGATTCCGTAGCGGCCATGACCCGTTTCTTGAATTTGTTGAGTGCCGAACCGGATATCGCCAAAGTGCCCATCATGATCGATTCTTCGCGCTGGGAAGTAATCGTTGCCGGATTAAAATGTCTGCAAGGGAAATCCATCGTCAATTCCATCAGCCTGAAAGAAGGCGAAGAGGTCTTTTTGCAGCGGGCCCGAGAGGCCTTGCGTTACGGTGCGGCGGTTTTGGTTATGGCCTTTGACGAAAAAGGTCAGGCCGATACGTTGGAGCGGCGCATCGAAGTGTGTACCCGTGCTTACCGTTTGCTCACCGAAAAGCTGAACTTCCCGCCGGAAGATATCATTCTGGATCCGAATATCTTTGCCGTCGGCACGGGCATTGAAAAACACAATACCTACGCCATGGATTACATCGAAGCCGTAAAATACATTAAAGCGCACTTGCCCTATGCCAAAGTAAGCGGAGGCGTCAGTAATCTTTCCTTTTCTTTCCGTGGTAATAATTTGATTCGCGAAGCCATGCATTCGGCTTTTCTTTACCACGCCATTCAAGCGGGCATGGACATGGGCATTGTCAATGCCGGGCAAATTACGGTGTACGAAGATATTCCCAAAGATTTGCTCGAATTGGTGGAAGATGTGCTCTTCAACCGGCGACCGGACGCCACCGAGCGTCTCATTCATTTTGCTCAAACGGTTGATAAGAAGAAAATAAGCAAAGAAAAAGAACAGGATTGGCGCTCCGGGCCGGTGGAGGAACGCTTGAAATACGCACTGGTTAAGGGAATTGTAGAATTTATTGACCGGGACACGGAAGAGGCCTACCAAAAATTAGGGGATCCGCTCAAAGTTATCGAAGGCCCTTTGATGGAAGGCATGCGTGTGGTGGGCGATTTGTTCGGCTCCGGGAAGATGTTTTTGCCGCAGGTGGTTAAAAGTGCGCGTGTCATGAAAAAAGCGGTAGCTTACTTAACACCCTATCTCGATGCCTTAAAGGTGGGCAGTGAACCGAGCAGCAACGGCAAAGTTTTGTTGGCTACGGTAAAAGGCGATGTGCACGATATCGGTAAAAACATTGTCGGTGTGGTTCTGGGCTGCAATAACTACCAGATTATCGATTTGGGTGTAATGGTACCTGCGGAAACTATTCTGGAAACCGCCGAAAAGGAGAAGGTGGATGTTATCGGATTAAGCGGCCTGATCACGCCCTCTTTAGATGAAATGGTGCATGTTGCCGGCGAAATGCAACGGCGTCGTTTTAATGTGCCTCTGCTCATCGGCGGGGCTACCACCTCGCGCAAACACACGGCCGTACGCGTTACACCCGCCTATCCCAACGGTGTGAGCGTTTACGTACCCGATGCCTCGCAAGCCGTTTCGGTGGTTAGCAGTTTGCTCAGCCCCGGACAAAAAGAGGCCTACATTTCGCGTATCAAAAAGGAATATCAAAAAATTCGCAGGGAATACGAAAAGGGCACGGCCAAACGTCAATTGGCTACCATCGAAGAAGCGCGAAATAATCGCCTGAAACTCAGGTTTACGAAAGAAGACATTGCCGTCCCCCAAATATCGGGCATTCAAACGCTTCAAAATTACCCGTTGGAAGAGATCAGGCACTACATCGATTGGACGCCTTTTTTTGCAGCCTGGGAAATGAAAGGAAAGTTCCCGCAGATTCTGAAAGATGCTCGCTACGGTCAGCAGGCCCAACAACTTTACGACGATGCACAGGAATTGCTGGAACGCATCATTCGGGAACGTTGGCTGGAAGCTCGTGCGCGGTTTGCCATTTTACCGGCCAATAGTGTGGGTGACGATATTGAAATCTTCGCCGAACCCGCCGGAGAAAGGTTGTTGACCACGGTACACACCTTGCGTCAGCAAATGCGCCGCAACGGCCGGCGCCCCAATTTGGCCCTGGCCGATTTTATTGCGCCCAAAGAAAGCGGCCTGACCGATTATCTGGGATTTTTCGTAGTAACCGCCGGGATCGGTTTGGACACCGTGGTTGAACGTCTAAAAAAAGAGCACAATGACTATCAGATTATTTTAATGAAGGCATTGGCCGATCGTCTGGCCGAAGCTTTTGCCGAACTGTTGCACGCACGCGTTCGCAAGGAATTTTGGGGCTATGCGCCGCAAGAAAATTTAAGTCCCGAAGAAATTATTGCCGAAAAATACCGCGGTATTCGTCCGGCGCCGGGTTATCCCGCCTGCCCGGATCACACCGAGAAAGAAGTCATTTTTGATTTGTTACAGGCGGAATCTACGATCGGAGTTAAGCTAACCTCGGCCATGGCCATGCAACCCGCCGCTTCGGTTTCGGGCTATTATTTTGCCCATCCCAAAGCCAAATACTTCGGTGTGGGAAAAATCGGCATGGATCAGTTACTGGATTACGCCCGTCGCAAAGGCAAGGATGCCGAAACCATGAAACGTTGGTTATCTTCCATTCTCCTTTCGGAAAACGGCTAATCCCCGACTCTTTTTTACCGATTATTCATGATGTAACAAACCATCGGTGCGCAAGGCATTGTTGGCAACGGAATGCAAACCCTTTTTAATGATCGAGGAAATTGATGATGGGCGACACCGGCCCCAAAATAAAATTTGTTTACCGCTTTTTGTTCACAGACGGACGCACCCTGAACTTTGATGTCTCTTTGGACGCCCAAAGCTTAACCTTTTTGCCGCAAAATCATTTTAAACCGACACGTATGTCCAAATTGACCTATCATCAATGCCCCAATTGCCCGTTTACGGAAGCGGACACGCCGTACTGTCCGGTGGCGAAAAATCTGGAGTACATTCTGCACAAGTTCAAAGACATCATTTCGTACGAACGTGTTACGGTGATCGTTGAAAATTCGTTGCGTACGTATTCCTCGCAAACTTCGGTACAACACGGGTTGAGTTCCATGATGGGACTGATTATGGCCACCAGCGGTTGCCCGATTTTGGGTAAACTAAAACCCATGGTACGCTTTCACCTGCCGTTTTCCAATTTGACGGAAACTGTTTTTCGGGCGGCCAGTACGTATTTGTTGGGTGAATTCATTAAATATCGCAAAGGGGAAACGCCCGATTGGGATATGAATAAATTAGCCGAAATTTACCGAAATATCGAAGAAGTCAATGCGGCCTTGGCCAATCGTGTGCGCTCATTGGTGGGTAAGGATGCCCACATCAATGCCTTGATCGCTCTGGATATTTTTGCCAAAGAAATGCCCCAGACCATTCAGGAGAGTTTAAAAGAATTTGAATATCTTTTTAATGAATAAATTATTTTTATTGAATGAAAACAATCGCTCATAAAAAAAGGCTCCCTGTGGGAGCCTTTTTCGTTCATTATTTTCAGTGCAATAGTTACAAGTTAAACATTTTGCGATTATCCACGATGTCCGCTTTGGCTTTGAGCGCTTCGTACCAGCTATTGAAAACCTGGTTTTTCTTTTCGGCGAGTAAGCGTGCCCGAATTTGTTCTTTTTGGGCATTAAAGGCAGCCGAATCGAATTTGGTTTTTTCCAACATTTTAATGTAGTAATAACCGCGGTCGGTTCCCACCAAATCCGAAACCTGTCCGGGTTCCAATTTGAACGCCGCAGCATTGAATTCAACCGAATAACCGATACCGGGCACATTGCCGTTAATGGTGAAAAATCCGGTTTCTTTGTAATGCAATTTTTTAGTCGGATCACTCTCGGCGATTTTCTTAAAAGGCACACCCGATTTGACCTGATCGGCGAATTTTTCCATGAATGCTTTGTCTAACTGTTTGGCTTTTTCCAGACGAATACGATTGACAATCACCTGTTTTACGGATTTCAAGGGCCGGTACCCTTTGGGTTCGATTTTACTAACCATGACCACAATGTATCCGTCACCCACGTGATACACTTTGGAAACTTCGTTTAAATCGGCCGCAAAGGCAAAAGCCTTGATAGCGGCGTGATTACCGATGCCCGGAATGAAATCGCCTTCTTTGGTAAATAAAGGCGTGGTCTTAACCTGATAGCCGTTCGTTTTGGCCTGTTGCAAAAAGCCGTGGCTTTTGGCGTCCTCGGAAAAAAGGCGGGCGCTGTTTTCTTGCGATTCGATGCGGGAGGGCGCCGGATGTACTTTCATTAAAATATGACTCACTTTAACCATCAGCTTACCGTTTTCCCGTTTTTTATCTTCCACTTTAATCAAATGGAAACCGTAACGGGTTTTAATCGGACCGACAACTTCACCGACCTTGGCCTTAAAGGCGGCTTCTTCAAAAGGCTTTACCATATCGCCTTTGGAAAAATAGCCCAATTCCCCTTTGTTCTTTTTAACACTGGGGTCTTCCGAATATTCCAGAGCCAATTCGCTGAATTTCTCACCATTGGCCAGACGCTTTTTGATGTTTTCAAATTCTTTCAAAACTTCCATCGTGTCTTGTTTGGTGGTTTTGACGGGAAATTCCACATACGATAAGGCCCGACGTTCTTCCTGAACAAATTCGTCTTTGTGTGCATCGTAATATTTTTGTATTTCGGCATCGGTAACTTTTAATGAGTCCGAGATAAATTCGAAAACGGAAGAACCAAGATATTCTACTTTTGCCTTGATATTATCCTTAATAAAGGCGTCTTTCACTTCTTCGTCCGAGACCCGCACCGTGTTGGTGATGATATTCTGCAATTTAATGTAAGGAATTTGTTCACGGTAAATTTCTTCGACCTGCATCCAGGGGATATTGGGATTGCCCAGGGCGGCATGATATTTTTTCATGTCAAAAACGCCGTTGGTCTGGAAAGCCGGATGTTGGCGGAAATCTTGCAGCGGATAATTGTAAATCTGGTAAACGATTTCAGAATCGCTTACCGTGATGCCCAGACGTTTCATTTCTTCCTTGAAAAGCACCTGTTGGATGAAGCGTTCCCAAACCCGATCGCGCATTTTATGCAAATCGTCATCGGTAAAATCGGTTTTACCGGTTCGCGCACTTTCTTCTTTGTAAATTTGTTGAAACATCTTATCGAATTGGGAATACCGCAATTTTTGTCCGTTAACTTCTCCTACCACATCTTTTCGTTTTGAACGGCTATTATAATCAGCACCCCATTGAAAAATCATTAAAGCAATAAAGGCCAAGCCGACGAAAATAATGAATGCTTTACTAAATTCACGAAATTTGGTCATCATAAGGCCGAAATCTCCTAACCTTGTTTAATATTGTAAATAAGCATGGAAATATAATTGTTCAAAACGTTAAATTCAACTTACAAACACCTAAAAATGTTTCTTGTTACTATTTACGGCTTTAAAAAATGTCCGCTATGTGTGGAGAATTGGGTCAAAGGCCGGTTTAATCATAGAGAAATTTGCTTGCGCCAAAATTGTCTTGATTTGATTTATCCTGTGGATTAAATTGCCTAAATGATTTAATCTTAATAATTAGGAAACGGATTAAAGGTTTATGGGCAAAATAATCACAATTACCAATCAAAAAGGCGGAGTCGGTAAAACTACGACGGCCATTAATTTAGCCAGTTGCATCGCCATCGCCGAAAAAAGCGTGTTGTTGGTCGATATTGATCCGCAAGCGAATGCCACCAGCGGGTTAGGGATTATCCCCGATGAACAGAATTATTCAACGTATGAACTTTTGATGGATAATTTGGCAATCGAAGAGGTTATTACCAAAACCAATGTTCCTTTTTTGGAATTGGTACCTTCTCACATTCGCCTGGTCGGTGCCGAAGTAGAAATGGTGGATGTCCCCAAAAGGGAGCATCGGTTAAAAGAAAAATTGAGTGCCGTCAAGGACAAATACGACTATATTTTCGTGGATTGTCCGCCGTCTTTGGGGTTGTTGACTTTAAACGCTCTGACGGCTGCCGATTCGGTTCTCATTCCGATTCAGTGCGAATATTACGCCCTGGAAGGTCTTTCGCAACTATTGAATACGGTGCATCTGGTGCAGAAAAATTTGAACCCCAATTTGGCTATCGAAGGGGTATTATTAACCATGTTCGATAACCGCCTGAATTTGTGCAATCAGGTTGCTCAGGAAGTACGGGACTATTTTAAAGAGAAAGTGTACAAAACGGTGATTCATCGTAATGTGCGTTTGGGAGAAGCCCCCAGTTTTGGTAAGCCCATCATTATGTACGATGCGGTTTGCGTGGGAAGTCAGGATTATATTAGTCTTGCAGAGGAAGTAATTGGTGAAGAAAACAAGTAGATTAGGTCGCGGGCTTAGTGCCCTGATTCCGGAAAAAGAAGAAACGCCGCAAAGCGCATCCAAAGAGGGTGTGCTCACGGATATTGAAGTGGCCAAAATTCGCCCCAATCCTTACCAACCCAGGCAAGATTTTGATCCCGTAAAATTAGAAGAATTGAAAAAATCAATTCAGGAAAACGGCATCATTCAGCCCATAACCGTGCGTCAGGTCGATAATTATTACGAACTGATTGCCGGTGAACGGCGCTTGCGTGCGGTAACCGATTTAGGTTACCGGACCGTTCCGGCTTACATTATTAAGGTGGACGGTAAGGAAGAGATGCTGGAGTTGGCGCTCATCGAGAATGTGCAGCGTGATCATTTGAATGCCATCGAGCAGGCCCAGGCTTTTCAGCGTCTCATCGACGAATGTAATTTGACACAGGAAGAGGTTGCCAAAAAGATCGGAAAGGATCGAACCACCATCACCAACTTTTTGCGCCTTTTAAAATTACCGGAAAAAATTCAGCAAAGCGTGAAGAACGAAGAGATTTCCATGGGGCATGCCCGTGCCTTGCTTTCCATTGAAGATGCGCATATTCAGGAAAAAGTGTGGCAAAAAGTGCTGCGCAATAAATTATCGGTGCGCAAAGTGGAACAAATGGTGCGCGAGTTGGGTGAAGAAGGGGAGAGTAAACTAAAGGCAGCTAAACCAAAACGGTCCGTTTTCATTCAAAAAATGGAAGCCGAACTGCGTGAAATTTTCGGCACGAAAGTTTCCATCCGATCGCGCAAAGACGGCGGCAGTATTGAAATCGAATTTTATTCGCCAGAAGATTTAAATCGGCTTTACGAAATTATCGAACGTTTGAAAGATTAAGGTTGGTGACTTCATGGCTCATCGCAAGCCTGAAAAAAAATACATTAATTTTCTAATTATTCCGGATGGAAAAGAAGAACCGCGCTCGTTACGGTTACGGATAGGGACGTTTCGCTTCCTCGTTGTTCTGTTTGCCGTATTCCTGATTTTGGTTACGGGCGGTTTTTTTGCCTATTGGAAGTTGGGATCGTTACTAATCCAAAACAATCACCTTAAGGAAGAAAATTTTAAACTGATCAAAAGTTTAAAGCAGGTGGACAAATTAAAGGAAGAGCTGACGGCCTTACAGAGCTACGAGAAAAAAATCCGTTCTTCCATTCAGGGCTACGTAAAAGTGGAAGAAACGACCGGCAAGGATACGGTTCCTTTGAATGAGATCAACTTTGAGAGCATGAACCGCGTAAAAACGGGGACTCTGTTCAATAGTATTCCATCGCTGATACCCGTGGAAGGCTTTATTGCACGCGGCTTCGAAACCAGCTCGTTGTTCAGCGATGCTCATCTGGGAATCGACATTGCTGCGCAAACCAATACGCCCATCCGTGCTCCTGCCGATGGCGTGGTGGTTATGGAAAGCTGGACAGATGACGGGGGCAATGTGCTGGTTATTGAACATGCTTTTAATTACATCACGATTTACAAGCACAATCAGGTCAATTTGGTCGGTGAACTGGAACATGTTAAAAAAGGACAAATAATTGCTTTGCTGGGCAATACGGGAAAAATTACTTCCGGTCCGCACCTGCATTATGAAATTTGGCATAACGGTAAACCGGTTAATCCCATTTATTATTTAAACGAAGATTCAATGAAATAGGCGAGGTAGATATGGCATTTAAATCGACAGTTACGGAAAGCGGTTCCACCGAATTAAACTTCATCGGTAAGGGTACCGTCATAAACGGAGAAATATTAACGGAAAGCAGTTTACGGGTGGACGGACGTATTAAGGGTAAGATTATTTGTAAAAATACGTTGACCATCGGCGAAACGGGACAGGTCGAAGGGGAAGTGGAAGCGACCAATGCTATTGTCGGCGGTAAAGTAAACGGCAAATTGTTCATTAAAGAAAAGTTGGTGTTGGAATCGAAATCCAGCCTTATCGGGGAATTAAAAGCCAGTAAATTAATTATTGATGAAGGGGCGGTCTTTCAGGGAACGTCCGATATGGGGGTGAGCAGCAGCTCGCTTGGTCCAAAAGATCAAACCGTAAAGAAAAATGACGGCAAATAATCCCAAACCGAAAAAAAAGCCGGCTCTGGACATTCACAAGGCCTTTCAGGCGGCCGCGCCTTATTTGAACATGGCCTATGTGATGATAGGCAGTATTCTGATTTTAGGCTATTTGGGTTACTATCTGGATAAAAGATTGCAAACCAGTCCGCTCCTTCTGTTAGTCGGCGTGTTTTTGGGCTTCGGCTTATCAATTTATAATTTAATTAAAGTTATTAAAGAATCCGAACGAAAGTAGGCATGAAATCACGAACGTTCTTTATCGGTCTACTGGTTATTTTGGGGCTTTATTCCCTTGTCGCCTGGCAGTTAGCCCTTGCCATGGATTTCGGGATGGAAAAAATAAAAGGATTGTGGTACTCGGGAATAATTGCCACGGCAAATATCGTTGCAGCTTTTTTCACAATTAAGTTGACAATTGAAAAAGAAGAAAAAACGTTCATGAAAACATTCTTCGGTGGTATGGGAATTCGGGTTTTATTGATGGTTGCCTTAATTGTTTTGATCGTTAAATTTCTTGAGGTTGATCAATTTACTTTTATTATATCTTTACTTATATTATACGTCTTGTATCAAATTTGGGAAATATGGTTAATCAATAGCTATCTGAGGAAGGAATAGCACATAATGGCTACGATGAGTTCAGTGGACACCCTATCGCATGCTGCAAATGAAAATGTCGGCGCCTGGATTCAACATCACGTTCAAAACAGTCACGAATGGCATGTTTTTCCGGGCTTAAAAATCGAATTACCGCACATTCCTCCCTTTCATTTTTTAGGAATGACGATTGACCTTTCCATTACCAATCATGTGGTGATGTTGTGGATTGCAGGGGCCATCGTTTTTCTGATGTTTGTTCTGGCGTTGAAATCCTACCGAAAATACAAGTTGGTTCCCAAGGGATTTGCCGCTTTGTTGGAAATTTTCGTTTTGTTTGTGCGCGATGAAATTGCCATAGCCAACATGGGAGAGGAGCACGGTAAAAAGTTTACACCGTTATTGATAACGTTTTTCTTTTTTATTTTAATTAGTAATTTAATGGGGTTGATACCTCTGTTTTCCACTCCGACCGGCAATGTGAATGTTACGGCCGGGCTGGCTTTAATCACCTTTTTCTCTACGCAATATTTTGGCATCAAAGAACACGGATTAATCGGTTATTACAAATCGTTGGTGCCGGCCGGTGTGCCGCTTTTACTCACACCGTTAATGTTTTTAGTGGAAGTGATGGGTTTGATAGCCAAGCATTTTGCTCTGACCATCCGTCTTTTTGCCAATATGATTGCCGGGCACATCGTGCTTTTTGCTTTTTTGGGTTTGATTATCATGTTTAAATCGTACCTTGTTTCACCGGTTTCGGTGGGCTTCGGTGTATTTGACTATTTTCTGGAAATGTTGGTGGCTTTGATTCAGGCCTATATTTTTACCATATTATCGGCTTTGTTTATCGGGATGAGCATTAATCCTGAACATTAATACATTAAAAACTAAATTTAAGGAGGTTTTGTAATGGCTAATTGGGCAACAGCTTTAGCGTATTTGGCAGCAGGTTTAGGTGCCGGACTGGTTTCAATCGGTGCAGGTTACGGAATTGGTAAAATTGCCGCCTCGGCTTCCGAAGGCACGGCGCGCCAACCCGAAGCGGGTAATGCGATTCGTACGACAATGATTATTGCGGCAGCCATGATCGAAGGTATCGCCCTTTTCGGCGTGGTTGTGTGTTTCTTACTGGCCGTTAAATAAGTAAAGGGTTGGGGATTTACCAATGTTAAATTTAGACCCCGGAATGATCATTTGGACCTGGATTACCTTTTTAATTGTCCTGGTAATCCTTCATAAGGTGGCGTTAAAGCCGATTTTGTCTGCCATTGATAATCGGGAAAAAACGATTCGCGAAGATCTGGAGCAGGCGCAAAAGCAGCGCGAAGAGGCACAGCAACTTTTGGAAAAGCACAAAGAAATGATGGCCAGTGCCGAGAGCGAAGCGCAACGCTTGCTAAAAGAAGCGCGTGAATTGGCGGACCAAAAAAGGCAGGAGCTTTTGGAGCAGGCACGTCAAGAATCGCAAAAGCTTATTGAGCAGGCCAAAGCTGAAATTCGCCATGAAAAAGAAAGCGCTTTAGCCTCTCTCAAGGCCGAAGTTGCGGATTTGGCGGTCGGCGCTGCCGAGAAAATCATTTTGCAAAATTTGGATGAGAAAAAGCAAAAAGCGATTGTTGAAGAGTATCTCAAATCGCTGCCGAAAAACGTAAATAATTAATTAAGGAACGTGTGCATTGAACCGAGTAGCCAAAAGATACACAAAAGCTTTGTTTGAGCTGGCGCAGGAACACGGTATTCTCGAAAAAATCGAAACGGATATGGAGCTTATTCGCAAAGTGATTGAAGAAAGTGCGGATTTTCGAGAGTTTTTAGCCAATCCTTTGATTAGCGAATCGGCCAAGCAGGAAATCATTCGTGAGCTTTTAGCGAACCGTATTCAAACCCTAACTTTCCAGTTCTTGGAATTGTTAGCAGAAAAACGACGCATTGCCATTTTGCCGGCCGTTCTTGATCAGTTCCGGCAAATGTTGCTATCCTATCGGAAAATTCTCGAAGGTGAGTTGATTAGTGCGGTTCCTCTGGAAAAAAAGCAGATCGAAACGATTAAAAAACATTTGGAAGAAATGCTTGGAAAAACAGTGCTTTTGCAAACCAAAATTCAGCCGGAGATCATCGGCGGATTTGTGGTGCGCATTGAGGATTTGGTGATCGATAACAGCATTCGGCTGCAATTAAACAAACTGCGTGAAAAATTAAGCGCTCGGTAATGTTAAACATGGTGAGGAAAATTCAATGGGTGATGCAGTAAGACCCGATGAAGTATCGGCCATTCTAAAAAAACAACTGAAGGAATTTCAGAAAGAAACGGATGTTTATGAAGTTGGTACGGTTCTTCAGGTTGGTGATGGTATTGCGCGTATTTATGGGCTGAAAAACGTAATGGCTGGCGAGCTGGTCGAATTTCCCCATGACGTGATGGGGTTGGTGCTCAATTTGGAAGAAGACAATGTGGGTGCCATTCTGTTCGGCGAAGATACGCTGATTAAAGAAGGCGATCAGGTGCGGCGTACCGGTCGCGTAATGGAGATTCCGGTCGGTGAAGCCATGATCGGGCGTGTGGTCGATCCTCTGGGGCTGCCTTTGGACGGCAAAGGCAAGATCGAGACGACGACGGCAATGAAGTTGGAGCGGAAGGCGCCCGGCGTTATTTACCGGCAACCGGTAAAGGAACCTTTGGCTACGGGTATTAAGGCCATCGATGCCATGATTCCCATCGGTCGGGGGCAACGCGAATTGATCATCGGTGACCGCCAGACCGGTAAAACAGCGGTGGTGCTGGATACGATTATCAATCAAAAAGGCCAGGACGTCATTTGTATTTATGTGGCAATCGGGCAAAAAGCCTCGACGGTGGCCAGAGTGATTAAAACCTTTGAAGAACACGGCGCCATGGATTACACCATCGTCGTTTCGGCCACGGCCAGCGAGCCCGCTCCCTTGCAGTACATCGCTCCCTATGCCGGAGCAGCCATCGGCGAATATTTCCGCGATAGTGGCCGCCATGCTCTGGTCGTGTACGACGATTTAACCAAGCATGCCTGGGCCTATCGTCAGGTTTCCTTGCTGTTGCGCCGTCCCCCGGGTCGTGAAGCCTATCCCGGTGATGTGTTTTATTTGCACTCGCGTTTGTTGGAGCGGGCGGCCAAATTAAGCGACGAAGAAGGCGGCGGTTCGTTAACGGCTTTGCCCATTATCGAAACGCAGGCCGGTGACATTTCGGCTTACATTCCGACCAACGTAATTTCCATTACGGACGGACAGATTTTTCTGGAATCGGGCTTGTTCTATTCCGGTGTGCGTCCGGCCATTAATGTCGGTATTTCCGTTTCTCGCGTGGGCGGTAATGCTCAAATTAAGGCCATGAAACAAGTGGCCGGTCGCTTGCGCCTTGATTTGGCTCAATACCGGGAAATGGAAGCATTTGCCAAATTCGGCTCCGATTTGGATGAAGCCACGCAGCAGCAGTTACGTCGCGGTGAACGGCTGGTGGAAATTTTAAAGCAGGACCAATACAAACCGGTTCCCTTCGAAAAGCAGATCGCTATCATTTACGCCGGAACCAACGGCTATTTGGATTCTTTGCCTGTGGGCGTGCTCAAACGCTTTGAGACGGAATTCATCGAACATCTGGAAATGAAGCATCCGGAGTTGCTTACGGAAATCACGGAGAAGAAGGTGATTAGCGACGAATGGAAAGAAAAAATGAACCAGGTTCTGGAAAGCTTTGTGAAAAATTTCAAGGTTGAGGAATAATTATGGCCAACCTGCGGGAGATTCGCAAACGGATATCCAGTGTTAAAAGCACGCAGCAAATAACCAAGGCCATGAAAATGGTCGCGGCCGCCAAATTGCGTCGCGCTCAGGAAAATATTCTGGCTTTCAGGCCCTATGCGTACGAATTGCGTAATTTGATTGCCGATCTTTCGGCCAAAGTGGACGACCAAACAAAAGTCCCTTTGATGGTTCGGCGACCGGTTAAAAAAGTGCTGTTGGTTGTTGTTACGGCCGATCGCGGATTATGCGGTGCTTTTAACAGCAATATTGTCCGTCATGCCGCCGAAAGAATTCACGATTATCCCGATGCCGAAGTGGAATTGTTCATGGTTGGTAGAAAAGGATTGGAATTCTTTCAGCATCGTCATGTGACCATCAACGGGCAAAAGATCAATTTTTTCAATGATCTTGCCTTTGCCCATGCCCTGGATCTGACGGAAACCATTTTAAGGATTTATCAGGAACAAAATTTCGATCGTGTGGAATTTATTTACAATGAATTCAAATCGGCTATTCAGCAGAATGTCATTGTCGAACAATTTTTGCCTTTTGTTCCCGATGAAGACATGCAAGAAAGTAAAGAGCAGGTGGATTTTATTTACGAACCCAATAAGGTTGCCATTTTAAATGCGGTGATTCCCAAGCATTTGCACGTTCAGGTTTGGCGCATCTTATTGGAAAGCAATGCCGCGGAACAGGGCGCCCGCATGACGGCCATGGAAAACGCGACGGATAATGCCGAAGAAATGATCCACGACTTGACGATTTACTACAACCGGACCCGTCAAGCTTCGATTACCACCGAAATTTCTGAAATTGTCAGTGGTGCCGAAGCCTTAAAAGAGAGTTAACGAATTGAGTATTCAAAATTAGGATTGAATTATGAATAAAGGAAAAATTCGTCAAATCATTGGCCCCGTAATTGACGTTGAATTCGCAGAAGGTAAGCTTCCGAATATTTACAACGCTTTAAAGATTACGCGTGAAGACGGCAGTACTTTGATTACCGAAGTGCACCAGCATTTGGGTGAAAATTTGGTGCGTTCGGTAGCCATGGATTCTACCGAAGGCCTGAAACGTGATATGGAAGCCGTGGATACGGGTGATTCCATTAGCGTTCCCGTGGGCCCGGAAACATTGGGACGTTTGATCAATGTAATCGGGGAGCCCATCGACGAAGAAGGTGAAATTAAGGCCAAAAAACGTTTCCCCATTCACCGCCCGGCACCCTCTTTAGAAGAGCAGAGTACCTCGGAGGAGATTCTGGAAACCGGTATTAAGGTGATCGACCTGCTGGAACCGTATTCCAAGGGTGGAAAAACGGGACTTTTCGGTGGTGCCGGTGTGGGTAAAACCGTGTTGATTATGGAGCTCATTCATAATATCGCCACAGAGCACGGCGGATATTCCGTGTTTGCCGGTGTGGGTGAGCGTACGCGTGAAGGGAACGATTTGTGGCTGGAAATGAAAGAATCGGGCGTTATTGCCAAAACGGCTTTGGTGTTCGGGCAGATGAACGAACCGCCGGGCGCCCGTCAGCGTGTCGGTTTGAGCGGTTTGACCATTGCGGAATATTTTCGCGATGAAGAGGGAAAAGACGTATTGCTCTTTATCGACAACATCTTCCGTTTTACGCAAGCCGGTTCTGAAGTGTCCGCCTTGTTGGGGCGCATGCCTTCGGCCGTAGGTTATCAACCGACCCTGGCTACGGAAATGGGGGAATTGCAGGAACGTATTACGTCTACTAAAAAGGGATCGATTACTTCGGTTCAGGCCATTTACGTGCCGGCTGATGACTTAACCGACCCGGCTCCTGCTACGACTTTTGCCCACCTTGACGCTACAACTGTACTTTCGCGCCATATTGCAGAATTGGGTATCTATCCCGCCGTAGATCCTTTGGATTCCACGTCCCGTATTCTCGACCCGCGGGTTGTGGGACAGGAGCATTATTACGTGGCCAAAACCGTGCAGGAAGTTTTGCAAAAATACAAAGATTTGCAGGATATCATTGCTATTTTGGGTATGGACGAATTAAGCGAAGAAGACAAGTTAACGGTTGCACGGGCACGTAAAATTCAACGCTTCCTTTCCCAGCCTTTCTTTGTGGCCGAACAATTTACGGGTCTTCAAGGAAAATACGTTCCCCTGGAAGAAACCATTCGCGGTTTTAAAGGGATTATTGAAGGCGAATACGATCATATTCCCGAGCAAGCTTTTTACATGGTCGGTAATATTGACGAAGTGCTGGAAAATTACAAAAAGATGGAAAAATAAACGGCGAGCTTCAATCGTCCGAGCCCGAGTCGGTTGAAGCTCCTTTGGTTTACTATTTGAAAATGGGTAAATAATATCTTAAGTTATTTACCGAATTTAAAGGGCGTAAATGTAACATCCTGTTATACAGTTTAAAAGGATATGATCCATGGCAATGGAACTTACGATGAAAATTGTGACTCCTTTCGGACAGATTTTTGAAGGGGAAGTGGCCAGTTGTTCGCTTCCCGGTGTTGACGGACATTTTCAGGTTTTACCCTTCCATGCAGACCTCGTTTCATTATTAGATATTGGCCCCATTAAATTACAAATGAAAGATAATTCGGAAAAGTGGCTCGCTTCCGGCGGCGGATATTGCGAAGTAAAAGATAACCAATTGAAAATTATTGTTGAAAGCGCGGAATTTGCCGAAAAAATCGATATCAAACGGGCACAGACCGCTTTAGAACGTGCACAAAAACGGTTAAAATCCCACGACTCGAACGTTGATGTCGATCGAGCTAAAATGGCCCTGCTGCGAGCGCTTAACCGGATTAAAGTTGCACAATTATCCCGAAGTTTACATTAAAGATATTTATTTTTTTATCGAATATACAGAGCGAAATAATAGGATTAGAAAAATAATTTTCTTGACTGCACAGTAAATAATTATAAATTTAATTCTGTGTGAGTATAACAGGATTAAAAACTTAGGTTTTTTCTTATGAGAAACAAGAACCATTTATTTTTATTTTACGCTCTGCTCCTCTTCGTTTTTAGCACGGGATTATTTGCTCAGCAAAAACAAGAGCCTGCCAAAACGTCCTCACAAAAGCAAGATTTATTGTACACCTCTGCTTTAAAGCATTATGTCAACGAGTTAATCGCTAATCTTAGCGAAAGCTCGATCGGACAGGAACGTTTTTTGGTGCAGCAGATTCGCATGTTGAATGACGAAATTTTAGCGCGGGTCAAAGGGGTGGAAAAGGTTAAAGAATCCTATTTCCAGCTTTTAAATAAACGGCTTGCCGAAGTGAAAGCGCTAAAGCGTCGTCTGGCTCCTTATCATTCGGCCCAGCTCAATGACTTTCTGGATAAGGTTGAAAATACCATCAAAGCCACTTTAGCCGCCGGTAAGGTCGATTTCCAAAAACAGCGGGCCATCGAAGATGCCATGCAGCTTTTGTACGTGGCCGAAGAAATGATAAAGATGGATCCCAATGCCAAACTGGATAAGGATGCCGAATTTACTCATGACCTCAAAAAGACCGAGGGCAAGCTTGTGTCCAAATCTTTGGCCCAGTTAAGTTACGAAGACTATCAGAACAAAAAATCCGCCGGCGAAAAAGTGACCATTTACGATTTGTATCGTGAGTGGAAGCGGGCCGAGCACGTTAATTACGAATTGCGCTGGACCGATGTGGAGATTATTAAGAAAAAATTATTACGTGACGGAACCGCGGCCGAGCGGGAGCGCATGTTTAAACGCGAGCTACGTCAGGCGGCAACTGCTTTTAATTACGGATTTTATGATTTGGCCGAACGTTCGTTCGGTGAAATTTTGAATCGCTATTCGTTTATCGGGCAATTAGACGATTGTTTGTTTTACAAAGGGTTGTCCAATTATTTATTGGATCGTTATTTGGCGGCCCAGTCCGATTTTGAGCGTTTTGTGCACGATTACCCCACTTCGCCCTATTTGCCCAAAGTTTATCGCTACCTGATGCAAATTTCCATGCATTTTAGTAATTATCCTAAGGTTCTGTCTTACTACGATGCGTTTCAGAAAACAGGTGTACAAGGCAGCGGATTGTACGACGAAACTACGTTTATGGCTGCCGCCGCCGCCATGAAGTTAGGGAAATTCGAGAAGGCTATTCTCTATTTGTCGCGTCTCGGTAAAAAATCGCCCTTTTATTATCAGGCCCAATATTTGCTGGCCGAATCTTACGTGGGGGTTAATAATTATAATGAAGCCGAACGCATTTTGCAGGAGCTTTCATTAAACGAAAGGTTAAATCCCGATTTTCATGACAAAGTATTGCTGAAACTCGGCATGTTGTATTATGAGCTTCAGGATTACAACAAAGCCATTTATACATTCGATTTGATTAATCAAGGGTTCTCCCAGTACGATCGTGTCTTATTGGGGTTGGCCTGGAGTTATTTCAAGAAAGAAATGGCCAAACCCGTTTCTCAGCGCAATTTTGCCAATGCCCAGCAGGTATTGGAGGTATTGATTGATAATTTTTACGGATCGGATTACCTGCTCGAAGCAAAAACACTTTTAGGCTATATTCACCAGTTGCAAAACGATACCGATGAAGCCTTGCGAAACTATCAGGATGTGTACAGCGCGCGGGAGGCCAAAGACCTTTCCGATGCCCTGAATACGGAAAGTGAAGTGCTGGGTAAAATTGTAAACCAGGCACAATCGCTGGAAAAGAAAGCCTTGGATAAAGACGATCCCAATGCCTTCCATAAAGCGTATGCTTTGCGCAAAAAATTGTATCGCCCGTATTTACAGGTAACTTATCTCGATTTGAGTTCGGCCGGATTTGGCGTAAAACACGAAGTGGATCGACTGAATGCTCAATTGCATGAATTGGAGCGTTTGCGTCAGGAAGCCAAAGCACAGCAAAGAAAGGATTTGGTCAAACGCATTGAGCGTATGGAATACAAAATTTACGGAGCCATTAATACAATTCCTACTGTAACTCGTCCATCATCATTGTTGGGAATCAATTATTTTGACACCCATCCGTTGGCGCGCAAAGAGAGTGTTCTGGAGACGCGTAATAAACAGGTTCTGGCCATGCGCAAGGATATCGAAAACCAACGAGAGGAAATCGTTAAACGGTTAAACCAGTTGGATATTCAAATCAATCAGGCACGTAAAGACAAGAATTACAAAAAATTGGTTGCTCTGGAACTGAGCAAAGAGCATTTTTCAGACTTGCTGAAAAAATTGGATTTTTTGGAGACGCAAGCATACGGTATGGGGTTACGAAAATCGAATATCAATTTAAATAAATGGAGCGATTACGGTGTTTTCGGCTTAACGAATGTTAAGTTTAACGTGAAGACCATGACGGCTAAGGAAATTAAGGATATGCAAAAACGTATTCAGGATATCAATACGTTTTTGAAATTACGCCGACAAAATATCGAGCATAAAATACGGCAGATTAATGAGCAAATCATTGTTATGACCAGGAAGGTTCGTCAGCAGGAACGGTTACGCAAGCGTGAAGAGATGAATCGCCAATTTGAAGAATCTTATTTCGATACACACGATACGGAATTGAATTACGACGAAGGGCAACCGCAGCAGGCTCCGCAGACCAAAACACAGCCCTCGGAAAACAAACAACAAAAATAATGAGAACAGTTGGTACAAACACAGGTTTATGTATAACACAATGAAAGCACATTATATCGTACTTCTGGTAATTTTTAGCTTTAGCTTACTTTTCGGCCAGCAGGAGAAGTTCTCTCCGGTGGACACGCTTTTTAATCGCATGAAAATTGAAGACCTGCTGAAGATTAAAAAGTATTTCGAAGCTAAGGCCAAAAATCTGCAATCGCAGGGACAGGATTATCTCTCCGAAGGGATCGAATGGGGAGAAAATTTTCTTAAAGAAGAAGGTAACAAAGTAAAAAATCGGGATGTGGTTTATATCCGCCTGGCAGAATATTACATTGACGACGCCGAGTTAAAGCATGAAAAAGAAATCAAAAAATATGATCAGGCTTTAACGGAGTATGAAAAAAAATTAACCCTGTTCGATCAGGGAAAAATAAAAGAGGAGCCCACGCCTCCGGAATTTCCCAAAGTGGATTATTCCAAAGCGATTGCATTATATGACCGACTGTTAAAAGAGTTTCCCACCAGCAAATATGCCGATGATGCTCTCTATTCCAAAGGCTGGCTTTTGGAGAAAATGGGCAAAGGTGAAGAAGCCCGCAATGTCTATCGCCAAATTATTGAGAAATATCCGGAAAGTCCCTTTGCTCCGGAAGCCTACATGCGTTTGGCGGAATACTATTTTGCCCCGCGCGAAGATAAAAAGAGTGAAGACCAGATTGTTCTTGAACTACAAAAAGCCATTCAATTATATAAAAACGTTTTACGTTACAAAAACTCCAAGCGCTACGACGAAGCACTATATAAATTGGGTTGGAGTTATTACAAGCTGGCAGCCCGCGATCCTAAATATTACAACGATGCCATCACGTACTTTTTGGCTGTAGCCGATGATATTCAAAAAGCGCGGAAGCTGGACCCGGAGGCCAGTATTTCGGATTTTAACGTGTACAACGAAGCCATCGAATATATTGGTATCAGTTTTACTGATGAGCATTATGTAAAAAACGGAGTGGATAAGGCCAAAGAATTTTTAGAAAAAATCGGCGGGCGTCCCTATGGCCCCGATATTTTTAAAGCCATGGGGCAAACGTACGAACGAATTGATGAACCGCAAAAGGCGATTTATGCCTATCGCACTTTGCTTAAATTGTATCCCGATTATTTGGAAGCGCCGGAGGTTCAGCAACACATTGTAGATGTGCTCTACACAATGGGTAAGGATGATGAAGCGTATCAGGCGCGCATGGAATTGTTTGAAAAATACAATCCGCAAAGCGAATGGTATCAAAAACTGGAAAAATCGGATAATCTGAATAAAGTTCGCTATTTGAATGCTGCTTACAAATACAGCGAAGCGGCTTTGCGCACCAATTTGGTTATCGACTTGCAAAAAGCCGAAGAAGCGGCGGCCCAGAAAAAAGATGCTACGCCGTTGTATGAGACTTTTGCCCAGCATTCCAAAACGTATCTCACGCATTTCCCTGCGGATTCCAATGCTTACGAAGTGAACTGGTCGTATGCCTATATGCTGGATTCGCGCTTGCACCGCTACAAAGAAGCATTCGAAGAATATATTAAAGTGAGTAACGATTATCTTGAGACCAAACATCAGCATGATGCCGCATTAAATGCGGTCGTGGTGGCCGATAGCCTTGTCAAACGCAAATTCGGTGTTCAGGATACGGCTCGATTCAATTTGGCCAATCCTGCAGAACTTGTCCCGGAAGAACTGTCGCCAGAAGAAACCATGTTGATCGAGGCGTACAATAATTACATTCGTCTGTTTCCTTACGGCAAATATACGCCGAACTTCCTGGCTTCTGCTGGAGGTATTTTTTACAATCACAAAATGTTTGCCGAAGCCAAGGTTTATTTCCAGACTCTGGTAAAACGTTTCCCCAATGCTGCGGAAAAGAGCTTGGCTTTGCGATCGATTATGGATTCGTATTTCGCTCTGGGCAAATTTAAAGACAGTGAGATTGTAGCCAAACGTATTTTGGCCGAAAAAAATATTCCTGAAGAACAAAAAAAGTTTGCTCTTAAACGCATGGGGCAGGCTATCTTTAAAAATGCCGAGTACTATGAGCAGCAAGGTGATTATTTTAACGCCGGCATGGAATATATGCGTGTTTACAAAGAAGCGCCCGGTGATAAACGTTTGGTCATTGCCGCTCTTTTCAATAGCGGGCTTAATTTCCAAAAAGCCAAAGATTGGGTACGATCCAATGAAGCGTTTAATATTTTGGCTACGGAATATCCGGATTCCAAGTTAGCCGTGCAAGCTTTGGACAATATGGCCCGTAATTATGTGGAAATGGAAGACTATGTCAATGCAGCCAAAACATACGAACGCATAGCTACCAATTACCCCAAGAGCGAAAATGCGGAACCGGCCTTATATGATGCCAGCTTGTATTATCAAAAGGGTAAAGATTGGCAGAACGCCATCCGGGTTAATAACGAATACATTGCCAAATATCCCAACCAGCCTTATTCTATTGATTTGTTCTTTAGCAATGCCAAACTGTACCTTAAATTGAACGATTTGGCCAAAGCGAATCAAATTTACGAAGAATTTGCTCGTAAATATCCCAATGATCCGCGTACGGTTACCGCTTTTTATGAACGCGGTAAATATTTTTATGATAACGGCATGTTTGCCAAGGCCAAACAGGAACTTAATATGGCTCTGGCGCGTAGCGAGCAATTGAAAAAGGCCGGCGGCGATTACAATGCTTTTGTGGCTGCCGAAGCAGTTAACCTTTTGGCAGACATTTTACACAACGAATTTATGGCTATTCAATTAAAACAGCCACCGTCTAATATCCGGGCCAATTTGGCCAAGATGAAGAAATTGATGGGGCAGTTAATCGATACCTACCGCAAAGTTATTTCCTATGCTTCACCGCGCAGTTTTGAAGCGACCTATGACATTGCCAAAATTTATGAAGAATTTGCGGATAAATATATTTCACAGGAAATCGATCCTAAGCTGGATGAAGACAAAAAATTCGTTGCTCAAAAAACAATCAACGATCAGGGGTATGCCCTGTACGATAAGGCCGTTGATCAATATAAGATGGTTGTTGACAAAATTCCGGTATTGGCACAGAAACTGGGTATTGATCTGAACGCACCGAAAGTTCAGGAAATGCCTCAGGATACCAGTGCTTTGGCCGTTTCGCGCATAGCGGCTGTGGATTCCACGAGAGATTTGGCTATTAAATGGCACAATAAGGCAAAAACCAAAATTTCACAACTTCTTTTCAAAGAAGCAGAGCTGACCGCCCAAAACGTTTACAAGGCCATAGCTATCAAATCGCCGTACAAAAAACCCATCGAAACCTTGGTTTACAAATATCAGGTATTGAAAAAAGTGGCTCTACCGGCCATCCAAAAAACAATAAGCGCGCATTTACGTAATTTACAAGAATCGCAGGCCTTGGGACTTTCCAATAAATATGTGGAAGAATCAAAACGTCAGATTCTGTTGATCTCTAATGTTTTGGGTGAGCAATACCAAAATCTGGCCTTTTTCTCTCTGGATCGTTATAAGAATGAAATCAAAAAATTGGAAGATTTGATCGAAAAGAAATACGGCACGGTAAATGCCGATGGAGAAGATTATTTCGTCGTCGATAATAATGCCAGCCAGTTAATCGACCTTTCTAAAGAATTAAGTTTGGCCGCTATAAGATCCTACGAGAATTCTCTGGATTTGGCAAATAAAAACAATATCGTCAATGATCTGATTAAAACGACGAAAAACGATTTGGTGCGCTTAGCCATTGAAATTACCGATGAGATGGCTGTCTTGGCGGATACCGCCAAAGCTCGGTCCGGATATTATCAGGCACGTTTCGATTCTACCCAAAATTACAATTATGACGATGCGGCCGGATTTTTTGAAAATTATTTCGTTATCTTAAACAAACATTCCAGAGAAGTGCTGGATGCCGCCTATGACGCTAAAAAGAAATACAATATTAAAAATATTTGGGTCAACAAACTCATCTACAAATTATTGCAATTGGATCCGTTAAAGTATGCTTCCGAGGTGGAAAAGGAAAAAATAATTCTGCAAACCGATTCTACCTGGGTCTATTCCACGACCTATTATCCGGAGCAATGGAACAAAGTTAATTTCAATGATTCCAGTTGGGCTCACCCGCAAGTGATGGTCAGCTATCAGAATCAATTCGAGGGTCTTGGTGTGAATCCGGATGCCATTTGGCCCCCGCTGAATATCGGTGCGCAAAAATCGCTCGGCGATTCGAGCACTTTTCAAGATTCCACCTTGCAATCCGACAGTTCGAATACGGTAGTAACCAATGCCCAGGGTGACACGCTGGTATTTTTCCGAAAAACTTTTTACCTCGACGGTAAGCCGGTCAAGGGTGTCATTTATGTAACGGCGGATGAAGATTATCGGATTTATCTGAACGGTGAATACTTGTTGGATGATGAAAAGAACGATTATGCCGTGTTGGATACATTGGATTTTGCTACATTTGATATTTATCTTAGAAACGGAAAGAATGTTATTGCCGTGGATGTGGAAGATCGCGATCTAACGCGTGGTGGATTGAAATTGTATGGATATTTGGAAATTTTACCACAGGATATTTTAAAAAGAGCGGAAGAAATGGCACATCCCAAAAAGATTATCGTTCCGCCGGCCGTTTTGCGTACGATTAATGTCTTGAACAAAGACAGAATCTCTTTAAAAGGAGAGATGCAATGAGTAAATTAGCCTATAAGATTTTTATGATGGTTTTAATGGCTCTGGTTGTAAATGTATATGCACAAAATCAGCCGAGGCAAAACAGTAATCAAAATAAGATTATCGATTTGGGAGCTAAGGAAGTAAAGATTAAAATTGAAACTCCACAGGTACAAATTTATTCTCAAAGGATTAAACCCGAGTTCGATGATATCAAAATCGATCGCTCTTTTCGCAAGGAATTAATTGGTGAGAATGAGAAAATAAATTTAAAGCCACGCTCGGATTTTGCCGAGTATAATAGAATAGACATTGAACAATTAATGAAAAAACTAAGGTAAAATTTAAGGTTTAAAGGAGGGTATCGTTCATGTTCATGGCTCAATTTGGTGAAGCGTTTAAAACCAGTTCCGAAGGTTATTTGTTTATGTATACCATCGCTCTCTTCGGAGCTATCGCTTTGGCTATTACCATCGAGCGCTTATATTTTATTCTTGTGAAATCCAATGTAAATGCGGATAAATTTATGGCGGAAATTCGCAAGTTGGTCGCCGGTGGAAATATCGAAAGAGCAATAGAATTGTGCGAGAAAGGTAAGCAAAAAGCATTACCGTATGTGGTGTTGCGCGGTTTGAAACGTGCCAATGAAAGTGAAGCGTTGGATTTCCGTGCCATTCAAAACGCCGTTGACGAGGGTACGCTGGAAGTTATTCCCAAGCTTAAGGAACGTACCAGTTATCTTTCCATGTTAGCCAATGTGGCTACATTAACCGGATTGATGGGAACGATTTACGGCTTGATTATTTCCTTTGCGGCTGTTGGTAGCAAAACGGTTTCCGAAGAAGATAAATCGCGCCTTTTGGCCAAAGGTATTGCCGCTGCTATGAATACAACGATTTTCGGATTGATGGTTGCTATTCCGACATTGATCGCCTATACCTATATCTCCAACCGCACCAACAAGATCATCGATGATTTGGATGAGCATCTTGTCAAATTAATTAATTTGATTACAGGAAATCGTTAATTAATGAAATGAAAGGAAGGAAACTTCCATGGCTTATGAACCATCAAAGCGCCGAAAAACCGAAGAACTGGATATGGAATTGGATATACGGCCCGTGATGAACCTCATGGTCGTATTGATTCCCTTGTTATTAGCCGGTGCTGAATTTGTTAAGGTGGGGGTCATCGAGATCAATTTACCACCGCCCCAAGGGCCAGGTGTTGGTAATAAAAAGGTGTTGAACCAGGAAAAAGAAAAGCAAAAACTGCTGAACTTGAAACTGGTAATCACCGATCAGGGGATTACGATAGGTAATGATTTCGGTATTTTACGCGGTCCTTCGGGCAAGGGCCCCACGATTGGTAAAACACCTGACGGCAAATACGATTTTGCTCAATTAAAGGCAAAACTTATCGAACTTAAAAAGAAAATAGAGGGACAAGGGTTTGTGGATGCCAACCGCATTATTATGACGGCCGAGCCGCAAATCGAATATCAAACGATCATAAGTGTAATGGATCATGTTCAAACATATACCGATTCGACGGATAATGCCGTAAAGCCCCTGTTCCCGGAAGTAAGTTTTGCAAAGATGGAATAATAAATTAAGAGGTGAAAGATAAATGGCTTTCCAACCCTCCAAAATAAAAAGACACATGAGTAAGGAGACAGGTACATTAAACCTGAACTCCATGATGGATATGATGACGATTATTCTTCTCTTTTTGCTCAAATCGTTTTCTACGTCGGGAGTTATTGTAACCCCATCAAAGGAATTACATTTACCGGCATCGCTTCAAGGAGATAAAGTTACCAAGCAGTTAACGGTGTCCATCGCTCGTAACAAAATTTTGGTTAATGACCATAAAATAATGGATATGAGTGAAGTTCCTCAGCAGTCTCTTGATATTCCAAAATTAAGAGAAAATCTTGATTTTTATGCTCAAAAAGAGAGAAAATTGGAAGAAGAAGTGGGCAAACCCTTCTCGCATGAGGTGATTATTGAGGGAGACAAGGAGATACCATTTGATATTCTTCTGAAGGTAATGTATACTTGCAGCCATTCTGATTTTTACAAGATGCGTTTGTTGACAATTAAGAAATCCGCAAGTACAAAAAGTTAGAAAAGAGAAGTATCATGCCAGGAGTACAACATCAAGCAACAAGGCGTAATAAAAACTTTAGCATACAAGCCTTTCCGAAGGAATTTGAAAGGAATATCTGGGAAGAGCTGGATCGGCGATTCTACATCATACTTATTGCTTCTCTGGCACTCATTTACGGTTTCATTATCTACCTTTCGCACATACAGTTTTCTCAGGAACAAGTTGAACAAGCCATCAAGAAAACGTATTTAAAGAAGATTTATGAAGCGGAGTTGGTTACCGAAACACCGGCCGTAAAAAAGAAACCGACCAGTGAAGGACCGGGTATTGCTGAAGAGACGATACCGGAACAACCCAAGCCGGAACAGCCGGACGTACGCGCCAAAAAAGATCAAGGAAAGCGTGTTGAAGGACGCGGTGCCTCGGCCTCGCAGCGTGCTTTAAGAAGACGGCGTGCTGCGCAGGTACGGCAAAGTCAACGCAATGCTTTGGCTTCGAAGGTGGCCGGCGGCGGTGTACTTGGCGTGCTTACCGCGGCCAATGGTCAAGGTGTCGGTGTGGCCGTAGCCGGGGCATTAACCGATGAAGCCGGTGGCAGTGGCGTTGGTGATTTGGATAAACTGTTAAATGGCGTAGGATCGCTGCAAAATGCTTCTTCGGAACAAAGACATTCTCGGTTGGGTGCGCGTACCGTGGGCAGTGGAACAGGTAATCAAAAAGGTGTGGGCATTGACGATATTGTTACCGGCGGTGTCGGTGAGACCGGAAATTATTCCATTGCCAGGCAGGGCGATTTCTCCTTGAAGATGGGCAAAGGCCGGGTTACCGGTCATGCTGCTAAGTCGACTGCCCGCTCGGCTGATGCCATTGCTGCTTTAATTAACAAACATCAGGATGCCATCATCGATTGTTACAAACGGGTGGCCCGACTTAATCCTAATTTAAAGGGAAGTATTACCGTACAATTCACCATTGAGCCGAATGGTCGGGTGAGTGCCGTACGCGTTATTCAATCGACCTTAAATAATACCAAAGTGGAAAGCTGCATTAAACGCCGCATTCGTGCCTGGCGTTTTGATCCCATCGATCCCAAAGAAGGGCGCGCTATTTTCCGACAAAAATTTGTTTTTACCACCTAAAGGAAAACCATTCATAATTTCTTTGTTAAAGCCGCCAATTGGCGGCTTTTTTATTTGTAGAATTCATAGTTTCGTAATATATTTGACCAATTTTTATTCAAAGGATTGAAATTTAATAGATACAGGATTTTTACCAAACCAAATGGAGCAACAATGAAACGGACACATCATTGTGGGGAGTTAAACGAAGCGTTTGTCGATAAAGAAGTCATATTGAACGGATGGGTTAATAAATGGCGCGATCACGGCGGATTGATTTTTATTGATTTGAGAGACCGCTACGGCTTAACGCAAATTGTCTTTAATCCTCAGGTAAATCGGGAAACCTACGAACAAGCAAAAAATTTGCGCAGTGAAGATGTTATTGCGGTAAAAGGCATTGTGCAAAAACGTCCGCCCGAGGCCCTTAATACAAAATTGGCCACCGGTGCTATTGAAGTGCATGTACACGAATTGGAAATCCTGAATAAGGCCAAAACCACTCCTTTTGAAATTAACGACCAAATTGAAGTCAGTGAAGAAATTCGATTGAAATATCGCTATCTTGATTTGCGGCGCGGGAAATTGCAAAAAAATCTGATTGTACGGAGTCATGTTTATAAAATCGTGCGCGATTTTTATCATGCCGAAAATTTTGTTGAAATCGAAACTCCGTTTTTAATGAAGAGTACACCGGAAGGTGCCCGCGATTTTTTGGTACCCAGTCGTAACTTCCCCGGCCGGTTTTACGCCTTACCGCAATCACCGCAAACCTACAAACAATTACTAATGATTGCCGGATTCGACCGCTATTTCCAGATCGTAAAGTGTTTCAGGGATGAAGATTTACGTAAAGACCGCCAGCCGGAATTTACCCAAATTGATGTGGAAATGTCCTTTGTGGATGAAGAGGATGTCATTGAAATTTCCAGCCGTTTGGTGCGTGAACTCTTCAAAAAAACAATCGGGCACGACATTTCTTTACCCATTCGGCGCATGACCTATCGCGAAGCATTCGAAACTTATGGTAACGACAAACCGGATTTGCGCTTCGGTATGCCCATCGTTACCCTAAATGATGTTTTTAAGCAGAGCGAATTTAAGGTCTTCCGCTCGGTTATCGATGCGGGTGGACGGATTGCCGCGCTTGCCGTGCGCCCGGCGGATGCCTTCTCCAGAAAAAAAATCGATGGGTTGGCCGATCGGGCTAAAGAATTAGGGGCGAAAGGCCTGGCCTATTTAATACATTCTCAAGCCGGTTTCAAAGGAAGTGTCGCTAAATTTGTGAGTGAAAAAGAACAACAGGCTTTAAAGGAAACGTTGTCATTGGGTGATGAAAATACGCTTATTTTGATTGTTGCGGATTCGTATGAAACGACCTATCCGGTATTGGGCCAGTTGCGTCTGGAAATCGGCCAGCAATTGGGGCTTATGGAGTCGGGACGATTCGAATTTGTCTGGATCGTGGATTTCCCCTTGTTAGAGTTCAGCGAAGAAGAAAATCGTTACGTTGCCCGTCACCATCCGTTTACCAGCCCAAAGCAAGATCACATTTCTCTTTTGGACACGGCCCCCGAAAAAGTTCTGGCCCGTGCCTACGATTTGGTGGTAAACGGCAGTGAAATTGCCGGCGGAAGTATTCGTAACCATCAGCGTGCGCTGCAAGAAAAAATGTTTGAGATATTGAAGATAGGAAAAGAAGAAGCACGCTCTAAATTCGGCTTTTTGCTGGATGCTCTGGAATACGGAGCCCCGCCGCATGGGGGAATTGCCTTCGGCTTGGATCGTCTGGTGATGATTTTAACCGGTGCGGAGTCGATTCGCGACGTTATCGCCTTTCCTAAAACAAGCTCTGCGCTTTCGCTAATGGACGGTGCGCCTTCGGAAGTTTCGCCGGAGCAATTGGCGGAATTGAAGATTAAGGTGGACTTAAATAAATAAGAATGAACTATATTTGATTCAGGGCAAAATATGTTGGACAAACTTGACAAAAATAATTTAATTTCTTAGCTTCGTTAAGATTGAAAATTTTGAAATTTAGTATATCTAATCCAGGAGGCGTGTCGTATGAAGAAGTTTAAAATTGTTTTGATAGCGATAGCAAGTGTGGCGATGCTTTCGCTAAGCAGTTGCAAATGGAAACCCAGTGAGGAACAAATTAAGACATTGGAAGAAACCAAAGCGGCTGCTCTGTCTGCAGAGAAAACATTAGCTCAGAAAAAAGCAGAGAGACAGGATTGGGAAAAGAAAGTGGCGGCAAAAAAGGCTGAACTGCAAAAGGTGAAAACCGATAAAGAAAACGTTCAAAACTTTCAAAAACCCGCAAGCGAATAAGTTTAATGAGTTTGAAAAAAGGAGAAATGAATATGAAATTGAGAATGACAATAATCGTTAGCTTGTTCCTGTCGCTCGTGTTTGCCAATGTCGTTTTGGCTCAACAATCGTACAATTACGAAGAGATGACACAGGAACAATACAATGCCTTATTGGCGGACTGGCAAAAACGTTTGGATGCCGCTAAAAAAGGTATTGCCGAAGAAGAAGCAAAAATTGAACAGTTGAAAAAAGAATACGATTCCCTGCAAGCCCAAATCGATCAAACTTGGCAGGAAATTTTCAAGTTAGCTCAGCAGGATAAACAACAATACGAAGCATACAAATCCAATTTAGCTCAATTACGTGACGATGCACGTGCTTTCCTGAATCTTTCTCCGGAAGAAATTTACAGTAAAAGCAACGAAATCGATTCTCTGCAAGCCAAGTTGAATAAATTTAAAGAAAATCCATTTTCCGTTACAGCAGAAAATCAGGCCTTAGTCAATGAAATTCAGAGTTTGATTGATCAGGCAAAAGAAAAAGCCAAAACGGCCGTACCGCCGACCTACACGGTGGTTAAGGGCGACTATTTGTGGAAAATTGCCGGTAAAGACGATATCTACGGTAATCCCCATGCCTGGTGGCGTATTTACACTTCCAATTTGGATCAAATTAAAAATCCCGATTTGATTTATCCCAAACAGGTTCTGGCCATTCCGCGTGCGGTAGGTCCAAATGAACATCTGGTACAAAAGGGTGAATTCCTCTCCAAGATTGCAGGCTATCCCAATGTTTACGGCGATTCGTTTAAATGGCAAAAACTGTACGAAGCAAACAAAAGCTTCATTACGGATCCCAATATGATTTACCCATTTCAGGTGTTAAAGATTGCACGTTAATTTTTATTGAAAATGGTATTGAAAAGGCTTTCGGGCATTGTTTCCGGAAGCCTTTTTTTGTGTAAGGAAGAGTGCATGGAAGAAGTTGTTGAAAAAGAATTTAGTGTTCCGGATACCGTAAATCCTGTTACCGTTTTCGGCCAAAACGATGCGAATCTGCGTTTAATCGAAGAATTTTTTCAGGTACGCCTTATCGCACGCGGGCGAACGATCAAAATAATCGGTCGGGCCGAAGAAACGGAAAGCACTCTGCATGTTCTGGAAGATTTGCTTTCTGCCGCCCGAAAACAAAAAATTTTCAGCAAAAATGATGTTCTTACCTCTATTCGCATTGCCCGTTCCATGGTTAGTAAAACCGTCCCCGAAATTAAAAAGGATGTTATTCCACACGACGATCTACCGGCCTTGGAAACTTTTTTAAACATCATCAAACCCAAGAGCGACGGTCAAGAAAAAATGCTTAAAGCCATTCGTAAAAACGATATTTTGTTTGCCGTCGGACCGGCCGGAACGGGGAAAACCTATTTAGCGGTTGCTCTTTCCGTAGCCTTCTTGAAGGATAATTTGGTGAAGAAAATTGTTCTGGCCAGACCTGCCGTGGAAGCCGGTGAAAGTTTGGGCTATTTACCGGGAGACTATAAGGAAAAAATCGATCCCTACCTAAAGCCTTTATACGATGCCCTGGAAGACATGATGCCCAAGGATTTGTTGAAACGATTTTTGGATCAGCAAATTATTGAAATTCTTCCTTTGGCTTACATGCGTGGGCGTACCCTTAATAACGCTTTTGTAATTCTGGACGAAGCGCAAAACACAACTTTTATGCAAATGAAAATGTTTTTAACCCGTCTCGGGCTTAATTCCAAATGTGTTATTACGGGTGATATTACGCAAATCGATTTACCGGCCAAAAAAGATTCCGGCCTCATTAGTAGCTTTTATATTTTGTCCGGCATTCCGGGCATTGCCTTTGTTGAATTAAGCGATCAGGACGTGGTACGACATCCGCTGGTAAAGGAAATCATCAACGCGTATGACAGATACGATAAAAAGCGCAATCCGTCTTCGGACTAACAGGCATTGGCTTGCTTGCATGGGTTATTTAAAATGATTAGATTGCCATATCTTACAGCAAATTACGGGGGAGTTAAAAATGAAACAGTTAAGAGAAGTTGTCATTGTAGGTGCGGCGCGCACACCGGTAGGAAGTTTCGGTGGGGTGTTTAAAGACGTCCCGGCTACCAAACTTGGCAGTATCGCCATAAAAGCAGCCCTGGAGCGATCCGGTACGCCATTCGATGCCGTTGACGAAGTGATTATGGGTAATGTCTTAACGGCAAACGAAGGTCAGGCTCCGGCGCGTCAGGCGGCACTCGGGGCCGGTTTGGATGTGTCCGTTGAGTGCATGACCATTAATAAAGTTTGCGGTTCCGGGTTAAAAGCCGTCATGTTAGCCGCGCAAGCCATCATGGTCGGCGATGCGGATGTAATTGTTGCCGGTGGCATGGAAAACATGAGTCAGGTTCCTTTTTACATTCCTAAAGCCCGCTACGGCTATCGTTTGGGACACGGCGAATTGGTAGACGGCATGATAAAAGACGGACTTTGGGACGTTTACAATAATTTCCACATGGGAAATGCGGCTGAATTGTGTGCCCGGGAATGTAATATTTCCAGAGAAGAGCAGGATGAATTCGCTGCGCTCAGTTACCGCCGGGCTTTGAAGGCACAGGAAGAAGGTTGGTTTAAGGACGAAATTGTACCGGTGGAAGTACCCCAGCGAAAAGGCGATCCTGTTGTGGTGGACAAAGACGAAGAGCCCGGTAAGGTGATTTTTGAAAAAATGCCCAAATTACGTCCTGCTTTTGAAAAGGACGGTACCGTTACGGCTGCTAATTCTTCCAAAATCAATGACGGCGCGGCGGCGGTTGTTGTGATGGCCAAAGAAAAGGCCGAAGCACTGGGCATTCAGCCCTTGTTTAAAATTGTAGCGCAGGCCTCGGCGGCAAAGGCTCCGGAGTATTTTACCAAGGCTCCGGCCGATTCCATTCAAAAGGCTTTGAAAAAGGCCGGGCTATCCGTTGATGATATCGATTTGTTCGAAATTAATGAGGCTTTTGCCGTTGTCACCATTATCAATAATCGGCTTTTGAATATTCCCGTGGAAAAGGTCAATATTCACGGTGGGGCCGTGGCTATCGGCCATCCCATCGGAGCCAGCGGAGCACGGATTTTAACAACTTTACTTTTTGCCATGAAAAAAAATAAGGCCAAACGCGGTGTGGCCTCCTTGTGTATCGGCGGCGGAGAAGCCGCCAGTCTGGTTGTAGAAGCGATTTAAAAGGAGATGAAAAAATGAGTAAAAATATAGCGGTTATCGGTGCCGGAACAATGGGCAACGGCATTGCTCATGTGTTCGCCCTTTTCGGAAATAACGTCACTTTGATCGATATTAAAGAAGATATCCTGAATGCGGCTTTAGGTAAAATCGAAAAAAATTTACAACGCCAATTAAAGAAAGGTACGATTACCGAGCAACAGGTGAAGGAAACGTTGCAACGTATTTCGACCAGTACGGATATGAAAGCGGCGGCGCAGGCCTCTTTGGTGGTGGAAGCCGTTATTGAGAACGATGATTTGAAAAAAAATATTTTTAAACAATTGGATGACATTTGTCCCGCAGAAACCATTCTGGCATCAAATACCTCTTCGATTTCCATTACGGAACTGGCAGCGGTTACCAATCGACCGGACAAGGTGATCGGCATGCATTTTATGAATCCCGTACCGGTGATGGAGCTGGTGGAAATCATTCGCGGGCTGGCGACTTCGGATGAAACCTATCAATTGGTTTACGAGACGGCCAAATCTTTGCACAAGACTCCGGTTGAGGTCAATGATTATCCCGGATTTATTTCCAATCGCGTATTGATGCCCATGATCAACGAGGCGATTTACTGCCTGATGGAAGGGGTTGCGGACAAGGAAGCCATCGATACGGTGATGAAGCTGGGCATGAATCATCCCATGGGCCCTTTGACACTGGCCGATTTTATCGGTTTGGATGTTTGTTTACACATCATGAATGTTTTGTACAAAGGGTTGGGGGATCCCAAATATCGTCCGTGTCCCTTGTTGAAAAAAATGGTAGCTGCCGGGCATTTGGGTAGAAAAACTAAAAAAGGATTTTACACGTACGAGTGAAAATGACACGAAGAGAAGAACGGGAGCTGGTACTTAAAGTTTTATTTGCGCAGGAATTTAATCCGATTCCGTACAAAGAGCAGTTGGATTATCTTTTACAGGAACAAACGGAACAAAAACGCATAAGTCCCTTTGTAGAAAAGATGATCCAATTGTATTTAAAAAACAAAGAGGAATTGGACGGGCGCATTAAGACCAAACTGATTAATTGGGATTTCAACAGAGTTGCTACCATCGATCGCATTCTTTTGCGCATGGCTCTGGTCGAATTCATGTTCTTTGAAGATATTCCGCCGGAAGTAACCATCGATGAAATGATTGAAATCGGCAAGAATTACAGTACGCCGAAAACGGGCAAATTCATTAACGGCTTGTTGGACGCGCTGCTTAAGGATTTGAAAAATAAAAAATTAATCAAGAAATCCGGCCGCGGTTTGATTAGCAAAATTAAGTTAGAAAATTAAGTATGACAATAGCAATTATCTCCGATATCCACGGCAATTTGGAGGCCCTGAGTACAGCCTTAAATTACATCGAAAATCACGGCATCAAAGATGTGTATTGCCTTGGTGATATCGTGGGGTACGGACCCAATCCCAACGAATGTGTGGAAATAGTGCGCCGGCGCTGTAAAGTGGTTTTAATGGGCAATCACGATTATGCGGCCATCGGTCTGGCGCGAATCGAATATTTTAATCAATTTGCCAAACTGGCAACCTATTGGACCATGGAGCGACTGAGCCCGGAAAATCGGGACTTTTTAAAACAGCTCCCGTTTATCTACCAAACGGATAATATGATTTTCGTGCATGCGGCTCCTTCCAATCCTTCCCATTGGTATTACATTCTTTCGGTCGAGGATGCACGTATGGAGATGGAGAGCTTCCAACAGAACGTGTGCTTTGTGGGGCATTCGCATGTGCCCGGAGTTTTTACGGAAGAAAAGGTCATTAAAGCCGATGTGACAATTGAACAAAATCGAAAATATATCGTTAATGTAGGGAGTATCGGGCAGCCCCGGGACGGAGATGCGCGTTTAAGTTTCGTACTTTTCGATCCCGGTAGCGGCAGTCTGAAATTCATTCGATTAAATTATGATGTTGAAAAAACCTATCAAAAAATCATTAAATCCGGATTGCCTACATTTTTAGCAGAACGTTTATTAAAGGGGTATTAAACTAAAATGAACATTATCACTAAAATATTCGGCACAAAGCACGAACGCGATGTCAAAAAACTGTGGCCTGTGGTCCACCAGATCAACGAATATTTCGAAGATTACAATAAACTGACGGACGAAGAATTACAGAAAAAAACAGACGAATTTCGCGAACGATTAAAAGCCGGCGAAACCGTGGACGATTTGCTCCCGGAAGCTTTCGCCGTTGTTAAACAAGCCTGTAAGCGCTTGCTGGGCAAAAAGTGGTTGGTCGTAGGCCGCGAAGTTACCTGGGATATGGTTCCTTTTGACGTGCAGTTGATCGGTGGCATTGTTTTGCACCAGGGTAAAATTGCCGAAATGGCTACCGGTGAAGGTAAAACGTTGGTCGCCACCATGCCTTTGTATTTGAATGCACTGGAAGGCAAAGGGGCTCATCTGGTCACGGTTAACGATTATCTGGCTCAACGTGATGCCGAATGGATGGGCGAAATTTACAAATTTTTGGGCTTAACGGTCGGCGTTATTTTAAGCCAAATGGATTCGGAACAGCGCCGCAAAGCTTACAATTGCGATATTACTTACGGAACCAACAACGAATTCGGTTTCGATTATCTGCGCGACAACATGGCTTCCAGCGTGGAAGATATTGTGCAAATCCGCGGCCACCATTACGCCATTGTGGATGAGGTGGACAGTGTTTTAATCGATGAGGCGCGTACGCCGTTGATTATCAGCGGCCCGGTCAGCGGTGACAGTACGGCTTACAAATTCAAAGAGTTAAAGCCTTTTGTGGAACGCCTGGTGGCCAACCAGAATCGTCTGGTCAACCGTTTGATATTGGAAGCCGAACAGTTGCTGAAGGAAGGTAAAGAGCGGGAAGCCGGCATTAAGCTGTTTATTGCCGAACACGGAGCTCCAAAGCATAAAAAATTGCTCAAGCTTTACCATGAAAAAGGAATCAAAAGCTTGGTGCAACAAGTCGAAAACGATTATTATCGCGATAAGGGACAAAATAAAGTTTCCGACGAAACCTATTTTGCTGACCTGTATTTCATCGTTGACGAAAAAAATCATATTATCGATTTAACCGAAAAAGGTCGCGAAGAATTAAATCCCAATGACCCGGACATGTTTTTACTGCCGGATTTGGGTGAAGAAATTGCCAAAATCGAACAAGACCCCAATCTTTCCGAAGAAGAAAAGCTGATCAAGAAGGAAGAAATCCATTCATTGTACATCGATCGCAGCGATAAACTGCAAAATATTTCTCAGTTGTTGCGGGCTTACACCCTATACGAAAAAGATCAGGAATATGTGGTGCAAGACGGTAAAGTGCAAATCGTCGATGAATTCACCGGACGTATTCTGCACGGACGCCGTTACAGCGACGGTTTGCATCAGGCCATCGAAGCCAAAGAGAACGTGAAGATCGAACGGGAAACCCAGACTCTGGCTACCATTACTCTGCAAAATTACTTCCGCATGTACGATAAGTTGGCCGGTATGACCGGAACCGCGGAAACGGAAGCGGCCGAATTCTGGGAGATTTACAAATTGGATGTGGTGGTTATTCCCACCAATAAGCCGGTGATCCGTATCGACCATGACGATGTGGTGTATCGCAGTAAACGTGAAAAATACAATGCGGTCATCGAGCAGATTATTAAAGAGCGTGAAAAAGGACGCCCCGTGCTGGTCGGTACGACCACGGTGGAAGTGTCGGAAATTTTGAGTCGTATGCTCAAACGGCGCGGCATTCCGCACAATGTGTTGAACGCCAAACACCACAAACGTGAGGCGGAAATCATTGCGCACGCCGGCGAGCCGCAGGCGGTAACCATTGCCACCAATATGGCCGGTCGCGGTACGGATATTAAACTGGGCGCCGGTGTGGTGGAAGCGGGCGGTTTGGCCATTATCGGTACCGAACGTCATGAATCCCGAAGAATCGACCGGCAGTTGCGCGGACGTGCCGGGCGTCAGGGGGACCCGGGCAGCAGTATCTTTTTCCTGAGTCTGGAAGACGATTTAATGCGTTTGTTCGGTAGTGAACGAGTGGCGCGGATTATGGATCGTCTGGGGATTCAGGAAGGCGAGGTCATTACCCATCCCATGATTTCCCGTTCTATTGAAAAGGCGCAAAAAAAGGTGGAAGCGCAAAACTTTGCCATTCGTAAGCGGTTGCTGGAATACGATGACGTAATGAATCAGCAACGGGAAATTATTTACGACCGACGCCGCGTGGCATTGATGCAGGAAGATACGCGCGAAGAAGTAGAAAGTATTTTGGATGAATACATCGACACCGAACTCGATTCGTACGTGCCCAGGAATTCACGTCCGGATGAATGGGATCTGGATGCTCTGGAAACCGATTTGGGTAATGTGTTGAACATCAGCCTGTATCAGGTGCGGGAAAATCTGGAAAGTTACGACCGCGACATGCTGCGTCAATACATTCGTGATCAGGCTTTGCGTGTGTACGATTTAAAGGAAAAACGCATCGGCCGTGAACGCATGTCCGTTCTGGAACGCTATTTCATCTTAAACGTGATCGATGATAAATGGAAAGATCACATGTATCAGATGGATATCCTGAAAGAGGGCATCCATTTGCGTGCTTACGGGCAAAAGGACCCCCTGGTGGAATACAAGCGCGATGCCTACATGATGTTCGAGCGTTTGATTCATGAAATCAACGAAGAAACGCTGCGCTGGTTGTGGAAATTTCAATTGGTGGATGAGCCGGTAAATCGGGCCGAAGCGCGCAAGCAGCGTCAGCCGCAACGAATGCAGTTGATCCACGAGGAGGCCGCGGGCATGGGATTGCAAGCCGGGGCCATGCAGGAAAAGAGCGATATTCAAAAAGCCGGGGAACAGCGTTCCAGCAAAAAACAGCCCATTCGGGTCGGTAAGAAAATTCGTCCGAATGACCCGTGTCCCTGCGGAAGCGGTAAAAAATACAAATATTGTCACGGCAGGAATGAGTTCCAAAAATAAAACGCTTTCATCTGTTGGATTCAGCACAAGAAGCGTGAAGGAAATTCCTAAAATATCCGATAAGCGAAAATGTTATACAGGTGCATAACAAGCCAATCAAGCTGAATTTGCCACGCCTCGGGTTTTACAATTTTAAAGTTCATTTAAGCGTGGCAAACAGCTTATCGGCAGGCCTGTTAGAACGGTGGCCGGATTTTCAATTTAGTCGGGGCGCGCCCGGAAGATGAAGCGGCGCAAAATGCTATTTCAAAGTAATAATCCACAAAATAATACCCACCAAAATTAAAATAAAACCTTCTTTACGCGAAACCGCCCATTTGGTGCGCATGAAAATAATGACCAGAACAATGAGTACGACCATCAGAAAAATATCGAGCAGGGCGTCGTGGGCCACGTGCAAAGGGCGCAGCATGGCGGCCAATCCCAAAACACCCATGATGTTGAACAGGTCGCTGCCGATCAGGTTGCCGGCCGAAATGCCGTGCCGGCCGCGCATGGCGGCTACCAGCGAAGTGGCAAACTCCGGGGCCGAGGTGCCGGCCGCAACCACCGTAACGGCAATCGACCACTCCGAAAGTCCGGCAATGCGTGCCAGGTAAGAAGCGGAATCCACCAGGTAGTGCCCCCCGATTACGACCACGGTCAAACCGGTCAATAATTGCAAAATATGGTACCAGCGAAATTCTCCCGTTGGTAATTCTTCTTCCGGAATTTCACGATGAATAAACAAATAGGCCAGGTAAACGATCAACGAGACAAAGAGGAAAAATCCCTCCCAAAAGCTGAGCGTGTAATCTCTTAGAAAAAACAACAGGACAAGCGAAATGGCGATGAGAAGCGAGCCTTCGCGATAGACCATTTTTTTATTGGATTTAATGACCTGCAGCAAAGCCACGCCGCCCAAAATAAAGCCCAGATTAAAAATATTGGAGCCGACGATATTGCCCACGGAGATATTGGCCTGTTGCTTTACGGCTGCCGTGATGGTAACGGCAAATTCCGGCATGGAAGTGCCAAAAGCAATCACCGTTAATCCGACGACCAAATCGGAAATTCCGATTTTACGCGCTATTTTTGGAGCCGGGTCCACGATCCAAACGGCGCCCAGCCAGAGAGCGACAATGCTTAAGAGCAGGATGACCGTATTCGTTAAAAGTTCCATGCGCTTCCCGTTAGATTATTCGCAAATGTAGCGGCACTACCAAATGACCTTTTCCCAATGGGCATGTCCCGTCCGGCTGAACGGAGTTTTGCCGATTCGGTTCATTAAGGCCACTCAATAAATAGCAAAGCTAACAAATTAAACAATAGGCATCAATAGGACGGCAAACATACGACCGGGCCAATAATGATTGATTTGCATTGGGGGAATGGCTATTTTCCCCAATAAACGAAAGCAGGAAGCCGGATGAAACTTTTTTATCGCGAATACGGCCAGGGAGAGCCGCTGATTATTTTGCACGGATTGTTCGGCATGTCCGATAATTGGGTCAGTTTAGGGCGCCGGTGGGCGCAAAATTTTCGTGTGTTTTTATTGGATTTACGCAACCACGGTCGGTCGCCGCATGCCCCTGAATTTAATTACTCTGTTCTGGCCGATGATTTGTTAGAGTTTATGCAGGATCATCGTTTAACGGAAGCTACGATTTTAGGCCACTCCCTGGGAGGTAAAACGGCCATGCTGTTTGCCTTAAGCTATCCCAGATTGGTACGCCGCCTGATAGTGGTCGATATTGCTCCGCGGGCCTATCGGCATACGCGCTTCCGCCAATTTTTAAAGTTGTTACTCAATATGAATCTGAACAAAATTCAATCGCGCATCGAGGGCGACCGTCTTTTGGCGGCTAAAATACCCCAAACGGCCATCCGGCAATTTCTGTTAAAAAATTTACGTCGTACCGAAGAAAATACCTTTGTCTGGAAATTGAATATTCCGGCTCTTTACGAAAACGTGGATCGGGTTTTGGAAGCTATTGAGGCTCCCGGAGAGCCATTTACCGGACCGGCGCTGTTTTTACGCGGCGAGCAATCCGATTACATTCGGGAGGCGGATATGGCGCAGATCAGGCAATTGTTCCCTAAAGCTCAGGTGGTTACCGTGCCAAAAGCGACCCATTGGTTGCATGCCGATAATCCGCAGTTTTTATTTCAGGAGGTTAATCGCTTTATGAAACAGGAGTTGTAAGCCATGACCGTCCGCGAATTGATTCTTAAAAATCGCAGTTGTCGGCGTTTTTACGAAAACAAAACGGTACCGCGTGAAAATTTACGGCAGTGGGTCGATTTGGCCCGCCTTTCACCATCTGCTTCCAATTTGCAACCGTTAAAATACATCCTTTCCTCCGATGCGCAAACCAACGCTCTTATTTTTAGTACGCTTTCCTGGGCCGGTTATTTAAGCGATTGGCCCGGGCCAAGTGCAGGGGAACGTCCGGCCGCCTACATTGTTATTTTAGCCGATCGCACCATTAAATATCCCATTGATTGTGATCACGGCATTGCCGCACAAAGCATTTTGTTAGGGGCTGTTGAAGCGGGCGTTGCCGGTTGCATTGTTGGATCCATTGACCGCCCGGAGTTACGGCGTCTTCTAAATATTCCGTCCCATTTGGAAATTTTATTGGTTCTGGCTTTAGGCTATTGTCGGGAAAAAAGAATCATTGAAGAAGTCGGTAAGAAAGGCGATGTGCGCTATTGGCGCGATGAGCAGGGAATACACCACGTGCCCAAACGCTCCCTAAAAGATATTATTTTCAAAGAATATTAAGCCGCAGCAGAGCGAAGTTTCGGCCTGAAAGATTTAAAATGTAAAGGAGGCATTCATGAAGGTTGTCGTTACAGCCATTCTCATGTCAATTTTTTTGTTCGTTTCGTGTCAAAAAAAGGATTTGGCCACTTATCGCCGTTTGGTCGATCGGGGAGAATTTTCGAAAGCGGAACAGGCCATTAAAGAACGTCTGAAGAATGACCGGTCGCTTCCCGATTCCACACGTAGGGCATTGGAATTTGAATTGGAGCGCATGCGTCGCATTCGCAAAGATTTTAGCCAAACACAGGATGATGTTCTAAAATTTATCGGGCAAGTCATGCCGGGGGTAACGGTTAAGGATCTCAGACGGTGGGAAAAAGCCAGACAATTGGAGTTCATGATAATTGACGGTAAAAAATACTACTTCAATCAAGCCGCACGTAATTTGTTCCGATTGAATAAACGGCTCAAAATAATTTGGCAGGGAAAACATGCGGAAACGGCAAAAAACAAATTCGATTTGGATGCCCATATTCAACAGGTCATTAACGATTGCCGGCAAAGCGGTTTACCGTATGCCGACCCGGTACGTCTGCGCATTCGTTACACGATTAAGGTGCATCCCGCTCAGGTGCCTGCCGGGGATACCATCCGTTGCTGGATTCCCTTTCCGCGGGAAATTGCGCATCGGCAAATCAATATTCGTGTGCTCAAAACCGATCCGCCGGTTTACCGGTTGGCTCCGGATTCCTGTTTGCAACGGACGATCTATCTGGAAAAACCCAGTGCCGGGAATGATACGACGCGCTTTTCCGTTGAGTACGCCTACACATCACAAGGAGTTTATGTGGATATTGATCCCGAAAAAGTTCAGCCGGTCGATCCCAACGGGCCGTTAAAACAATATTTGCAGGAGCGTCCGCCGCATATTGTCTTCTACGATACCCTGCGAGCTCTTTCCCGAAAAATTGTTGGGCAGGAAACCAATCCCTATCGCATTGCGCAAAGAATTTTTGCCTGGATCGACAGCAACATTACCTGGGCTTCGGCGCGTGAATATTCCACTATCCGTCATCTCGGTTTGTACCCTTTGCTGACCCGCCACGGCGATTGCGGGATTCAAACCATGCTGTTTATTACGTTGCTGCGCATGAACGGCATTCCGGCCCGCTGGCAAAGCGGCTGGGAATTTCAGCCGCCACACGACAGCATGCATGATTGGAGTATGGCCTATTTTAAACCGTACGGTTGGGTGCCTACGGATGTGACCTACGGCCTGCGCAAAAGTACTGACCCGAAAGTGAAATATTTTTATCTAAACGGCATGGATAGTTATCGTTTGATTTTTAATGATGATTTCGGACGACAATTTTGTCCGCCTAAACAACATTTTCGTTCGGAGACGGTGGACTCGCAACGCGGCGAGGTGGAATGGAAAGGCGGCAATTTGTATTTCGATCAATGGGATTGGAAGATGGAATGGAAGATTGTGGGGAAGTGAGGGGAAAGAAAAAAGAAAAATGACAAAAGACAAAAGAAATAGGGATTGGGTTGAATCGTTGAATGGGAAATGGTTAAATAGGCAAGCCACC
>CAZHIZ010000007.1:39197-47620 GCA_964532875.1 uncultured Caldithrix sp. | reverse complement strand
AAAACCATCTTGCCCACGGCCGTGTGGCGCGCTGCCTGCAAACGATAAAAATACACACCCGAAGCAACCCGTTTGCCGGCGTCGTCGGCGCCGTCCCAATGTAGTTTGTACAATCCTTTACCCGGGAAGAATGTATTGTTTGCCAAATGGCGCACACATTCTCCCAGGCTGTTGTAAACGGTTAGGCTAACGGTGGCCGGCTTGTCCAGAGTAAAGCGAATCGTCGTGCTCGGATTAAAAGGATTGGGGTAATTGCCCAATAAACGAAATTTCCAAGGTGCAGCGGAAATCGCCGGCAATCCGGTTGGTTCCCCTGCTCCGATAAAAATATCGTCGATGGCCCAGCCCCAACCGTGCGTAGCGGCATCGGCATGCAAACGGAACCGTAAGTAAATCTTGGTACCCGGACTAAAAATAGAACTCAAAATCGTGTCGTGAGCCATAAAGGAATCGGCGGACGGTGCCCGGTTCTGTTTAAATGCGGATAGCCAGGCGCTATTAAAACGACAATCGTAAGGTGTGATTATAATATGCCAATGCTCTCCGTCGGCGCTTCCTTCCACCGTAACATAATCCCACATCTGCGGATAGGGGTAGTAAAAGCCCTCATCGCCGGGTTCGACCACGGCAATATCCCGATAAAAGAGATGCGTACTATCGTTCACAACAACGGGCGTTTTTAAAAGAGCAATGTATTCCTTATTGTCCTCATAGGGATGATTGCTATCCAGCGTGGAAGAGGTAAATCCCGAATCGTTTGTCACCTTTAAGTCTCCCTCAAAGGGCGACATTCCGTCGTCAAAATTTGCCGAAACACTGTCTTTGGCAACGTAAACCGTCAAACTTTTTGTTTCGGAGGCATAAATTTTACCGGCCTTGTAGCCGTCCACGCGAATGTGCAGTTCCGCCGGAGGGGTTACCTTGTAAAAATAGACCGTGTCCTTGTAAGCTGGCGGGAAATAGAAAGTCGTCAGGACGCGATTCCCGTCAATCACCTTCAACGAATCGTAAGCACCCTGAGTGTAAAAACCGATGCGTAACGTATCCGTATTGGGATTAAGCAGGGGTAAATCGGCCAATAAAGGCTCCTTAACCGGTAGATTGTAAGTAATCAAGGTGTCATTATCCACTGTCCATACCCCACGCCCGTGTGTAGCCGCCACAATTTGTTTGCCCACGATCTTCATGCGCCGCACGGAAACGGCCGGTAAGTTGCGATCGAAATATTTCCAGCTTTGACCATTATTGTACGAAATGAACACGCCTAAATCCGTACCGATCCAAATTTGGCTGGAATCGTAGGGCATGTACAAAGCACAATGCACCGGAATTTCCGGAAGATTATGGGTAATGTCCTGCCAGGTTTGTCCCAAATCGGTCGTACGAAATATCTTGCCGTATCCGTACACACCAAACATGACCAAAGCCGTGGCACTATCAAAGGGCGAGGTGGCGATTCCTGTTAAATACGCATTTAAATTTAGATCGGGATTACTCACCTGCTGAAAATGACGCCCGCCGTCGGTTGAAACGTTGATGTAGTGGGAAGAAGACCCGACCCAGACAATATTGGAATCCTTTTCCGAAACGGCAATGCGGATCCACCTTAAGCCGCCTAAATTAACGTCAAAGGGTTGCCAATTTTGCCCGGAATCCCAGGTGATGTAAATCTTATTCGTATCGGAAGCGGTAATTAGTTTTCTGGAATTGTGCGGGTCCATCGTCAAAGGGGTGTGAAAAATACGACTTTGCGGCACACCGTGTAATTCCCCGAAATAATCTCCGCCCGTAATGGAACGATAAATACGGGAATCGTAAAGCGTACCGAAAACAATATCCGCATTGTCATCATCCCAGGCGCAATCGAATCCGTCGCCGCTGACTTTGGTTTCCCAGGAAGTGGTCGCCGTGGGATTCACCGGCGACAGCAAGGTACCGTTGTCCTGCGACCCGCCGATGTACTGATTGGCAATGGGACTACGATCCGCATCGTAAAACTGCGTTACGTTAAAACCGGTATTTCGGGCCTGCCACGAATGGCCTCCGTTCGAGGAATAAAAAACGCCGCCATCGTTGGTGGCAATCAATTCGAACGTACTGTCCGCATGGGGTATGGCATACAAACAATGTTGATCGGCATGCACATACGGATAGGTATTGGAATAGTACCAGGCCGTCAGGCGCCGATAAACCGCCGAGTCGCGGCGCGTATCCACCCTGTAAATATCAATTCCGCCCACAAAAACAATTTCCGGATCAAAAGGATGCACCAAAACGGTATTATCGTACCAACCCTGTGATTTCAGCCAGTTCAACGAATCGCCCAAATCGATCCAACTGCGACCGCCGTCGCGCGATTTAAACAGTCCCAAAACGCCGTAGCTGGTATCGGCTGCGGCCGCATACACAAAATTCGTATCTGTCGTAGCAAAAGCGAGTTCAATTCGCGTTGGCTTTTCCATGTTCTGACTTACAAACTGCCAACTCTCTCCTAAATCGGTTGATTTGTACACGCCGGATTTCCACACCGTAATTAGAAGGGAATTGAAATTTTGCGGATTGCAAACAATTTGTTGGACGTTATTACCGTTGTCAAACACCTTTTGCCAGGTACTGCCACCGTCAAACGAACGGAAAACACCGGATTTGGTAGCCGCCAAAACCGTATCGGGATGGGCAGGATGCACTACGAGACGATTCACGTAACGAAAATCGAAATTACCGGCCGTAGCGGGCAATTGTGTCCAATGCTTGCCGCCGTCTTCGGTCTTAAAGATACCGTCACCTACAATAGCGTCGTAGTTGTAAAAGCCTTCGCCCGTGCCGGCGTACAAAATATCCGGTTGCGAATCGCAAATGGCAATGGTACAAACCGCAAGAGCAGGCAGATCATCGCTTTGGCAAGTCCATGTTTGCCCCGCATCTTCCGTAAACCAGATGCCGCCGCCGACGGAACCGACCCACCAGGTGTCGGGATTTTTGGGATGCACCACTACCACACGTGCCCGGCCCCCAACACCGGACGGCCCACGTTCCACCCAGGTCAGTTTTTCATTAACCGAAAAAAGACGGAAGGATTTTCGCTGTATTTGACGGAAGGCCTTAAAACGCCAATCAAGCGGATAAGAAAACGAACCGCCGATGGGTGAACGGAGTAAATATTCTTCCAGAGCCGCTTCATCCGGACGATCGGGACGCGGCGGCTTTTCTTTCTCTTGAAATTGATTTTGCTTTTCCGTTAGGTGCCTTTCGTACCTCAAAGCTCGTTGTCCGTAATTCCAGATAAAAAACAAACCCAAAGCAAAAAAAATGAATAAAATAAGAATTTTTTTCATCCTCACCTCTTGGATTTTTTGGCATCAAATTGGCATCAAAATTGAATTGTCTGATGGAAAATAATTTCTTTCGAGGATAAAAGCAATTTCGGCGGGGCTTTTTTTACGATTAAAAAAAATACGCCTGCAGGGAATCGGATAAAATTCCGTAAAAAAAAAGCAGAAAATCCTATTTTTAGATAGAGATTTTCTGCAGAATGCGGAAAGGAAGAATAAAAAAGCCAAATCGAAAATATCACAAGGACTTGATACGCTCTTTTAACGCTTCGTTCAATTTTTGCGCCGTTGCCAATGCCTCCGCGGCACCGCTCAAATCGTGATTCTTACCCATCATTTCCAATTGCAAAAAAATTTCCGTGGCTTGATCCGCGCCCAAATTAGCCGCCGCCCCTTTCATGCCGTGGGCCAGAGACCGAACTTCATCAAAATTTTGCGCTTCAACGGCCGCTTTCAATTCCGGTAAACTTTGGTCAATCTGCTGAACAAGCTCTTCCAGCAATTCGACTAAAAATTCCTTGTCTCCCCCCAGTCGTTCCAGGGCCGTTTCCAAATCAAGTAACTGTTTTTCCATAATAAGCTCCCCGTTATTAAACCATACGGTTGATATTATTCGGCCGAATTTTGAAATTGTTAATAAAAAAATAGGGTAGCCCATTTACCGACTACCCTGTTTAAAAACCCGTTTAAAAATTTGCTTTATTCGGGAGGATTGATTTCGTAAGTGTGGCTAATGGTCGTGGCCTTTTGCAGCATGGCCGTTACGGCACAATACACTTCCTGCGAAAGATTAATGGCTTTTTGCAGCTTTTCTTCTTCCACATCTCCCCAAATTTTGTAGGTCAAACGAATATTGGTGTACACCTTGGGATGTTGGTCGGCCATGTCCGCATCCACATGCACTTCGAAGCGATGAAATTTTTGACGCATTTTGCTTAAAATGGAGGCCACATCACTGCCTGTACAGCCAGCCAAGGAAATCAGTAACAATTCTTTAGGCCGAATGGCCCCGTTTTCCCCGCCGAATTGGGGCGGCCCGTCAATGGGTACCCAGTGACCGGAATCGGTGATGCAATTAAATGTGACGCCTTTGATGTGAACAACTTTTCCATGTACTTTAGTCGGCATTACTTCCCTTTCTTGATTAATCCCCATCGTTTTAGTGAACTGTAAAAAATTGCCGTTTTTGCAAAGGCAAATTTTTGTGATTAGATGTTTGTTTGTCTTAAAAGAGACAGAATTCTAAACGGCCATCGTCGCTACTGGGCATTAAAATAAATTTGCTATTGCGCGATTTTGGCAAAACACATCAAATTTTTAAATAGAACTGCATGCCCATCATGATTCGGGTTTGATCCAATTGATTCGTATCCCGCGCGAAATCCGAGGTAAAATGGCTGCTTAACACGCTTAGTTCGAGCTTTAAATTTTCTAAAATTATAGTGATTATTTTAGACTACAGATTAAAATAGTATGTACTTTTTTAAGATAAGGGTTAAAATGATCAATTACATTACGCGCGATTTGAAAATTTTATCGCTTTCCATCTCCTAAAATGGGTGCACTTTCAACAAGATTACAACGGCCTGGATGTGGAGTTACGTTATTTTAGAGATGTGAACCGTAATGAAGTGGATTTTGCGATTTTACAGGATAAAAAGGTAAAACAACTGATTGAATCCAAAGTACGCACCCGGGAGGTTAATCCCGCTTTACGCATGTTAAAAAAACGCTTTCCGCAAGCAGAGGCCATACAGGTATCATTATTGGGCCAGGAAGAATATGTGGATAAAAATGGAATTTTAGTAACCAGCGCAGAGCGGTTTCTGGAACGTTTAATATGAGGTATTACTCATTAACAGGATATTCGAATAAAATTATCAAGTTAGATTCAAAAGTTTGATTTAAATATGGCCGAATTTTATCCGGCATTTGTTAAACCCGGGATTAATGCATTTACTTTTTCCCCGTTAGCCTTTAATTTTTTAAATAGAACTGCATGCCCATCATGATTCGCGTTTGATCCAATTGATTCGTATCCCGCGCGAAATCCGAGGTAAAATGGCTGCTTAACACGCTTAGTTCGAGCTTTAAATTTTCTAAAATCTGGCGGGAAATACCGGCCGTTAAAAAAACAACATCTTCGAAGTGCTTGGAGCCGGGTAAATCACCCAGAGTAAAAGCGCCCACAGCGGCCGACCATTTTGGGCTGAAATGCAAGTGAACGCCGGCAGACAATTGCAGGCGATTGGGGGATTGCGTATCATTTGTAGAATGTTCATAACGCATGCGCATTGAAATGCGGACATTCGCAGCGGGCCTTAAAGTGGTGCCGAACGTAAAGAATTCCGGAGATCGTAAGGTGTATTCGTAACCATCGGGCGCAAGTATGGTGTCCTTTTTCATGGAATATTGATAGTCAATCGGGCTGAGATGGCGGTAAGTGAGGGCCAGAGAGAGTGATTTGGACGGTTGGTAAAGCAGCCCAAACCGTACGTGCCAACCGGTACCCACAGCATCGGCCAGCAAGTCTTCCTGTGAACGTACGGAAGCGGTCAAAAGAGCCAGTCCGGCCTGAGCGCCGAGGCTCAATTGGCGGTTTATTTTGCGATTTACTCCGATAAAAAAATCGTGTACGTAATTAGCCTCATAAGTAACCCCTTGATGATGTACATTATTGAGAATAAAATCTTGCTCGTACTTCGAGTTCGTAGCATAAAGTAAACGATAACCGGCCTGAAACAAATACGAGTTGTATCTGGAAGCTGCCATGAGATAAGTGGGGAATAAAAATTGCGATTGGATGGAAACAGCCACCGGTTGCAGGGGATACGTAAAAGAATAGCCTAATTCCATTCCCGAATGAAAGGCTCCCCCACCTAGAATCAATTGTTTGCGCGAGGCACTCCAGGCCGGATTGTATAACAGTGCTTCGGGATTTGTCGTATCAGCCAGCCCGGCACCGCCGGCAGCCCAAAAGCTCGTTCCCAGGTTCACTTCCCCGTAAGCGGCGCCGGAAAGCGAAATGGCGGATTCTTTCTGCGGGGAGCCGTTTCCGGCCTGTAACGGTTTAAGTATCAAACCCAGAGCAAAAGCAAGAATCAAATAACGCATGCCTTCATTCCTCCCTTTAAACGGACATTCTTGGCCTATCTTCTTTGTTTCGTTCCTTAAAACAACGGTCAAAGGTTAATCGTATAAAAACAAATTGTATCGAACCGCTAGAGCCTGACCATGCCCAAAACGATGGCACTTACTCTAACAATAATTGTTTGAACGCAAAGGTAAAATTGTAAATATCGCCCGGCCAGCGCGCCGAAAGGTAGTTCCCGTCCCTGAGAGAAAATCCGTGTTTGGTATTGTTCTTAGTGTCCCGAAAAACCGGTTTTGGTCCGCTAACAAATTGTCGTGACGATTGCAAAGCGGACTTCACTTCATCCTCCACCGTTGTTTCGGGATAGGTTAAATAGTAATCGCCCAGGCGCTGTTTGGTCAAATGATAGGCTAGGCGTTCTTGCGTTTTTAATAAGCAAGTCGTCTTACGAGCATAAAGAACAGATTGACCGCTTTGCGGGTCCATGGAGCGGGCCAGCAACAAAACTCCATGACAAATGGCTGCCACTTTTTTATCTTCCGTAAAAAAATATGGAATCACCGATTGCAAAATAGGGGACTCCAAATATTCACGTACGCCTTTATCGTGCCCACCCGGTAAATACAATGCATCATAATCTTGAGGGTCGATTGCGGAATATGAGATGGGATGTTGGAAGTCTGTATTTTGCTCCATTTCGGCGTAGGCCCTGACGGCATCTGCTCGTGCTTTTAATAATTTGGCCCAAACGCCCAGCCCCTCACCGCTTAGCATGATGCGGTCTCCCTGGGCTTTGTGGCCCCGGGGCGTCGCAAAAGTAATGCCGAATCCGCTTTCGCTTAACCATTTCCATGGTATGGCCGCTTCAGTGGGATCAAAACCATAATCGGGTAATGGGATTAAGATGTGTATTTTTCTCTTCAACAAATTTTTCTCGTTTTTTATTAAACGGCAACTTTCTGTTCTTCAATACGTATTGCTCATTCTCCCTTTCAATAGGTTTTAGCCTGTTCTTCGCCGCGCAGCACGCGCAAAGCCCCGAAAGCCAGTGCTTTCATTTCTTCTTCTCCGGGAAAGACAAATACCGGAGCCAGATGGGAAACACGTTTTTTAATGAGTTCTACAAATCGTTCGCTTTTGGCCACACCTCCTGTCAGGGCAATAGCATCCACCTTTCCGAACAAAACCGTACTCATGGCGCCGATCTCCTTGGCCACCTGATAGGCCATGGCCTCGTAAATCAATCTGGCCTGAGCATCGTTCTTTTTTTCGATGCGATCCTCCACCACGCGTAAATCGTGTGTTCCCAGATAGGCCACCATGCCGCCGTGCCCCTTGATTAATTGCTTCATTTCGGGGTACGTGTAGGTCCCGGAAAAAGCGACTTTAATTAAATCGCCAATGGGAACTCCGCCGCTGCGCTCCGGACTAAAAGGGCCGTCCCCGTCTAATCCGTTGTTCACATCAATCACTTTGCCCTTGGCATGGGCGCCCACGGTAATGCCCCCGCCCATGTGGGCCACAATCAAGTTACATTCGCGGTATTTTTTACCTAACTTTTTGGCCGCTTCCCGCGCTACGGCTTTTTGGTTGAGCGCATGAAAAATACTTTTGCGTTCGATCAGGGGCATCCCCGAAATACGAGCGATGTCTTGCAGTTCATCAACCACCACCGGGTCCACAATGTAGGCCGGACAGCCCAACAACTTACTGATGGCATAAGCGATTAAACCGCCGCAATTAGAAGGATGATCGCCCATGATGCCTTTTTTTAAATCGGCCACCATTTGTTCGGTCACAATGTAGGTGCCCCCTTCAATGGGCCGCACCAGACCGCCGCGCCCCACAACCGCTTTAATGCGTTCAAACGGCACGTTCTTTTCGCGCAGCAATTGCACAATCAATTCCATGCGGTACAAATCCTGATCCGAAGCACGATTGAACCGAGCCAGTTCTTCGATTTTGTGTTTAATGTTTTCCGTTAAAATTTCCTTTTC
>CAZHIZ010000007.1:28252-39097 GCA_964532875.1 uncultured Caldithrix sp. | reverse complement strand
CCGATCCCCTGCTCGCTAACTAATGGCCAGAGCCGTTACGATGGACAAAAATTTGGCGTTTTCCGAATCGGCCCGCGAAGTGAGTACGACCGGTACGGCCGCGCCCAAAACCACTCCCGCCACTAAAGCTTTCCCCAAAATAGTCAACAGTTTGTAAAAAATATTTCCGGCTTCAATATTCGGTACAATGCAAATATCGGCCCGACCGCCAACCGGCGAGTTTAAACCTTTTACCCGATTGGCCTGAGGCGAAAGAGCATTGTCCAGGGCAAGGGGCCCGTCAACAATGGCCTCGCCCAACTGCCCCCGTTCACCCATTTTGGCCATGATGGCGGCTTCGGCGCTGGAAGGCATGCCCGTGGCATTGACCTTTTCCACGGCGGAAAGAATTGCCACTTTAGGACGTTTGTAACCCAGAGCATGGGCTGCTGCAATGGCGTTTTGTGTAATGGCGATTTTCATTTTCAAATCCGGCGCAATATTCATGGCCGCATCGGACATGAACAATAGTTTTGAATAATTGGGGCTTTCGAAAATAGCCAGATGAGAGAGCAGATCGGCCGCACGTAAACCGCGTTCTTTATTCAAAATGCCTTTAAGAAAATTGGCCGTACTGCACAGCCCTTTCATAATCACCTGGGCCTCACCGGATCGCACCACTTCCACGGCTTCACGAATACTTTCCTTTTCCCCTTTTACGTCAATCATTTCATAATTTTTCAAATCAAGATTTACTTTTTCGGCCTGACGTTCCATTTCACGGCGATCACCAATTAAAATCGCCTCGGCCAGACCGGCGGACTGCGCAGCGTGCAGAGCCAGCAATACTTCCGAATCCTGAGCCATGGCTACGGCAATTTTGCGTCTTTCCATTTGAGAAACTGTGTGCAGCAGTTGTTTAAAATTTTTTAGCGACATATCCCTACTTCCTTTGGTTCATTCGTACACGGTTTCGACAACGGCGATTTTGGGAGCTTGATCTTTGCGCTTGGCTTCCTGCAAAGCGTTTTTAACAGCCAATAATAATCCGTCGAAACTTTTGGCATTTTGCGGAAATGAGGCAACACCGACAAATATCCCTACAGCCAATTGCTGCGGCGAAAACCTTTTTCCCTTAAGAGCCTGTTCTATTTTCCCGGCAACTTTAAGCGCATCTTCGCGCTGCACGGCCGGCAAACTGATCAAAAACTCATCGCCTCCGAAACGACAAACGGTATCGTACTTACGCAGTTGAGTTTTGATCGTATCGACGATTTCGCGCAAAACCGCTTGAGCCGTTTGCAATCCGTATGTGGTAATCAAAGCGCCGTATTTTTCCACATCCACCAACAAAAGTGAATACGGCTCATTCATACGCATGCTACGATGGAAATGATCTTTTAAAATCGGCAGACAATATTCGAAACGCATGGTTCCCGACTCTTCGTCTTCCATGCGCAATTTCCCGAGTTTTTTAGCCAAACGATCCCAAAACAGACAGGCCGCAATAACGCCGGCAAAAATATCGATGATCTGTTTTCGTTCTTCATCAAAATAATTTAACTGATCGGCATCCACGTACAAAAATCCCAGCGGTTGCTGTTGGGAAATCAATGGCGTTACGTAAGCCGAGACGAAATCATGCTCCATGTGCAAATGTTCCACCACCCGCAGGGCATAATTTCTATCCGGGATGGAAATGGCTTCTCCCTGCCAGAGCAAGGCTCTGAGCAACGGGGTATCGATAGCCTGACGATAATTTTTGCAAAAGCGATAGGAAAGATTGTGCGATTTGCGGATTTCCAGAAACTCCGTTTCCGCATTCAATTCGACCACGGCACACGTTTTAACAGCCAAAGCTTTTACTAAATGCTGAATCATATTATGCAACAGGCGATCGCAATTTTGCGTACTGTTCAGTTCGCGCACTGCCGCATCGACGGCCTGTAAAAGGTCTTTTTCCGTATGGGCCATATTTATCCCCCCACTAAAAATACGCCGAATCGCCCGGCTCCATTGTGACTTTTAGTAACGAAAACGTCCGAATCGATAGGCGTAACGATCGTAGAACGGCTTTACCTTTGATCTTCAGTTTCGGGAATGCCGTAGCGCCTACCGTATTCATGAACAGAGCGAATCGTATCGTCAATATAAGCAAAGAACTTTTATTCTGCCAACGGAATCGCACAAAATAGAAACAAAAAACCCCGAGCATGTTTTTAATACTCGGGGTGTCTGTTTGAAAATTAAGCGTCAACAGCGGCAAAAGCGCTCATTCGCACGATGGTATCCACATCGCAATGGCGTTGCAGTACGTGTACCGATTTTTCCAATCCCACCAAAATGGGGCCGATAGCTTCGGCACCGCCCAGACGCGCCATCAGTTTGTAGGCAATATTTCCGGCTTCCAGGGATGGGAAAATGAGCACATTAGCCCGCCCTTTCAAATCGGAAAAGCTGTAATCGCGTTCCCGCAGTTCGGTATCGAAAGCCAAATCCACTTGAATTTCGCCGTCCACCATCAAATCCGGACGCAGCTCTTTTACCATCTGGGTGGCCTTGGCTACCTTTTCCGATAATGGATGCCGTACGCTGCCGAAATTGCTGAAGGACAACATGGCAATACGCGGTTCGATGTCGAAGGTCTTCTTAACCTTGTCCGCCACCAGAATTGCCGTATGGGCCAGCATATCGGCGCTGGTTTCGATATTGACCGTCGTATCGGCAAAGAAGATGGTTTCGTTCTTGAATACCATGGCGTAGAGTCCCGCAATGTATTTTTTATCGCGTTGCACTTCCAAAATTTGCAATGCCGGACGAATGACCTCGGGATAATAGTGGTTAACGCCGGAGACCATGGCATCGGCATCGCCCATGCGTACCATCATCACGCCGAAATAGTTGGGATCTTTGCACAACAGGCGCCGGGCCGCATCGCGGGTTAATCCCTTACGCTGACGCAAACGGTAGAGTTCGTCCACGTATTTTTCCATCAAATTACATTCCGTATAATCGATAATTTCCGCTTTTTCGATATCCAGTTTAAAATCCTGAGCCAGCTTTTGAATGCGTTCTTTTTTACCCAGCAAAATCGGTTGAACGATATCTTCGTCGATTAAAATCTGGGCTGCACGCAAAATCTTAATCTCTTCACCTTCCGGCAGAACCAGTCGCTTCTTGATATCTTTGGCTTTATTGATCAAAATACGCGATACTTCGTAGCTGCGTCCCAGACGGCTTTCCAGACTGTCACGATAGGCATCCCAATCGGTGATTTTTTTACGCGCCACACCGGATTCCACCGCAGCTTTGGCCACGGCCAGGGCTTCCCAGGTTAACACGCGCGGATCGAACGGTTTGGGAATGATGTATTCCGGGCCGAAGTGAATGGGTTTGTTGCCGTAAGCGCGAATCACGGAATCCGGTACATCCTGCCGGGCCAGATCGGCCAAGGCTTTAACCGCCGCCTTTTTCATTTCGATATTAATTTTGCGGGCTTGCACATCCAAAGCTCCGCGGAAGATGAAGGGAAATCCCAGCACATTGTTGACCTGATTGGGATAATCGGAACGGCCGGTGGCCATGATCAAATCGTTTCGTACGGAAGTGGCGTCTTCGTAGGTAATTTCGGGATCGGGATTGGCCATGGCGAAAATGATCGGTTTGTCGGCCATGCTTTTGACCATTTCTTTGGTCACCAAACCGCCTACCGAAACGCCGGCAAAGACATCGGCACCCTTAATAACCTCGGCTAAAGTCATGGGCCGGTCCCCATTGGCCAAACGCTCTTTGTAAGGGTTCATGCGTTCTTTACGTCCCTTGTAAACCAAACCTTTGGAATCTACCAAATAGAGATTCTCTTTTTTTACGCCCAATTCGATGTACAAGTTGGCGCAAGCAATACCGGCGGCTCCGGCCCCGCTGAAGACCACTTTAACTTCATCGATCTTTTTGCCCTGAATATCCAGAGCATTGAGCAGAGCGGCGGCCGAAATAATGGCCGTTCCGTGCTGATCGTCGTGGAAGACCGGAATTTCCATGGTTTCGATCAATTTTTCTTCGATGTAAAAACATTCCGGCGCTTTAATATCTTCCAGGTTTACACCACCGAAGGTAGGCTCCAAAAGCTGTACCGTACGAACGATTTCATCCGGGTCCTTGGTATTCAGTTCAATGTCGAACACATCGATATCGGCAAAACGTTTAAAGAGCACGCCTTTACCTTCCATAACCGGTTTACCGGCCAACGGACCGATGTCGCCCAGGCCCAATACGGCCGTACCGTTGGAAACAACGGCCACCAAATTCCCTTTGGCCGTGTACTCGTAAACCATTTCGGGGTTTTTCTCAATTTCGCGGCACGGTTCGGCTACCCCGGGTGTGTAAGCCAAACCCAAGTCACGTTGGGTAATACACGGTTTGGTATTAACCACTTCGATTTTTCCTTTGCGCCCTTCCCGATGGTAGGCAAGAGCGTCTTCTCTGCGAATCATAATAACCTCCTAATTCAGACTATTTCTTTATATTTAATTCATCCATTTTACGATAAAGGGATGAAAGACTAATATCCAAAAGTTTGGCTGCTTTTTCCTTGTCGTTGTTCGTCCGTTGCAACATATTGATGATGTGTTTGCGTTCAAAGGCCGCTACGGCATCCTTTAATCGATCGGGCATGTGCGAATCGTAATCCTGCCCGATCATGTTCGGCGGTAAGTCCTGTTTGGTAATGTAATCCCCTTCGCACAAAATCAGGGCCCGTTCAATGACGTTTTCCAGCTCGCGAATGCCGCCCTTGTAGCTGTAATTCATCAGGATGCGCATGGTTTCGTTGTCCGTGCCCAAAATATTGCGATTCAGTTCTTTGTTGTATTTTTTAATAAAGTGATGAACCAGAAGGGGAATATCTTCGCGGCGCTCGTTAAGAGAGGGTAATTTGATTTCCACCACATTCAAACGATAATACAAATCTTCACGAAAACGGCCTTCTTCCATATCTTTCATTAAATCACGATTGGTAGCGGCGATAATACGTACATCCACATCCAGAGAGGCCGTAGCACCGACCGGCGTAATAGTTCCTTCTTCGATGGCCCGCAATAATTTCACCTGCAAATGAATGGGGATATCGCCCACTTCATCTAAAAACAAAGTACCTCCGTCCGCAATTTTAAAATAGCCATCCTTGTCTTGAATGGCCCCGGTAAAGGCGCCTTTTTTGTGACCGAAAAATTCGCTTTCCATCAGGGTGCCCACGATGGCCCCGCAATTCACCGCGACAAACGGTTTATTGGCCCGATCGCTGTTAAAATGAATGGCGCGGGCCACCAATTCCTTGCCCGTACCGCTTTTACCGGTAATCAGCACATTGCCTTTGGTCCTGGCCACCTTGCGAATCAAATCGAAAACCTTTTGCATTTGCGGGCTTTGACCGATGATGTTACTGAAATCGTACCGCCCGTGTATTTCGCGCCGCAGGGCTTTGTTTTCCAACATGATCTCTTTTTGACGCTTAATGCGCTGAACTTTAAGCAAGACATCATCAAAATCGAAGGGCTTTAGAATGTAATCCTGCGCCCCCAGGCGTAAAGCTTGAATGGCCGAATCCAGACTTCCGTAAGCCGTAATAATCATCACGGCCGTTTGAGGATAGGCCTGAAGGCAGCGTTTGGTCAATTCCAGTCCGTCTATTTCCGGCATTTTTAAATCGGTAATTAAAATATCAAAGTCTTGTTGATCCAAAAGCTCCAGGGCCTGTTTCCCATCGGCGGCACTTTGGGCCAGATAGCCTTCTTCTTCCAGAACCACTTTCAAAGAATCGCGAATGGAACGTTCGTCATCTACAATTAAAACTTTTGATTTCACCGCTTTTGTTCTCCATGTTCATTAAACGGAAGGTAGATAATAAACGTGCTGCCCTTGCCCGGCGTGCTTTGCACTTCGATTTTGCCGTTAAAATTTTTAATAATCCCGTAACTGACCGAAAGGCCGAGTCCCGTTCCCTGCCCCACCTTTTTGGTGGTAAAAAACGGTTCGAAAATTTTATTCAAATGTTCCGGGGCAATGCCCTGACCGTCGTCTTTAATAAAAATTTTAAGATAATTTTCCGTTGGTTCGGTGCGGATTTCAATCGTTCCCCGCCCGTCTTTCAGGGCATCCAGGGCATTGATCAGCATATTCAAAAGAACCTGCAACAACTGATCGGGAACCAGGTAAAGGCTAGGTACATCTTCGGCCAAATGTTGAACAAAGGTTACATTCTTAGCCCGCCGGTCGTATTTGACAATGCCCACGGCATTACGGATCACGTCATTTACATTGACATGAGTAAACTCCGTGTTGTTGGGCCGTGAGAAATCGACCAATTCCCGGACAATGCGCGAAATACGATCGATATTTTCCAGAATCGTATTCAACGCCTCTTGCAGTTGAGCATCCTTTACTTTCCGCTTGATCACCTGAACGATCGATGAAATACTGGTGAGGGGATTACCGATTTCGTGCGCCACCCCGGCGGCCAGAATTCCCAGGCTGGCCATTTTTTCCTGATGCGACACCTGCGATTGCGCCTCGCGCAAAGCCTTGGTTCGCTGCTCAATCTTCTGCTCCAAATCCTGATACGATTCCAGTAGTTTTTGCCGCATGCGTTCGAATTCAATCGCCAAATCGCGAATTTCATCGTGCCCTTCGATGGGCACCTGACGTTCCAATTCCCCGGTGCTGATTTTATTGGCCGCATGGGCCAGATTCTTAATGGGACGCGCAATACTGCGTGCGATAATCATTGCCGCGATAAACAAAAGAATACCTAAAAAAAGATTGGCAAAAATTATTTCGAACAGAAACGTACGCAAAGGAGCGTACAAAATTTTCGTGGGACGCTGATACAACAAAAGCCACCCCGGTTCAATTTCAATCGAAGCACTGATCCAGTGCCCGTTATTATTCAGGCGCCGAATGTAATCGGAAACTCTCTGTCGAACGGAACCTCGCAGCGATTTAAAATAATGCAGTTCATGAAAGGAAACGGCAATGGCATCGTTAAAGGAAATCAGAAATACGCGCGTTTTCTGCGGGGAGCCGCAAAATTTCTGCATGATCAAATTCATGGGATAGCGCACTAGCAAAGCGAAAGTCGAGTCCAGTGGCACAAATTTGTAAAACGACGAATCGTTTAGAGAAAAATGCAAACTTTCTTTTTTGTGCAAAAAATGGTTTAACAGTTGGTTTTTGTTTGCTATTTCCCGCCGTTCGAAAATGAGCTGGCCATGACGAACAATACCTACCACCTGCCGTTCATTTTTTTGAGGCACATAATCCAAAAAGTGCGAATATTGCCGGTTATCACGGGCAAGACGTTTTAAAACGGTGTAAACATCCCGATCACAGCGCGTGAGCAATTGGTATTTCTGCTTCCACATAGTAACACAGCGTTGCATATCTTGCTGATAAACGCGTTCGATGAGTTGTTTATTAAGCAGATATCCGAAAACGCTAAAAATAAACAGCGGAGCGTAAGCAAATAGAAGGAAGAACAGAAAAAAACGTAAATTCATACCCGAGAATCGGGAACTGAATATTTTATTTTTCATGAAATAAATTCTTTTACGTAACTCTGTGTTTTGATTATCCCGAATTTATCTTACAAAAGGAACGGTTCATATCAGGAACCGCCCCCAAAGCAAATTCGGGAATATCATATTACACGATCCGGCAACGTTCCATGCGTCGGCGCAATTCCATGTCGTGTTTTTTCCGGCCACGATCAAAATATACAAGGATTTTACGATAATAAAAAATTTTATTCACAAAGTTTAACGATTTTTTTCTTTACGAAATTTCCCTTGTAAATGCACAATTGCCTGCGAAAGCTTTTACCTTCTAAAAAACCAATTTTCGATTGCATTCTGCCCGATCTCCAATCTTTTTTGTTTCCCTTTAAAAAACGCCTTATCTTTTTAATTAGTCCCGTCGATTAATGGATTTTTCGGAAGAGCGGTTTGCTGCCAACCGAGATTACAAAACGAATCGCATTGAGAAAAGACTTTCCACGTATGTTAATGTAATGGAGGAATCATGAAAGAACAGTACTCAATCAGTCCTTCGGGCGAGCGCTTTCCATTGCCCAAGCCCGAAGACTATCCCATTGAATTTGATCGGCTTAAACGGCGCACGGAAGAAGAACGAGCCAAAGGCCGGGAAATTGTGGTCGTTATGGGTGTGGGATTTGTAGGAGCCGTCATGGCCGCAATCATTGCCGACACGGTGGATGAAAAAGGCAACCCGAGCAAATTTGTCATCGGAATGCAGCGCCCCAGCGAACGTAGTTTCTGGAAAATTCCCATGATTAACCGCGGGCTTTCGCCCGTAAAAGCGGAAGATCCCGAAGTAGATCCCATGATTGCCCGTGTGGTTAAAGAGAAGAAAACCATGGTAGCCACTTACACTTACGATGTTTTGTCACTGGCCGATGTGGTGGTTGTTGATGTGCAATGCGACTATGCCAAGCACGATTTGGGCAACGTACGCAGCGGACACACCGACATGGCCGCTCTGGAAAAGTCGTTAGGCATTATTGCCGAACATATTCAACCGCAGGCGCTTGTGCTCATCGAGACGACCGTGCCGCCGGGTACAACCGAGCAGGTGGCCTACCCCATCATGAAAAAGATTTTCCGCCGACGCGGCATTCAATCCGATCCCCTGCTGGCCCACAGTTACGAACGCGTAATGCCCGGCAGAAATTACGTAGCCAGCATTCGGGATTTTTGGCGCGTGTGCAGCGGTATTAATGAAGAAGCCAAAAAGCGGGTGGTTCGCTTTTTAACGGATGTGTTGAACACGGACAAATTCCCGCTAACGGTCATGGACCGACCCATCGAATCGGAAACGGCCAAAATCGTAGAAAACAGTTACCGGGCCACCATTTTGGCTTTTTTGAACGAATGGAGCCTATTTGCCGAACGCAACGGCGTGGATTTATTAAAAGTGATCGAGGCCATTAAAGTGCGTCCGACCCACAGTAATATTATTTTTCCCGGACCCGGCATTGGCGGCTATTGTTTGCCCAAAGACGGCGGTCTGGGACTCTGGGCCTACAAACACATTTTGGGATTTGAAGACGATATTTTCCGCATCACACCTATGGCCATCGATATTAACGACACCCGTGCCCTGCATGCCGCCCAGCTTACCCGAGACGCCTTGCGCAACATGGGCCAGCCCATTGCCGCTTCCGAAATTCTGGTTTTGGGTGCCGCCTACCGCGAAGATGTAGGCGATACGCGCTACAGCGGTTCCGAGGTCATGATTCGCAAACTGGCGGAAATGGGAGCCGAAATCCGCGTGCACGATCCTTATGTGGAACACTGGTGGGAATTCGAGAAGCAAGATACTTATCCGGCACCCGGGCACAGCAAAGCGCGTTTCTTCCGCAATCAGGAGAAATTGAAAGATTTGCGGGTGGAAAAAGATTTGAAAGGTGCTCTCAAAGACGCGGAAGCCGTAGTTTTTGCCGTACGCCACAAACCGTATTTGGAGTTGGAGCCCGATGAAGTGGTGCAAGCCATTGGGCATCCCGCCGCTATTGTGGATTGCTTCGGTATCCTTAGCGATGACAAAATAAAGCGTTATTTTGAGCTGGGATGCGAAGTAAAAGGTCTGGGACGCGGCCACATTCAACGCATTAAAGACGAAACACGTAAAAAGAAATAAGAAACTTTCGCATGATTAAATTGGGCTTTCATTCCAGGGGCGAAAGAATCCAGCGAATTATGAGATCTTTCGCTACGCCGGAATGGCCGACAAGGCCATTGTGCGGACATCCCGGAAGAAACTGAAGCCAGAAGCGTCACAACTTCATTCCTTTGGGCGGGCTTGGCAGGTCCGCCCGATTTTTTGGGGCCTCATTCCCGAATTGCCCGGCACGGGTAACGGGCCGTTTTCGCCTTAAACTTTTAACAAAACCTTGCCCGTGCTCCGGCGCGATTCAATCCAGCGATGCGCTTCGGCCACCTCTTCGAAGGGGAACACTTTGCCCACCACGGGATGAATATCGTGTTGCAGAACGAATGCCCGCAGATGCTCATACGAACGTAACATGCGCGGCGCATCCTTCAACAGATACCCCAAATGGGCCGAAAAAATACCGATGGAACGGTGCGACATGGTGCCGATATCGATGCGAGGAATATCGCGATAGGTGCGGTACCAGGAAAGCGGATTCCATTTTTTGAGATTCAAACTGGCAAACCCGATTACGGCCAGACGCCCGAACGGGCGGGTTAAAGCCACATTGGTTTTAAAAATTTTCCCGCCGACCATTTCCACAACCACATCCACGCCGCCTTCTTCGTCTTTAATGATCTTGGCGTAATCCAGAGTGCGGTAGTTCAGCGCTCTGTTCGCCCCCAATTTTTTAATGATGTCCAATTTGTGATCACTACCGGCTAATCCGATAACTTTGTTGCCATTAGCCACGCACAGTTTTACGGCTGCCGTTCCCACGCCTCCGGCCGCCGCCGTAATCAGTACGGTTTCGGCCGGTTGGGTTTTCATCAATTCGAACAAGGCCACCCAGGCAGTCATAAAATTTACCACAAAAGCGGCATTCTCGGCCATGGAATATCCGTCAATAGCCGGTAAAGCCTGATTAACCGGTACAACCACCTTTTGGGCATAACACCCGTACTGAGTACCAACAATAACCGGCTTACCCACAAGCGCGGCATCCACTTCGTCCCCCACGGCATCGATCACCCCGGCTCCTTCCATGCCCGGAACGTAAGGTCTCCCTTTGGGACGCCAGCCGTACAGGCCTTTGCGCGAAAGGATTTCGGCATAATTCAAACCGACATACTGCAAGTGAAC
>CAZHIZ010000007.1:13788-28152 GCA_964532875.1 uncultured Caldithrix sp. | reverse complement strand
AAACCGTGCAACTTTTAAAACGGCATTAATATTTCCGCAATAAATTGATGATGTAGTTTTTCGTCAAAGGCCAAATCCAAACGCAATACTTCCACGTAAGGCAGCAAAAAATGCAAACCCGCCCCGAAACCACTGACCATTTTGCGCAAGGCAAATTCCGATCGGGTTCGGGTTACCTGGCCCGCTTCCCAAAAAAGGCCCACATTCATCCCGAATTTGAAATCCGTAGTAAAGACCTCGGGCAAAAGAAGAGAATGAAAGGTAAAATAGTGCAGTGGAATGAGCGGCATGCGTACGGCAAGCCCCAAAATAACGGACTGATTGCCGGCAAAGACCTCATTAAAATGGCCGCGAATACGTTCGTTGTACCCGATGTACACGCGATCGTAAACCGGCAATTTGCCCTGCGTTTGGATGGTAAAAAAACGTCCGGCGAAAATAAAGGGCTTTAAATGAATGTATTTTCTGAAATCAAAATAATAGCGCATGTAATTTAGTTTCGGTTCGAAAAGGCCCATTTTGGAAATTTGCACATTCAAATACCATCCCTGCGTGGGGTAGGCATACAAATCGCGATAGTCCATTAACGTATTTAAGGTCAGACCGTAATTGACGTCGCGACGGCTTTGCGTGGCCAAATAATGCGCATCTTGCCCGGCCACCGAAATTTGATCGCGCGAAAAACTGAGTTCCGTAAAAAAATCACGCGTCCAGTATTTGCCGAAATGGAAAACCGAATACACGTGTTTTTCCGGAAAATCGTAGGAATAATTGTTCAAGCGGTACGTCCGAAAATAAAGGCCGCTGAATAAATGCCATTTGCCGGCAATCCAGGGATTCAAATAGGAAAACTTAATGCCGGGCCTATTGCCGAACTGCAGGGAAAGAATCAATTTTTCATTCCATCCGCGAAAATTAGTGTGTGCAAAGCCGAAACCGTAAGTCAATTTGTGCCAATCGCGATCCTGAACTTCGAACACGGGAAACGGAAAAAGATACCAGCGTTCCGTAACAGCCACAATAACGGAAACACTGTCGCTTTTGGCGGAGGTGGCGAAAGGCAGGAATTCCACCCGATTGAAAAGCCAGAGGTTTTCCAACCGGCGCTGCGATTCTTTGATGCGTTTGCTTTGAAAAACCTGTCCTCTTTTAATCAAAAGTTCCCGACGAATGACCTGGGGATTGGTGTGCTTATTACCGATAATGATGATGTCTTTGATGATGCGGCCGTTGAAGCGGGCATAATCGATATCTTTGGCAGCCCTCTGTTGTGCAAAAAGCACGTTCACACAAACCGCCAAAAATAGTAAAGGGAAAAACCCATGGAATCTCAAAAAAATTCGTTTCGCTCCATTCTTTTGTATTCGTTTCATAAATCCTTTCTTCGGCGGCCCCATTTACTATTCGTAACAATCTCCCCGGTCACAATCCGCCCTGTTAAACTCTGGTATCTACACTGTTTGATTTTGCACATAAACGGCATTGCCAAAACCCCAAAAACGATGGCCTGCCAATCGTGTGGTAGCCTGGCACCGAATATAACCGATTTGACCCGAAAGCCGCAAGGTTATTTTTTCATGGAGCTGCCAAACGTGTTCTGCCTCAAAACTCTTTTGCCAAACCGTGTGTTCCCGCCCTGTTTGCAGATCACCGGCCAAAACGCGCACCTGATCGATCGGCCCGAATTCGGGAGTGGACAGGATGTGCAAATTAACGAAATCCGCCTTTTGTACGATCCCGCCCATGGGCACCGTGTGTCCGCTTTCCTGCTCCACCGTCATGTTCACGAAGGGACCGTTGGTAACCGAGACATTGCCCCGTTTTAGAGCATTAACAATATCATCAGGTGTACGAGGCGCTTCCTGCAAAAAAACGGCCGTTCTCCAGACGCCGAAGCGATGTTCTTCATTCTCCCGAATGGAAAAGAAGGGCATGCCGATTTGCCGCGATCGGGCAAAGTTGCCGTGGGCATCGTTGCCGGCCACCAACGTCAAACGCCGCCCGGTTAGCAGATGCTTCACCCACTGCTCGATGCCCCGCCGAATTTCCTGCTCTCTGCCTCCGTTGATGCTTTGCAATGCCTTAAAGGCCGGCAGTTGCAAATCGTGTGGTCTCCATTCACCGCGATTAAGCAGCATTTTCTGCAAAAACGGTACTTTTTCCGCCGAATGAGCCGGAATCATCATGGCGTTTTCCGCAAGCATGGCCGGAATTTCGGTCAGGGAATGATCGGGTTTAAAACGAAACCAACGTTCACCGCCATCGCCACGGCCCACAATAAAACGCGCATTGTTCAAAATTAACAAATGGGCGTTGCGCCCGCGGTGATTCCCCACGCTCAGCTCTTCCCCCGGTACCATCAGGGGCAACGATGCCTCGCCATTTAAGCGCTGCACCTCTTGCCAAAAAGCCTGCCATTTACGCAATTGGGGATCATTCGTTAAATAATTATCCGGCAGGTCGTCCAGGTCATAGGAATGATCGGTTACGGCAAAAAAATGTAAGCCGACCGCTTGCGCCATGCGTCGCATGGTGACTAACCCGGCGCCAAACTCGATTTGATCTTCCGTAAATGAGGAATGGCTGTGCAAATCTCCGTAGTAAAAATGTTCAGCGCGCGGTAAATCGTGGGCCGAAAAATAAACCGATAGGGGCGCTTTGCTGCTGGTACGATAATTATCGTTAAAACAAACTTTTTGTTTGCCGCGCACGCGATAGCGAATTTTAACGGCCACTTCCTTCGGCCCGGCCGTATCGTCGTTAATCGGGATTTCCAAAAAGGTCTCGTAAAAACGCGATTCGACACGCCGGTTAAAAGATTGGGAATAACGTTTGCGGCCGTTAATAAAGACCTCGGCCTGCTGTAAAGTAATGGGATGCAGATGGGCGTCTTTGATTAGCAATAAAACGGGCAAGGGCCCCGGCAGTGTAAGGCGGTAAGGAGCATCGGCAATAATTTCCGGCTCCGCTTTTTTTAAGAGGCTGAAAAAATAGGGAAAACGGTAATGGATTTCGGCGTAAGCCGGCGTAAAAATAAAGGGCAGCATTAAAAAACGTCCTTTTCCTTCCGCCTTTCGGTGTTAGTTAATAAAATGGAATTTGTTTCTGCCAGGCCGGGAATCCGGCAAAAAACCGGGAGCGGAGCAAAACGGCGCTCAGGCACCATTTGAATCTCCACCGATTTCATTTGTATTTTACCCCTTGCCTATCCCGGTACGTTCTCATGGCCGCCTTCGTAGTACAATTCTTCCATTTTCTTCACGAACCGCTCGGTAGCCTTTCCGTCCAATTTGTAAAAAAGCTCGTCCCGGTAAATGGCCGCCTTCTCCTGCATTTCCGGAGTTGGGTTTAATGCCTGCTCCACGGCTCTGGCAATTTGCTCTCCGGATTGGATGTGTACAAAAGCCCCTTTTAAAAACTCACGATTATCGATTTCCAGCAAGGGCTGGCCGTCGGAATGTTTCAGATTGTCGCAGGGTAAATCGTACACAATACCGAATTTCCCGAAGGCCAAGAAATCGAAAACCGTGCTGGATGCTTCGCTGATGATGGTATCGGCCACGGCATAATAGGGCACAATATTGTACTCTTCAAAGGGCAATAGCACGGCATGACTGTACTTTTTCACGCGACGTTCGTAAATGCGGTGCTGGCGGTGCGGCGCATATTTGCCCATCCAACTGTAGGGATGCAATTTGACAATCAGATTAAAATCTTTGGTTTGCTCGAAAATAGCGTCTTTAAGATCATACATTGAAGTCGGCTTGTAAGTCGGTGCGTACAAAACCGTTTTCTTTTTTGGGTCCAGTCCCCAGCGCCTTAGAATAGCATCACGATCGTTAAAACGCCCCTGAAAATAAAAATCCAGTTTGGGCAGTCCGATCAAATGGACTTCGTTTTTACCCAGAGATGGCGAGCTGAGCAACGATTTTACGCGGTGCGGCCCTTCCACAAAAATCTGATAGCGATGCGTGGGAAATTTGGCCAAATTGCGATACAAAATATTTTTAATCCCCGTACCGTGATTCAAAAAGCAAAGCAGTGTTTTACCGTAATCCGGAGCATCGCGTAAAGTATCGCCGGTGATGACGATATCGAACCCCTTTTTTTCATCGGTAAACCGATAGCCCTGTTTTTCCCACTCGGCCACGATCTTATGACGATAAGGCAAATCGATAAAGAAAAAGTACCGTTTTTTTTCGGCGTTGAGAGAGAAATAGACGTCGTATTTGGGATCATTCAGCAAATATTCTATGACCGGATCAAAAGCCGCTTTGTGGTACACATAGCCAATACGAAACAGAAGTTTAATTTTTTCAGCCATTAAACATCTCGCTTTCCAATTGATTAAAAATAAATTTTAAACTTATTAGTAAACCGCAAGGAATTCAAATAATTGTGACCAAGAGCGATCCTTGGCGTGCAAATTCACTTTTCATCCAATTTTTTTCGCAGACCGAATTCAATCGCCTGTGTGCATTTTTTGTTGACCGGTTGTGCAAATTTTGCTCTACTTATTTTCGGCAAATTTCTTTTGTCTATTTTCTTCTAAGATAAACTCTTAATAATTAAGTTGTTACAAATCGTGGCATGTTAATTGCAACATAAGATACGTAACAAGTTAAACCAACAATCTTTAGGAGGATCATTATGAATCGATCATTTACCCGTTATGTATTGCTGAGCCTCGTTGCTCTGTTCACTATTGGCTTTGTGCCCAAGGTGCAAGCACAAGATCATTCGAACAAATTTATTATCACCGCGCAACAAGGAAGCGATAGCAGCCAAAGCGTTTTTGCGCAAAACAGCCGAATGTACATGTACGTTTTTACTAAAAACCTGAACGTGAAAAACATGAAAAAGGCCGAATGGGAAATTAGCAAATCCGGCCACAATGACGGCCAATACCATTTTCAAGGACAGTTCGTCAATCATTTCGACAGCACATTTAGCGCCGAATTTGACCTTTCCATGCTGCCCATGGGCGGTGCCTGGAAGTGGAAAGCCAAGCTAAAAGATAACAATGATCATGAGGCGGAATTTGAGACGGTCTTTTATTACAAAGAAACCATGGGCGATTCTTCCATGGGTGATGACATGGATATGGAAATGGAGGGCGTGATTCAAAGTGTGGGACAAAACCAACTACGCGTAAATAATTTTACTTTCTCCGTTAACGAGCAAACACAGATCGAAAAAGACGACCATTCGATCGGCTTTTCCGATTTAAAAATCGGCGATTTTGTAAAAATCAAGGCACAAAGAAGACAGGGCGATAGCTGGCTTGCTTTAAAGATCGAGGTGAAAAACCGGATGGAACATGACAATTACACGATTAAAATTAAAGGGTTTATTACTTCACTGAATGATACCAGTATTGCGGTTAACGGACATAGCATTTTGCTAAACGAGCAAACCGTCATCGAAGGTAAAGACGATCAGCCTCTGTCCGTTTCGGATTTACAGGTCGGAATGTTCGTCAAAATCGAAGCCCGGGTTCTGGACAGCGGAAAATATGTGGCTTTGAAAATCGAAGTGAAACAGGATGAAAATCATGAAGTCATGGACTTTGAAATTCGGGGCATTATCGATTCGGTTGGCACCGATTACATCGTGGTTGTCGGGCAGCACATCCGTGTTAGCGCACAAACCGAAATCGAAGTTAACGACAACGAACATGCCTCCATCGGCGATTTGCAGACCGGTATGTTCGTAAAAATAAAATTGTACATGATGAACAACGGTACGTTTCTTGCCGACAAAATAGAAGTAAAAAACGAAAATTTTATGATGCAGCGCATCCGTATCGTAGGCGCCATCGATTCGCTCGGTAACGATTTTCTCATGGTCGAAGGTTATACGGTGTACACGGACAGCAATACCGTTATCCTGAATGACGATTTCCAACCGATTACGCTTCTCGATTTACGCAAAGGTCAGATAGTAAAAATTAAAGGTATTGTGCAAAACGACGGAACTGTTCTGGCCGATCGCATCAAGGTTCGGGATTTGTGGATGGCCTATTTTAAAATTGAAGGCACTATCGAATCCGTTGCCGCCAATTCCGTTTCCGTTGAAGGCATGACATTCACGATTGACAGTGCCACGGTTATTTTGGATGCAGACGGAAACCCCGTTAGCGCCGACTATCTGACGGTTGGACAGGAAGTTCATATTAAAGCCCGGCAATTACAGGACGGCTCTTATTTGGCATTACGCATAAAAATTGAACAGGAAGACCCTGCCAGCTTCGATATTACCGGCGCCATTCAACTTATGACTTCCGATTCGATTACCGTAAACGATGTACGTTTTTACGTGAACGCCAAAAGTGAAATTTACGATTTACAAGATAATCGTGTTACGCTCGATAGTTTATCGATCGGGCAGATTGTGGAAGTAAAAGGCCGCATTTTAAACGACGGTACCTATTATGCCCGGAAAATTGAAGTGGAAGAAGATCCCAATATGATGAATTTAAGCAGCACCCTCGAGGGAAAATCTTCAGCCAGCATCTTCATCGGTGGCAAGGAGTATCGCCTGTCATCCAAAACGGTTGTTCTGGACAGCAACTACAATGAAATCAATGTGGACCAACTGTCTTTAGGTTCCGATGTTACGGTGTGGGCTTTAACTTCGGACAATGGCAATTTGGAAGCCGTACAAGTGCAAACCAACGCCACCACCGGTGTTACGGCCGTGGCCAATCGGAACGCGCCATCGATCATTCAATCGTTCGATTTAAAACAGAACTACCCCAATCCATTCAACCCCACTACGACGATCGAGTTTGTACTTAATCACGGTCAATTTGCCAATGTGCGTTTGGATGTATTTAATATGCTGGGGCAAAAAGTACGTACTTTGTTTAACGGAGTATTGAGTGCGGGAACCTACAAATTCCAATGGAACGGTCAGAACGATGCTGCGGCCCGGGTGGCTTCAGGGATGTATCTGTACCGTTTGGAAGTAAATGGTAAGGCAAAAGTTAAACAAATGCTTCTCATAAAATAAATTCCCCCCCCAACAACCCGGGATTCTGTCCGTATCATTACGGACAGAATCCTTTTTTAAAAGAAGTTTCTTTTCAGTAAGTAGGATGTAAATTGAAAATGGTTAACGCATATACCCATAATTATTTCTGGCAACAAACTTTAGCCGATATTTTTAATTCGGAAAAAACAAGTGAATTAAACCGGCAAATTTTGCTTCAAATTGTGCGGCATATCGATTCGTATGAGCCCCAATGTAAATCTTTCGGGCATTCGGTTCGGGTCATGCAATATGCGATTCATTTAGCCGTATATTTGCACTTTGATTCCAAAACGAAAAAAGCCATAGCGGCAAGTGCATTCTTCCACGACATCGGTAAAATCGGAATACCGTCTAACTTTCTTTTAAAAAAGGAAACCCTGACGTTATCGGAGTATCAAATGATGAAAAGGCATCCGGAAATCGGAGGTAAAATTTTACAACATTTCCCCGAATACGATGATGCCGTTAAAGGTGTGCTCTATCACCATGAACGCTTTGATGGCAGCGGATATCCCTACGGGCTGGAAAGAGGTGAAATTCCTATTGAAGCTCAAATTATCGGGTTATGCGATGCGTATGATGCACTAACTTCCCGGCGGCCTTACCGCAAGCCTTTATCGGTAGAATCGGCCATGGAAATTTTACGGCAGCAAACCGAATACGGTAAATGGAATCCATTTTTATTTTCCGCGTTCGAAAATATCATTCCTTTTCACGAACAAATGTTCATGCCCGAGGTTACCCGGGAGAATGATTCTTTTTTCTCTTGAATCGCCCTTTAAAGAGCGCTTATGCGAAAAGGTGTGCCGTTGCACATATTTAATAAATCATGCTTCCTATCTGGCATTTTTTTTTAGTTTCCATTTTGATCATTGAATACAGGCCTATGGGGAACGTTGGCAAAACTACCCGGCAGGAGAACGGGTGAATGCCTAGCATAAACAGTTTTTGAAGAAACGGAAGTTTAATGTTTTTCGCGGGCCTTAAAATGTAAACCGGAAAACCAGCGCGGGCTCTGTAGATTTATTTATCATCATGCTAAAAGTCTGTGTCTGGCCGTGATAAGGCGCCCATAGTGCATCGAGAAAAGAAGCGATCCAAATTCCCCCCATTACGGAAAGCGCTATTTGCCGCGTTTTGTACCAACGATTGTAACGATCGTAATTTTTTGCCATGTCATCTGGCTGCTGGCTATGCAAATATTTCCGATGATAATTCTTTTCCAATATCGCCGTAACAAGGGTAAATATTCCGCTTGCGGCAAAAGCGGAGGCTACACCCAGAGCCTTTTTCTTTTGTCCTTTAAAATATTGCCCCCAACCGGGTAAAAGCGCCGATCGCCAGGCAGCCCCCGGTCTAAGATCGGGGACAAAAACGTAACGTGTGTAAGCGACTTTGAAACTTAATTTTTTTTGTTTCATCTCTTTTTTAAGATCATTAAAAAAACGAATGATTTTAGGCGAGGTTGTAACCGGATCCAGTTGATATTGCGGATCCATAATTAAAATATCAACAAAATGTTTTCTGGCCGAGTCGGTTTGAGCTAAATTGAAAAAGGCATAAGCGGTAAACTGATGAATCAATATCAATTGTTCTTTAGTAAACGGGGTATCGGAGCGTAATAATTGGCGACTGTACTGGATGGCTTCTTCAAATTTTAGAGATTGATAGAGCTCCTGAACTTTCATAACCTTATCATAGGCCGATTGCGCTTTTAATGCCGGTTGCAGTAAAAAGAACAGTAAATAAAAACGGACAAAATTATTTAAGGTAAACCATTTTGTACGAGGCCGAAGCATGGGCCGAGCGAACCAGTAAAAAATAGATTCCGGATCCCGCATCATTACCTGTTTCGTCTTTTCCTTTCCATCCAAAACGATGCCTGCCATTGGTTAAAATTCCGTTGTAAATCGTTTTTATTTTCTTGCCTAAGGCATTATAAAGTGCAATCGTATAAAAATCAACACGCTTTACGGAAATTTGTAGAGAGATCGCTCCGTTAAAGGGGTTGGGGTAACCGGAAACGAGAACCGCTTTCCGGGGCAACCCGGGACTTTCGCTTTGCGGAATTCCCGTTGATACCGGGAGATACATTTCCACCGTATTTAAAGGGATATTGTTCTCGGAATAACCGCCGATAGCATACAGCGTATCATAAAGGCAGGCACCGGTCAAACCGCTTCTTGGCGTATTAAGCGGAGCTTCTTGAATGTAAGTATTGCGCGTGAGGTCGAAAACGGTCACTTTTGCAGTTACTCCCTCGGAGGTTTCTCCGCCCACCAAAAATATACTGTCTTGTTTTTGAATGGCCACGCCATAAGCCCGTGCTTCAGGTAAATCGGGACCCTTGGTCCATTTTAAATCATCGTTTTGCACCCGTGCGGTATAAAATGTGCGTGTAAGTCCGAAATAATACCCGCCGAACATATAGAGCTCATTGTAACTTTCCACGGCCAAAGAAGCCACACGTGGTTGCTGCATGCCGTTCTTATCTTCCATCCATTTATTTTTAGACTCATCGTACCATTCGATTTTGCCCATCATATAATGCTCTTCGTTCTGGCCGCCCAACACATAAATTCGCCCGTTTAAAATAACAGCCACATGTCCTTCGCGGGCACCGTGCAAATCCTGCGCTTCGTCCCACGAATTTTGCACAGGATCATAAACTTCTACATCGTCAATAACATCATCACCGTCGCGACCTCCGATTAAATAGATTTTATTCCTGTAAACAACGGCCGCCGCATTATAGCGAGCGTGGTCAAAAGCCGGGACAGAGGTGGTATCCCACACTCCCATGAGGGGGTTGTACACTTCAACAGTATTTAATACACGGTTATTTAAGGATTTACCACCCAAAACATATATCTTGCCCATCCATACCACACTGGCCGCTCCGGCACGCGGGGTGTTTAGCGGTGTTGTATTGATCCACTCTCCCGCCCAGGAACCAACCGACCAAAAGATCAGCAGCACTAATATTTTACATAGCCTTACGGGTTTTGGCATTCTTTTCTCCCAAGTCTGTTTTTATTTAATAATTGCAAAAATCATGCCTTTATTTTTTCAGAGCAATTCTGCGCTCAACCGTTTGTCCGGCCGCAACATCAATGGTATCCGTAAATGCATTAAACTGCGGATTTTTGATCATTAAAACATGAGAACCGGCCGTTACGGAAATTTCCAACGGGGTTTCACCTACCGCTTTTCCATCCAAAAAAACATGCCCCCAGGGCACGGCTTTTATTTTTAGCAAACCCATTTCGACAGGGGTTAAACGCACTTTAAGTGTATCGTTTTTGCCCGGCCTAATTTGCACGGTGCGCTCTTCGGTACTAAAATTGGGATTCACTAATTTGATCAGGTGTCTACCCGAGGGCAAATGAAGCGCCGAGCTAAGCGGGGTGGTGTCCATGTATTTTCCGTCAACATAAATTCGGGCCCAGGGATTGCACACGACCAACAATCGCCCGCTTTTTACCACCGATTTTTTATCCCGAAACGACGACGGCGAGGCAATGGTTTTTTGTCCCTGAACTTTGGACAAAGAAGGCTTGTTCATTTTTTTAGCGGATCGATCTTTCTTTGCCATGGGTCCTTTTTTGAATTTTAAATCATCGGGAAGGCCGGTTGTCGTTTCCTTTTTACCCGATAAAGTATCCGCTATTTCGTGAGAAGAGTTTTTTGAACGGGGTTGTCTGTTGGGCGATTGCAAAACAGGCCAAAGGTTCAGAATGGCCCATACGCTGAGCCCCACAAAAACTAAAATCAAAATCAGGCTTTTCGTTAAATTTTTGTTCGTGGCTTCAGGCTTTTGCTTCGTCTCCTCCGCGCTGCGCATTGTTACGAAGTTTTGCGGGTCCTGCAAAAAACGGGCAAATTGTTCCCGGGTAGCGGCTTCTTGCATTAACTGAGAATTCTCAAGCAGTTCCCCAACCGAATCCGGGCGCTGCTCCGCTTTTTTCGCCATCAGCTTGGCTACCAAATCCGAGAACCACAAAGGAATATCGTTGCGTACTTTATGTAATTTAGGTGGCGTATAATTCAACACCTTGCCGATTGACTCGGCAACATTTCGGCCTTCGAACGGAGAACGCCCGCTGCACAACTCATAAAGAGTTACACCCAAACTAAAAAGATCGGTCTTGACGCTTAGTTCTTCTCCCAGGGCCTGTTCCGGAGACATGTAAGCCGGTGTTCCCACGGCAGAATACTGAGCCGTGACGGTAGGTAGGTCAGCACGAGTGGCTAAACCGAAATCGGTGATTTTTATCGACCCGTCGTTTTCAACCATAATATTAGCCGGTTTGATGTCGCGATGAATGACACCGAACCGATGGGCGTAAGCCAATCCGCTGGCAATTTCCCGCGTTATGAAGAAAATAATTTCCGGCGGTAGTGGATGGTATTCCCGTACGATTTCGACTAAAGACTTTCCTTCAATGTATTCCATGGAAATAAAAAACAAACCGTCCGTATCACCGAAATCGAAAATTTGAACAATGTTGGCATGTTTTAAACGAGCGCAAATTTTGGCTTCCCGCCGAAAACGTTCAATAAGGTCAGGCTGATCGTTAACATGTACATTGAGAACTTTTAAAAACACCGGCCGGTCAAGTGTTTTCTGGACGGCCAAATACACGGTGTTAACAGGGCCACGACTTATTTCCCGAACGATTTCGTAGCCTTCAAGCTTCATCATTAAGGCCCCATTCTTTCAAATGATAATGCAGCCAACGCCGCGAAACACCTAAAATCTCGGCAGTCCGGGTGCGATTTCCGCCGGTCATCTTCATGGTTTCCATAACGGCATAATGCGTAATTTCTTTTAAGGTTTTACCGATAGGCATTTTACTTTCCGTTCTTCGAAATCGAAACAGATCGGCCTCAATTTCCGCAGAACGGCATAAAATGACGGCGCGTTCAATGGCATTTTCCAATTCACGTACGTTGCCCGGCCAATCGTATTCTTGCAACAATCGATAGGCCTGCCGGGTAAAACCTTTAATTTTCTTGCCGTTTTTCCGCGCATATTTACGCAAAAAATGCTCGGCTAAAAGAGGAATATCACTACGTCGTTCGCGCAAAGGAGGCATTTTGATATTAATTACATTTAACCGATAGTACAAATCCTCGCGAAAATTACCTTTTTGTACCTCGTCCCACAGGTCTTTGTTCGTTGCGGCCAAAATACGAACGTCGGCTTTACGGATTTGATTTTCTCCCACGCGCTTGAATTCACCTTCTTGTAAAACACGCAATAATTTGGTTTGGATGGTGGGACTGATGTCGGCAATTTCGTCCAAAAACAGGGTTCCCCCGTCCGCTTCCTCGAACAAACCGCGCTTGTTTTCCGTAGCACCGGTAAAGGCCCCTTTTTTATGACCGAACAATTCACTCTCCAGCAAATGCTCTCCCAAACTTCCGCAAAAAATGGGAATAAAGGCTTTCCCTTTTCTTGAAGAGTGCACATGCAATGCGCGTGCGACCAGCTCCTTACCGGTTCCGCTTTCTCCTTCAATTAAAACCGAGGCCGATGTGTCCGCCACATCCCGAATCAGTTCCAAAATGCGTAGAATCGGTTCGGATTTACCAATGATCTCCGGAAACGCATTGCTAATGGAAATTTGGCGCTTGAGCTTCTTATTTTCCGATTGCAATTGCTCGAATAAACGCGCATTTTGCAGAGCAATCGTGGCCTGAACAGCGAAAGCTTTTAAAAAGTCCAGACTTTCCTCGTCAAACTGGCGTACGGCCGCACGACTATCCATGTAAATGGATGCCATTACCTTACCGTTATGAATAAGCGGCGTGCAAATGACCGACTTGATCTGCTGCATAACGATGGATTCCGCTCCGGCAAAACGCTCGTCGGTTTGCGCATCGACACTAATTAAAGCCTGTCCCGTTTTTAAAACACGGTTAACCACACTGGACGAATAACCGCGTAAATAATCGATATTCTCATTGCTGATATTGCGAGCGGTAACAACCGTAAATTCGTCATCACTCTCATCGGTTTTTAGCAAAATAAATCCCCGTTCCGCACCAAGCGCTTCCATGGCTGCGTCCATAATGTGATTCAATAACTCGTTTATGTCGTGGATGGCATTAATCTCTTCGCTGATGCGCAACAACGTTTGATAGGGATGTTTCACTGCCATTTTGCAATCCTTTTTTCTATTTTTGCTTCGATCCCTTTTTAGCGCACTTTATCGGCTTACGGAACCTGGAAAGCCGCCTCTTTGGAACCGCTGGTATCTCCGAATTCGTCCACAATATACACACGCCAGAAATATTGCCCGGACGGAAGTCCCCCCGTAAAAACATAGCTACTTTCCGTTGACGGAATATCTTCGATGGCTGTTATTAACGTAAAAACACCCAGATTGATTTGAAATAATTCAATTTTAAATGAAAAATCGTAATTCAAATACACGTTTTGCCATTCGAAGCGAACCGTATCGCCACTCACTTTTTCCAATCCGACGGGAGCGATTAACTGCGGTGTTTGCTGGACAATACGCGGCAAGAAATAGCCGCCCGAGCGTGTGCGCAAACCCGGCTGATCGATAACCGTAAAATCAAATGTCTTACCAATAAGTTGCGAAAGACTATTTAGCGGTAATTTGTTTTCGGGGATTACTTTGGCATATTCGCCCGCTTGTGCCTGAGCTTCAAGGGTATCGACAAAATCCAAAGCGGGAATGGAATAGTAAATGGCCTGTACGTCGCCGTTCCCGTCGGGATCGGTGGCCCGGACCCGAATTTCCAAATAATAGGTATCTTCCACAGGAAACCACTGGGATACATGATGACTGCGAATGGCTACCGATTGTAAATCGGGTAAACCGTCCAGATGCATAATTACAGTTTGCGATGTTGTCAGTTCCAATGCGATCGTGTCCGGTGCAAATCCCTCGGCACGCGCCATGATTTGAATATGGCCTGCAGTCACATGTTTAAATGTGAAATTCCCCTGATCATCGCAGACGGCAAACCGGTTCTCCGGCCATAAAATCACTTCCGTCCCTTCTACAGGATGAAAAGGCGGATAATAGGTGAGCACCTTGCCACTCAAACTAAGCGATGCATTTCCGTTTTGAGCATCCAGAGGATTGTCATGGGGAGCGTCGGAAACACAGGCGCTTAAAACCATTAAAATCGGAATTAAGAAAAATAGCTTCATTGTTCTAATTTAAAAAAAATGGGGCATCGTGCAAAATTTTTACATTTAATGATTTTTTGCACAGAATTGATTAATTGTGCAAAACTTGCGCTTTGCTAAAACCAAACCGATCGTCGTAGACGATCCATTTTATGGCG
>CAZHIZ010000007.1:2419-13688 GCA_964532875.1 uncultured Caldithrix sp. | reverse complement strand
TAAAACCAAACCGATCGTCGTAGACGATCCATTTTATGGCGCAAATGGGAAATAATGTATCTTCTACGAAGATGATTTTGCGGAGGGTGTCTTGTTTCTACAATAATGGAACATCTACGATATTCCATTGATACCGAAACTTCGCCCCTTTTATTGGCCTTGGTGCCTTCTCATGGACCTGTTTCAAGGGGCTCATTCTTTCCGCCCACAAAAAAAAAGACGCTGCCGAAGCAACGTCCTTAACCGGGAAAAATTTTTTACATTTATTTTTATTCCTGTTCCACCCAGACAAAGCCCAGATCTTCCATCTTTTCGCCCACAAAAGCACGGGCCATTTCCACTGCTTTTTGCACATCTTCCACGGAACGATCCTGAATCATGGCCACCTCTTCCGGAGAGAAGCCTTCCAATTCGATTAAACGAAAAGCCTGGCGCCATCGGTCGGGCATCATGGAAATCACATGATCGATAGCTTTTTGCAGCTCTTCATCCTCCAATTCTTCTTCCGGAGTTTCCACATTGTCGGGAATAATATCTTCCACGTGCAAAATATCATCCGGTTGGTAAAATTCATACAATTCCGTATCGATCTCTTCTGGGGGAATGGTTTTTTCCAGCAAGCTGAGTTGGCTCCGGCGTTCCTTCGTCCATTTATTAATAATTTTGATGATGTGACGATACAAAGCCTTCTTCACTTCCTTCTCTTTAAATTCCGTTACTTCTTTAATGGCTTCGGACACCTGAACAATAGCTTCGTCAAGGACATCTTTCACCTGAATATCACCGGGTTTAAGTTGCCCTTGATACACGCGATTGCGAATTTCTTTCAACGTAAAGCTGTACAAACGGGGCATTATTTCTTCCACGTATTGTTCAAAAGCATCCTGCACTTCCTGCTTAAGTTGAGCTTTGTTAATTTTCTCCTTGTAACTGGGACGTATTTTACGACGATACTCGGGTTCATGCCGCAAAAATTCCTTGAATTTCTTAATCTCCCGGATCAGAGCATCAAAAGCTTCATTCGTCACGGCGGCCAAATCCGGGCCTTCTTTCTTAACCCGTAAATAACGTCCCACCACCTGCAACATCAATCGGATATTAAAACGCTTACGTTTTTTAATCTGATCAAAATTGATGCGCAGGAAGAACAGGTCTTCGTTAAAACTTTCGAGCAGGCGTTCGATTTTTTCCAGCTTGCGTTCGATAATTTTTTCGGTTTCCGCATCCAAAACCACATCCCGCTTGATGATTTCGTATTTCATTCCTCGGTCCTCCTTCTATTTGGACGGTTGATTGGTTAATCGCAGCCAAATCCTTTTTTATCTTTCTACTCCATTCGATGAAAATGTTCCTTAAGCGTTACGTTTCTTTGCCGTGTTTTCCAATTCCCGGTACAATTTCAGATGTTTTTGCACCATTGTTTCATAGCTAAATGCCCGAACACTGCGGCGCGCATTTTGCTTCAGGTGGTTTCTTAAATCCGCATCGTGCAGCACACGTTCAAGAGCCTCGGCCAGCTTTTGCGGTTGACGCGGAGGTACCAGCAGCCCGTTCTGCCCGTCGCTAATCATCTCCGGGATACCCCCTGCGCGTGTAGCCACCACAGGCAAACCGCAAGCAAGAGCATCCAAGACCGAAGTCCCCAACCCTTCTTTGTGCGAGGCCAGAACAAACACATCGAACATATTTAAGTAGCGCTGCACATCCGTGCGGAATCCCACGAAACGGAAACGCGGGCCCAAAGTCAATTGTTGATGCAAGGCCTGCAGTGCATCACGATCCCCGCCTTCGCCAACCGCTACAAAAGTCACCCCCTCGTTTTTGGCGATAACTTGCCGGGCTGCCTGCAAAAGTGTGGGATAGTCCTTGTGCCCCACTAAAGCCGCCACCGTACCGATGACAAAATGATCTGCGGGAATGTGCAATTCCCTTTTCAAAAGATCGGAATCGCCTGTCGGTGCGCATTGAATATTCACGCCGCTGTGAATAACCGTTAATTTACGTTCAGGGACTCCGTCGTTGCGCAGTACCCGGGCAATGTTGTGTGAGATGCAAATAATGCGATCGATCAGCGGATTATTGTATTTAACGGCGCCGATAAACGGTTTTTTGACGGGAAAATCCACGCGGCGCGAAGCAAGCAAGGTAATGCCTGGCTGCAACATTTTGACCAGCAGGCTTAGGGAGAGCGCATTCGCCGAATGGGCATGCAGCATCGTAAATTTTTCTTGCTGCATGAATCGGGCGATAACCCGCGCTTTGGAAAGGCTAAATCCATGGGGAATATTCAAAGGATAGACCGGCAAACCATGGTCCTTAAAATAGCGGTAAATTTCTGCCTGTGGGCGGCAGACAAGGATCGTTTCAATTCCCGCCTGCACCAGCCCGCGTATTAAATAGGCAATTTGCTGCTGACCGCCACGCCATTCCAGAGAAGTTTCCAGATGCAGAATTTTCATTTACCTTGCCGTTCCCATAGCTTGAGATATTTTAAATAAACACCAAAGGCCGAATTAAGACAGAGAACAAAACCGGTAGGCCCGTCCAAAAATCCGCCTTTTAAAAAGTACATTTTAAAAAATTTAAACCAGCCGCGCCAAACGGCACCCAAAACAGACCCTTTTTTCTCATCCGGCATTTCCTGTAAACTTAACTCACTGTAACGATTTATTTTGCGGATATGGTCGGAAAGCGTGGGATAGGTAAAATGGTTCAAACCCTCTTGCAGATAGCGTACCGTACCTTTAAACTCCACGCCTTCATGAACGGCTTTCAGGTTAAAATTCCCGAAACGCCTGTTGAAAAGGCGCAAAGGATAGTCCTTCTGCCAGCCGCAATACCGAATGCGCTGCCCCAGGTAGTAAGGGAAGCGTTTGATGCGATACGCTATTTGCGGATTCGGATTTTGCAGGAGAGCCCGAATTTTAGCACGCAAAGCCGCTGTTACTTCCTCATCGGCATCGACGGAAAAAATCCAATCGTAGCTGGCCTGTTCAACGGCAAAACGTTTGGTTGGGCCGAACCCTTTCCACTTTGTTTCTACAACCCGTGCTCCGAAGCTCCGGCAAATAGACACCGTGCGGTCGGTTGAGCCGGAATCGACCACGACGATTTCGTTAACCCAATCCAGTGAGCGCAGGCAGCGCCCGATATTCTTCTCTTCGTTTAATGTAATAATAACCGCGGAAAGATTTTCCATCATTTCACATCCATTATTTGAATCGCATCCTCCCCCAAACTGTTTTCAATACCGTGCTCGGCGCGGAAGGCTCCCTTTTTTATTTCGTGCTGACGGCGGCGATAGTACTCGCGATTGACTCGCTGACCGTTTTGGTGGTAGGGTTCATGATACAAGTGCAAAGGGAACTCCCGGTAAAACGGATTAAAGCCCACAATACCGGCCGCGTACAAACGGCGTCCCAGATCGTCGTCTTCATTGCCCCACCCCTGGTAGTTTTCGTCGAAACCGTTTACGCGCACCAAATCGTCTTTGAAAGCGGCAAACACACCGCCGCGCAACTTGGGTCTGGGATCGTGCGGTGCCAGCAACTTGTGCCACCAATAATAAAACAAATCTTTACGATATTGGCGATGAATCTTGGCCACCTGTTCTTTTTTCAACAGATGATCAAAGCGGGCCGCCCTAACATCTTTTTCTTTTAAGCGTTCCGTTTGCTGGGAGGTCAGGCGTACGGGATAGGAAACCAGAAATCGCCCGGGACGGCGATGCTGCCAAAAGGTTTGTAAGTAGTCCTTCGTAGCCACCACATCCTGATCCCAAAATACTAAAAACGCCTCACGCGCGGCGCGAATACCGTTGTTTTTACAGCGGGCCAGACGGAACCCCCGATCTTCCTGCCGAACCAAACGTATTCTAAAGGACAAAGATGAAGCCATTTCCTGCAGAAAATCGACAATCGGTTCGCTGGAACCGTCATCCGAAACCACAACCTCCGAGGGCACCAGCGATTGATTCTGGATGGAAAGAAGCGCCTTACGCAAATATTCCAATCGATTGTAAACACTGACTATTACCGATAGGGACGGCACGCCAACCTTTCTATTTTTCTTTTTAAAAATTTAGCGGATTTTTCGCATAGAAACAAATCGGGGAATTGCGGACGGTGATGACTTGTTGCATTCGGGAGGGTTATCGCTTTCCGTAAAAAAATTACCCTTTCCTTTTTGATCCGGCCTGCAGTAGAAATTGCACGATACGCGCACTGCTTTGTCCGTCCCGGTAGGCCCAAAAACGGTGCAAAAGTCGCCGGTATTTTTCATCGGGGTGCAAATGCGCCAGATCGGTCAAAACGTTACACAAGGCATTAAAATCTCTCACGACCGGAGGACAGACGGCTTCTTCGTATTTAAAATACAATGAACGTAAACGAACGTATTGCTCAAAATCGAACGGATAAAAAATAATGGGCTTTTTCAAAAGCAAATAATCAAAATAGATAGACGAATAATCGGTGATCAAAGCGCTGGTAAAGGGCAACAAAGGGTAGATATCGAGCTTGGCTTTTAAAACATTAATATGACTCAAATCGCCGAAGGTTTGCAAACTTACGTCATTAGGATGCAATTTAACCAATAGCAGGGCATTTTGGGAGGCCAGCAGATCATTTAGTCTGGTCACATCGGGAAAAGCTTTTTGCAGAAAATTGGAACGATCGTCGCGCCAGGTGGGCATGTACAGCAAAACATAGTCATACGCTTCGAATTTCCGCAACAATTGCAAGAGCAACTTGGGTTCACGGCGCTCAATATGGTCGATGATTTTGTCACGAGGCCAAAAAAAGATGTCGGTTCTGGGATAGCCCAAAGCCGGGCAACGCTCAACAGGCACACGAAAAGCCCCGGCAAAAATGCGGCTTACTTCCGGCGCAGTCGAAAGAACGTAATCCGGCCGCCGATAAAAATAGGGTTTTATCAGGCGCAAATAGAGCGGTTTTTGCTGATAGCGTCTGGCCAAAGGTCCGGTATTTATGTCGAATTCAATTTTCTTCAAAGGAATGCCGTGCCACAGATTAAAAACCTTTGCCCCGCCGGAAGTCCAAAAATTAATATCGTCCACATAGGCGCTGATAATGTAATATTTGGCTTTTAAACCGCAATACAATCCCTTTAAACTCCACTTGTACAATACGGGAATGCCTTGTTGCCTGAACTGGTTTAGCAGTTCCCGTTTTTCCGTGACAAAATAGGCTCGTATTTCGGGATGCCCGCTCAGTACGTGTAAAAAGAGATATTTGGCATTGTCCAGAAAAGCATGATTCATGGGCCCGAACAACCACAAATGCGCATCGCGCCGCATGAACCTGGAAAGAACATACAGGGGATACAATACCAAAGCACGGATTTTATGGGATTTTAACAGACCACCGGCCATAGCTATTCCAGATCATTTAAAATTTGTTCCAGTACGTCGATGGCTTCACGCAGTTTGGCCGGAGAAATTTGCAGTAAATTTTTTAATGAATTTTTTAACTGGCTGGACGAAATATCTTGCGTTCTGGGTAAATACACAACCTGACAATAGGCCTGCAAATCGTCAAATTTACCCTTCCAATCATCGCCCATTACCAGAACATCGACCCCGTATTTGCGAATATCATCGATCTTCTGTTCCCAGCTTTCCTCCGGAATCACCATGTCCACATAGCGCACGCTTTGCACAATTTCGGCGCGCTGCTCGAAAGGAATGATGGTGCGTTTTCCTTTGGCGGTATTAAAAGCATCGGTCGAAACGCCCACGATTAAACGATCGCCCAATTCTCTGGCGCGTTTTAACAAACGTACGTGCCCTACATGAAACAAATCGAACGTGCCGTAAGTGATAACCGTTTTCTCTTTCATATTCACGCCTAATTACGTTGAGTGGCCCGTTTTAAAATCTATGTAATTTCATATTCACTTTCAAACGGCACCACTGCTTTTTACTCTCCGAAGCGATATTCTTTGGTCAGCCAGTATTCTACTTTATTATCATTTAATTGAATAACTTCCCAACGCGATTTACGAGCCGCAGCAATAACGCGCTGCACACACAAAGGATTACCCGTAGTGTTGGCAAGAACCTTGTATTTTTTCACCTTGCCTTGTGTATCGATCAGCAATTTCAAGGTGACGCTCCCGTGTACTTTTAAATCGTCCACACGCGGCAACACTTCCACCACCTGTCTGGGGATGTACGGCAAATTTTCTTCGCTCAAAGGGGCTTGGCTTTCTATTTGCCCCTTCCCCGAAATTTTGGTAGATGCGGTAAGGGGAATTTCTTCCAACATGTCAATATCGTCACCGGGCACCGGCACGGAAGGACGCACCGGAGGCGGCGGCTGATGTCGCATTTTCTGAATGGTTCGGGGAATACGCACCATTTGAATGCGCGGAGCGGGTACACTCGGAAGTTTGCCGCTAACGGGTCCGACTTTGGGAAATGTCCAGAACAAAACGATTAAAACCAATAATACCAAAACAATGCTAAATTCCAGTTTTATGCGGGCATTCCAATTTTTCATGTTCAACATTGTTCCGAATCATCTTTCTTTTTGGCAAGAATATGGTTACCGGTTTTCGAGAAATTCCTTTGCAGCAAAATTCAACAGACATTCCCAAAGATTAACGGCTGCTACCGACTGTTTTTTTAACGTTCGGATCGATTAAAATATCCGTAATAATCCCGTCGAAAGAATAGCTTAGCATATTACGGAAGGTTTGTGCATCGTTGATGGTCCAAACATACACCTCCTTACCCCGCTCTTTTGCTTTTTGTAAAAAAGCCGGATTAATCAAATGGTAATGGGCATGCCAGGCTTCCGCACGAATCATCAAATCCAATTGCACATGCAAATAGGGCATATTGCGAAATAAATATCCCACCCGAATGTCGGGATATTTCCGTTTGAGAATAAGCAGGAAAAGCGGATTGAAAGCCGAGAACCAGACCTGATCCGTTACATTGTGCCGCCTGACCGTTTTGACCAGAGTATCGGCAAGGGTAAAATAATCGGTCATAAACGTTTTAACATCCAGATTCAACGGGGCCGTATTTTTAAATTCTTCCAAAAATTCATCCAGGGTGCAAATGGAATCACTATGCTGTTCGGCGGTTAAACTGAATTGCAACTCCTTTAACTCGGGTAAACCGGTAAAAATAACCGGTTTTAATTGCCGAAAATGGTGCCAGAGAAAATTGTCGTGAAAGAGCACGATTTCGCCCGTAGCACATAAACGCACATCCACTTCCAAAGCGGTTGCGCCGTTTTGCAAGGCTAACTTTCCGGCGGTAATGGTGTTTTCGGGAGCCAGAGTATGGGCGCCGCGGTGTGCAACAATTAAAGGTTTTTTACTGCTCATTTCACCAAAATAAAATTAAAATTTAAAGACCAACCTACCACGATACCGGTTAAAATCACAAGTACCGACCAATACGCGATTTTACTCATTCTCGATTGACACAAAATATCTTGCCCCAATTTGGCATAAACCACACCGGAAGCTAAAATCGTAAAATAACTCAGTACAATAAAAATATTTAAAAAGACATCCGGAATTCGGATCAAAAATAAAATTCCGGTAAAGGCTATTACCGTGGTATTGAGTTTACCCCAAAAGTTGGCCGGAGTCGGATATCCTAATTTTCGAAAGATCAACGCTCCCATTACAATGATCATCAAATCGCGATAGACCAGAAACACGGCCAGAGGAACGGGAAATCCGCGATAGATCACCAGAATGATCAAACCCAGGCCAAGACAAATTTTATCGGCCAAAGGATCGAGAATTTTGCCTAAATCCGTCACCTGATGTCGTTTGCGACTCACGTAACCGTCTAAAAAATCCGTAGAGGCTCCGATGACGGCCAGAACGATAACCCACACATTGGCCTGCGGCGTATTCTGGCGGATGAAATAAATAATGGGAATCATAAAAAACAAACGCGAAATGCTTAATAAATTGGAAAGATAAAAAAATTCTTTTTTTTCGATTTTCATGGTTCACCTGTTAACATTAATACGTAATATCGAAAATAAACCATTAAAAGATTCAAGGCAAAAATAATTACAAATCAGTACCTTAAGCAATATTTAAATTAGAAATGAATTCAATAAATTCTTATATTAGCAAAAAATTGATCGAAGATATCTATATGTAGGTAGGTATCTGTAGTGGCTTTTTCAGCGCATTTAATAAACGAAGGATCGTTTGTTTTGCATCATTTTTTGGCAATGCCCCTTATCGGACAATGTCTCTTTCGGACTCTTGAAGGAGGCATGCATCGATGATCATTCGCTACATTGAATTATCCGGTTTTAAAGGCATCGATAAAACCACCCGCATTCCATTAAACGATTCGGATCGCTCAATTCCATTGGATTTAAATCGTTCCGACAAACTCTTTCTCTACAAAATCATTCACGGCGTTTTGTTTGGTTTCAACGAATGGCAAAAGGAATTCTTCCGTGGCGATCCTCAAAAAAATCGCACTTTTACGGGACTTATTTTCGCTCAGGAAGGTGAAAAAGACATACTGATCGATCGTGATTTTGAAACAAACTTTGTTGCTTTCGTTGTCGTGGAAAGCAATCGTTTCAAAACCATTTATCAGGGCAAAGATTTTCTTCTCAACGGTAGCCATCGGGTCTATTTGAATTCCATTAAACCATTCATCCCTGAATTTTACGATCAATTAAATGTATTGTTTTCCGCTCAGGGTACATCACCCGGCCATTTAAGCCAGTTAATGGCCGTGCCCAAAGCCGTTCCGGATGACACCGCATTTACTCCCGAAAAAAATGAAACACATCCCCCGAACTTACGGCTTTATGTGCCATTGCACCAACGCCGCCTGAGCGGCGAATCGGTTGTCATGCACTACCCCCATTTATTTTTCGAGGTCTTTAATAAGGCCAATAAACCGATCTTTTTGTGGTCCGTAAAACCGAACATGACACCCGGCCCCTGCATTTTAGCCAATAAGGCGGCGTGCGAATTGACGGGTTATTCTCTGGAGGAATTAAAAAATCTCACTTTTGCCGATTTAAAGTCAGCCAAAACACGGGATGCCATGCCACAATTATTACAGGAATTGCTGGCCAAAGGTCAATTGAACGTGGAAATGGAGAATGTGACCAAAGACGGTCGCATTATTCCCGTGAATGTGGATGCGCACACCTTTTTTATCGAAGAACAACGTGTTATTCTATCCATTGTGGAAGATATTTCACAGCGCAAGCTGATGGAGGAAAAGCTTAAGAATTCCCATGAAAAATACAAGGCGCTGTTCGAAAACGCCCGCAACGCGGTTCTTTTATTGGACAAAACCAAAATTTTAGACTGCAATCCGGCCATGGAAAGCTTTATTGGCTTAGCCAAGGATCAAATTATCGGTCGCGAGTTTGATCGCTTTTGCCTGCAAGTTATTCCCGAGGCCGAAGAGATTAAGGCGAAATTAAAGGATTTCATCCAGATTGCCCTGACCGGCGGGCGGAAATGCTTTCATTGTAAATTTAAAACGGCTGAAGGGCAAACTGTCATCGGAGATGTTTGTTTAACGCCCCTCTATTTGCAGGGGAAATATTATGTCCAGGCGATCATTCACGATTTGACCGAATTTTATGCCGTCAAAGAAGAACTGAGAAATCGGAACGCCCAATTTGAGAATTTCTTTCGGAATGCTCTGGTGGGTATTTGGCGGATCGAATTCCCTGAACCTATCCCTGTGGATTTACCGGTCAAAGAGGTGGCCAAAAAAATATTACACAGCGGCGTTATCAGCGAATGTAATCAAGCTTTTTTAGATATGTACCACATTTCCAACGTGGACGAAATCATCGGGAAAGCACCCATCTATTTCAGCACCAATCCGGAAACAAGCGTCGAACGACTGGCGGAATTTGTGCAAAACAATTTCACGGCAGAGTTCATGGAAACCGTTGAAAAGGATGTGAAAGGTGAAGTTCATTATTTTAACAATTCCTTTGTGGGATACGTTCAGGGAGGCAAATTACGTTGGATGTGGGGCATGCAAATCGATGTTACGGAAAAGAAAAAACTGGAAGAACAATTTCTGCAATCGCAAAAAATGGAAGCCATCGGTATGTTAGCCGGCGGCATCGCCCATGATTTCAACAATATTCTAACCGTGATCAACGGCTACAGCGACATTTTATTACGGAAAATGGATGCGGACAATCCGCTTTTAAAATACATTACCCATATCCGGCGTGCCGGTGAACGGGCTTCGCATTTGACCAAGCAATTGCTTTCGTTCAGCCGCAAGCAAGTCTTTCAAACCAAAACGATCAATCTGAATAGCGTCATTACCAATATGATCTCCATGATTCAACGCATTATCGGAGAACACATCGAGATTATCACCCGCCTGGCATCCAATTTGGCCTCCATTAAATTCGACGAAAGCAAAATCGAACAGATTATCATGAACATGATTGTTAATGCCAAAGATGCCATGGACACCGGCGGTAAATTGTTCATCGAAACCCGCAACGTGTATTTGGACGACGAATATTGCGAACGGCACCCCGAGGCACAACCCGGGGAATACGTCTTGCTTTCCATCATGGACACAGGACGCGGGATGAGTGAGGAAGTGCTGGAACACATTTTCGAACCGTTCTTTACAACCAAAGAAAAAGGCTCCGGTACCGGTCTGGGATTGGCCACGGTTTATGGCATTGTCAAACAGGCCAACGGCCATATTTCGGTACGCAGCCAAGAGGGTCAGGGCACTACCTTTTTCCTTTATTTTCCCAAATCGGCGGAAGCCGAAGAAGAGCTGGGGACAAAAGACAATAATTTGGTTTTACTGGATGAGCTAAAGGGCAACGAAACCATTTTAGTGGTCGAAGATGACGAAACGGTTCGGCAGGTAATCGTGGAAACGCTAAGCAACCACGGCTATCATATTATCGAAGCCATCAACGGAACCGAGGCTCTGGAAATTTACGCCCTGCATGCCGATAAAATCGATTTGATTATTTCCGATGTGGTCATGCCTCAAATGAACGGGAAAAAATTCCGACAAAAAATTCTGGAAACCAATCCGAATTGTAAATTCATTTTCATGTCCGGTTACACGGACACCACTATTATGGATTTCGATGAGCTGGATGCAGTCGATTTTTTGCAAAAGCCATTTAAACTAACCGAACTTTTGCGCAAACTGCGTTTTATCTTTAACAAGTCAGCACAACCAACCGACGCTTAAACTTCCAACTCTGCCGCCTTCAACCGCCACATCCTT
>CAZHIZ010000007.1:0-2319 GCA_964532875.1 uncultured Caldithrix sp. | reverse complement strand
TGGGCAGGTGAACAACAATTCGCCGAATTGGGTAATTTTAAACTCCAGAACGGTCAAGTAATTAGAAATTGCCGCATCGGCTTTCGCACCTACGGCCGGCTGAATGCGCAACAAGACAATGCCATTCTCTTCCCCACCTGGTTCGGCGGTCAAAGCAAGCATTTGGGACGCCTCATCGGCCCGGGAAAACTTATTGACAGCACGAAATATTATGTTATTGCCGTCGATGCCCTGGGAAACGGCATCTCCTCTTCTCCTTCCAACAGCACTTTGCAGGCGGGTAACCGTTTTCCGCTTTTCACCATCACGGACATGGTGCGTTCTCAATACGAACTGTTAACCAAGCATTTGCACATTTCTCATCTTTTGGCGGTTATCGGCGGTTCCATGGGCGGCATGCAAACCTTCGAATGGATGGTGCGCTACCCCGATTTTATGGACAAAGCGATTCCTTACGTAGGCACGCCCAAATTCGGCGCTTACGATATTTTGGAATGGCGTCAGGCCCTGAATATGGTGGAAATCGGTACCCGTTACCATATTCCGGCAGATACGATTCGCGGAATGTTGAATGCCTTTACCCGGCTACTGGTACGTACGCCGGAGTGGATTGCCCGGCATTACCAGCCGAAACAAATGGATTCCCTATTCGCCGCATTTTTTGCCGGTGAACCCAAAATTTTTACCAATGCCAATTTTGCAGCCCAAACCCGGGCCATGTTGCGTCACGACGTTTCAAAAGACTTCGGCGGACGCTTAAAGGTGGCGGCACAACGCGTGAAAGCCAAAGTGCTGGTCATTCAGGTAAGCACCGATCACATGGTAAACCCCATTAATGCCTTGAAATTTGCCCGATACATTCATGCCCAAACGCTGATATTGAACAGCCCTTGCGGGCATCTTGGAATTGGTTGCAATTTACAAAAAGTCAGCCGGGCCATTGCCCGTTTTTTAGCGGAATAAGAATCATGACATTATTTAGCGCCCAAAGCACAATTGTTTACCATCCCATCGGTCTCGTACACAGCCCGCACAAAGAACGGGGGAAAACGCCCGTACAACCGATTTATGCCCAGGGTTTTAAAGGCTATTTGGAAATTTTTCCCGAATATGCTCAGGGACTGGAGGGGTTGGAAATTTTTTCGCATATTTTTGTGGTCTTTCATTTCCATTTGGCTCGAAACTTCAAATTGAAACTCATTCCGTTCTTCCATGAAAGCGAACGCGGTATTTTTACGACCCGTGCTCCCGAGCGTCCGAATCCCATTGGGCTCAGTTTGGTACGTTTGGAAAGAGTCGAAGGCAATAAAGTTTTTGTCGATGATCTCGATATTATTGATGGAACTCCTTTACTGGACATCAAACCGTTTACCAAAGGATTGGACATGCGTCCCGAGAGTCGCGACGGCTGGGTGGATCGCATCAACCCCAAAGAGGCCCGACGCCGCGGACGACGTAGCGACTAATGACTGATTGCACCTTTTTCTTGGATATCGGCCTTTTTTTCTCTTAAATTAAAAGTAGCAAATCGAAATCATCCGATACAGGATTTCACCATGGAACATTTCATTGAAATCATGGATCAGTTTTACCGTGAAGTGGACGAGCAGGTGGCACTTCTGGAAAAAATAAACGCCGACCGCATGCATTGCAAAGCCGGATGTCACGATTGTTGCATTGACAACATTACCGTTTACGAAGCCGAAGCCGATTACATTCGCCATTATCATGCCGATGTGTTAGCCCAATCACCGCACCCTAAGGGTGCCTGCGCTTTTTTGGACAAACGCGGAATGTGTCGTATTTACGAGCACCGTCCTTATGTTTGCCGCACGCAGGGTCTCCCCCTGCGATGGGTGGAATACGAATCGGACGGGCGAATGGTGGAATTTCGCGATATTTGTCCTTTGAACAGCGAGGGAACGCCTGTGGAATTATTGCCAGATGACCACTGCTGGGATATCGGCCCCTTCGAACAAAAATTAGCGGATATCCAAATGCAGCTCCGTTTCGGTAATTTAAAACGCGTCCGGTTACGTGATTTGTTCGGCCGGGTTTAATGAGGAAATAGGAATTGCTCCGGCGAAAGCCAGATTTACAATTCGTCGGGTGCCGCATCTTCGTTCCGTCGAAGACCGGATTTGCAATCCGTCGGAAGCCGGATTTTTAATCTCTCATTGTTTTAACTCATCCCCTAACCCTTTCTCTGATGCAATAGGGAAGGGTAAGCAACAGAATTCTTTTGTCTTTCTTCTTTTTTGTACCCTTCCGCCCTCGACGCAATGCGTCTCGGGCACCTTCCCTCATAGGGAAGGTTTC
>CAZHIZ010000006.1:36718-54237 GCA_964532875.1 uncultured Caldithrix sp. | reverse complement strand
CTAACGCAGGGAGGGGTGCCTGAGGAGGAGATAAATTTTGCAGCTCTTTGCCAAAACTGATCATTAAAGCGGAGGTTTGAGAACAATTCATTGCCTAAACTGTTCGGTCGGTGGCGAAAAAAATTGCTGAAATAATGAAGCTTTAACTTCCCTTCCCTGTGCTCAAACACAGGGAGGGGTGCCTGAGGCGGTAAGCCGCAGGCGGGGTGGGTTTTAACGCCTAACCCGTGCGGCCAGTGGCGGGAAAAATTGCTGAAACAATGAAGCTTTAACTTCCCCTCCCTGTGCTCAAACACAGGGAGGGGTGCCTGAAGTGCAAGCCGAAGGCGGGGTGGGTTTCCCGGACCTTCGGCTAATGCCGGGCGGATTTAACACGAAAATGGAAACATAAATTACCGAACCCGAATTAAGGTAACCATGAATCTTTACGAACAAATTGCCAAATTACCCCCGGAGAAAAGGGAGCTCCTGGAGCTGATGTTACAGGAGAAAGGGGTGGATCTCAACCAAATCGCCATTTTGCCCCAGCCGAGGGATACCAACATTTTCCCCTTGTCTTTTGCCCAACAACGTCTGTGGTTTCTGGATCGGCTGGAACCGGGCAGTCCCTTGTACAATATTCCTTCGGTTTTACGGATTCACGGCAATTTGAACATTGCGGCTCTGGAAACAAGTTTCAATGAAGTCATTAAACGGCACGAAGTGTTGCGCACGATTTTTTCCGAGGAAAAAGGCGAGCCGCATCAGATCATTCAAGAGCAACTGCATGTGCCGCTGGAACGCATCGATTTACGGCAACTACCGGCACAGGATCGGGAAAAAGAATTTTTGCGGCTGGCCGTGGAAGAGTCGCTCAAACCGTTTAATCTGACCACCGGCCCGCTTTTACGAGTCACGCTTATCGAAATGGCCGACAAGGACTATGGTTTGTTCGTTACCATGCACCACATTGTCAGTGACAATTGGTCCACCGGCCTGTTCGTGCACGAAATCATGGAATTTTACAAAGCCATAATACAAAATCGCACACCCCGCCTGCAGCCGCTTAATGTGCAATATGCGGATTTTGCTGTATGGCAACGCAAGTGGCTCTCGGGCAAAACTTTGGAAAATCAATTGCAATACTGGCGCGACCAATTGCAGGGTATTCCGCCTTTGCTGGAATTGCCCTTAGACAAACCGCGTCCGGCCTACCAAACTTACAACGGCGATTTCAAATTGTTCGAAATTCCCGCCCCATTGGCCAATCGCCTGCGCGAATTGAGTCGCCAGCAGGATGCTACCCTTTTTCAAACTTTATTGGCCGCTTTTTTTGTGTTATTGCATCGCTACAGTGATCAGGACGATATTTGCGTGGGTTCGCCCATTGCCAATCGCAACCGCAAAGAAACCGAGGCCCTGATCGGTTTTTTCGTCAATACGCTGGTTTTGCGCGCCGACCTGTCCGGAAATCCCACTTTTACCGATCTCCTGCAACAGGTTAAACAAACCACTTTAGGGGCGTATCAACATCAGGATTTACCCTTCGAAATGTTAGTGGAAGCCCTGCAGCCCGAACGGGACATGAGCCACTCCCCGCTTTTTCAGGTCATGTTCGTCATGAATAACGCCCCGGTAGAAAAGCTGCAATTGCCCGAGGTAGAATTACAATTGGTTGAGATCGAAAACAAGACCACCAAATTCGATCTCATCCTGAATGTTACCGACGGGGAAGATATTCTAAAGTGCAAATTGGAATACAATACCGATCTCTTTTTAGCGCCCACCATGGAGCGCTTCATCGAACATTACCTCATATTGCTTAACGAAATTTCCCAACAGCCGCAAGCACAAATAAGTCGGTTGAATTTACTAACTGAAGAAGAACGCCGAATCCTTTTACAGGAATGGAGTCGTGCGGATTCACACTACCACGAAACACGCTCCGTTGTTCGCCTGTTCGAAGAACAGGTGGGAAAAACACCCGATCTTCCGGCTTTACGAGTAAAAGACGAAACCCTTTCCTACCAGGCACTGAATGCGGGTGCCAATCGTTTGGCCGCCTATCTTTTGCGCTCAGGGTTAAAGAAGGGCGATATTGTCGGCGTCAATGCCGACCGTTCCGCAGAAATGATTATGGCCTTTTTGGCCGTTTTAAAAGCAGGCGGTGTTTATTTGCCCCTGGATCCCGACTATCCTCTGGAACGCCTGCAATATATGCTGCAAGATAGCAAAGCACGCTTTGTTTTAAGCAAATCGACCATCGGACGGCAAGCCAAAAGCGATGCGCCGGTCATATTTTTGGATCGAATTGAAGACGAATTGGCAAAAGAATCGCCGGAAAACCCGGCCCTTTCTCTCCATCCCGAAGATGTAGCTTATGTCATTTACACTTCCGGCTCCACCGGTAAGCCCAAAGGCGTGGAAGTGCAACACGGCCCTTTGGTCAACCACTGTCTGGATATGCGCGCTTATTATGGTCTGACGCCCGATGATAATGTTCTGCAATTTGCAGCATTAAATTTCGATGCTTCCATCGAGCAGATTCTACCGCCGCTGATTGCCGGAGCCACTGTTTGCATGCGCGACAACGAAATTTGGGACAGCCGCCAATTCGCTCAAAAAATTCAAGAATACGATTTAACCGTCATTAATCCGCCAACGGCTTACTGGGCACAATTGATTCGCGATTGGGCCAAGCATCCCGAACAGCTTCCCGAAAACCGCCTGCGGCTGGTGATTATCGGCGGGGATGTGTTTCATCCGGAAAGCATCGAATTGTGGCAAAAAAGCCCGCTTAAGCACGTGCGCCTGTTAAATGCTTACGGACCGACGGAAACGGTTATTACGGCCAGCACCTTTCAAGTAACTCCCGATCTTCAGGGTTCAACCGTACCCATTGGCAAGCCCCGGGCCAATCGCGAATTCTTTGTTCTGGATCGTTACGGAAATCTCGTACCCATCGGCATTCCCGGCGAACTGCTCATCGGCGGTACGGCCCTGGCCAAAGGCTATTTGAACCGTCCCGAACTAACCGCCCGGCGTTTCATCCCCCATCCGATTGCCGGGAAAAAAGGTCTCGTTTACAAAACTGGTGACCGCGTACGCTTTTTAAACGACGGAAATCTGGAGTTTTTGGGGCGTGTGGATCAACAGGTAAAAATCCGCGGTTTCCGCATCGAATTGGGCGAAATCGAACATGCTTTAAACGGACTGCCCGCCATTAAACAGGCGGCTGTCAAAGTTTTTGAAAACGACAAGCACGATAAAATTCTGGTTGGCTATTACCAGCCGGAAGCCGGAGCAAACGTGGACAGCGCAACCGTTCGCGAACAACTGCGGGCCTTGTTACCGGATTACATGGTGCCCTCCATTCTGCAGGCTATAGATGAAATGCCCATCGGCCCGGGCGGTAAATTGAATCGCCATGCCCTGCCCAGGCCCGACTTGAGCAAAGCGCATGTTTCCACCGAGTACGTTGCGCCACGCAGTGAAACGGAAGAGAAATTAGCGGCCATCGTGCGGGAAATTCTGCAAATCGATCGCGTGGGAGTGCTGGATAATTTTTTTGAATTGGGCGGCCATTCCATGATGGCCACCCAGGTGGTTTCACGCATTCAGGAAGAATTTGGGGTGGAACTCCCATTACGTAGTTTGTTTGAATTCCCCACGGTAGAGGGAATTGCCCGACACATTGCCGAATTGCAGTTGGAGACCCATCTGGATGAAGAAAGCGCCGAAGATATTAATGCTTTGTTAGACGAGCTGGAAAGTCTTTCCGATGAGGAAGTGGAAAAATTGTTGCAAGACGAAACGGAAATCGAAACGTCTCCGGAGACGCAAAATAAGGATTCCGTCACGGTCAGCGACAATTCACGTCCGACCAACCCGCTGGAGGCCTACTTATTGGATTTGTGGAAACAAATCCTGCATCGGGACGATTTGACGATTGACGATAATTTTTTTTCCATGGGTGGCGACGAACAAAAAGAAAAAGAATTTTTACAAATATTAAGCCGCGAGTTCAAACAATCGGCCCCGCCATCCGTATTGCTTTACGCACCGACCGTTAAAGATTTTGCTCTTTTCATGTACGAATACTACAGCGATTTGGTCAAAGCACGATTCGGAGAAATTCAAATAGCGGAATCCCATTGTCGTGAGCAGAAATGGCGCAAATTAGCCGAGGAACCGCCCGTCACCGATTCCGAAATCCAAACCTTTAAAAATATTATTCAACCGTTTTCTCTCAATCGCTCCCTGGTGCACGAGAAAAACGATCCCGTTATTTTTATTCTTTCTCCCCCGCGTTCGGGTTCTACCCTGTTGCGCGTCATGCTGCACGGCCATTCTCGTTTGTTTGCACCGCCGGAAATGGATTTGCTTTCATTTAACACCATGCGGGAGCGTCGGGAATTCTTTACCGACCGCGGCTTGCCCATTTGGCTGGAGGCCACGATCCGCGTTTTAATGGAAATACACCATTGCAGCGAATCGGAAGCGCATGAAATTCTGGAAGCATATCTTAAACAAAACATCAGTACGCACGAATTTTATCGTCGTTTGCAATTTCGCTTAAAAGATCGCATTTTGGTGGACAAAACCCCTTCCTATTCTCTGGATCTTAACATTTTGCAACGGGCCGAGGAAACCTTTGAAAATGCCTATTACATTCATTTGGTGCGTCATCCGTACGCAACGATCTATTCCTTTGTCGAGGCCCAATTAGATCAGAATTTTTTCAAATACGATCATCCGTTTACGCGTCGCCAACTGGCCGAATTGATCTGGTTAATCAGTCATCAAAATATTCTGGATTTCTTAAAAAACATTCCGGACAGTCGAAAATTCCGGTTGCGCTACGAAGATTTGCTGTACGATCCGCGCCGTAATATGCAGGCTATTTGTCGCTTTTTACAGATACCGTTTGAAGAATCCATGTTACATCCTTATGAGGGCGACAAAATGACCAGCGGCATTCGTCAGGGACATCAGATGGTAGGAGATTACAAGTTTTATTTACACCGCGATATCGATCCGAGAGCGGCCACACGCTGGAAAAAATATCATTGTAAAGATTTCTTAAGCGAGTCGTCTCGCAATTTGGCCCGTCAATTTGGTTACCAGACGGAAACGGAAGAAAATCATTCGTCTTGAAAAAAAGAAAAAATGCCCGATAATAAAAAGATTAATGTCACGAAAGCACTTTTCATAAGAAAGCACCGAAAGGGTGTGTAAATTGATAAAAAAATCGGCACGAATAATCAAATACCGCGGCAAACGAATCAAGTTCAACCGTATTACGTACGACGATTAACAGGAGTTCGAATACATGTCCGATGATCTTAAAAAACGCTTAGCCGGTCTCTCACCGGAAAAACGTGAATTGTTACTGGCCAAATTACGGAAAACTCAAAAAGCAGAAAATAAACCGAAATCGGAAATCGGCCCGCGGAAAGACCGTTCTTCATTCCCCATGTCGTTCGGGCAAAAGGGCTTTTGGGTCATGGAACAGCTCAATCCGGGCCTGGCCGTAAGCAATATTCCGGCAGCGGTACGTCTGAAAGGTAGTTTGGATATTACGGCTTTGCAAAAAGCCCTGCATTATTTGATCGAACGGCACCATATTTTACGCGTCAATTTCAAAGTCGAAAAAGGGCAACCGGTTCAATTTTTACGTGATGAGGTGTCCGTCGAACTTCCTGTTGTCGACTTGTCTGCCTATGATCAGGACGAACAACAAAAGCAAATCACTCAACGCATTACTCAGGAGGCCACCAAACCTTTTGATATTGCCCGAGATATGCTGGTACGCTTTCAAATGCTCAAGCTCTCGGAACAGGAACACGTTTTTTCCGTGACCTTCCACCACATCGTTTCCGATGCCTGGTCCGTCGCTGTCTTTATTCGCGAATTGTTGCATGCCTATCAGGCCTATCTGGCCGGTGAGCAGCCGCAATTACCCGCCTTACCCATTCAATATTTCGATTTTGCCGCCTGGCATCAGAAGTTCTTGCAGAGTCCTCAAGGACAAAAACAAATCGCATTTTGGGAACAAGAATTGGCCGAAGCCGAAGGAAAAATCAATTTACCGGCCGACTATCCGGCACAATCATCAACAAGCCATCGGGGACGACACGTACCGTTCCGGTTCAATCCGATAAATAGCAAGCGCATTTTGGAATTTTGTAAAAAGCAAAATTTAACACCCTACATGTTTTTACAGAGCATGTTCGCTCTGCTTCTGGCCAAATTGAGCGGACAGGATGAAATTCGCATTGCCTCGCCCGTGGCCAATCGCGACAAAGCGGAACTTAAAAATTTGATCGGTCTGTTTATCAATGTGGTCATTATCAAAAACACCCTGTCCGATAATCCTCCTTTAGCAGAATTTCTTACCCGCACACGGCAGGCAGTGCTTAATGCCATGGAAAACAGTTTGATTCCCGTCGAGCTTTTGATTCATAAACTCTTTCCTCAGCGGGAATCCAGTGAAAATCCTTTGACCAATGTCTTGTTCGATTTCCAGAATGCCCCCTTACAAAAAACGCGCCTGGCCGGTCTGGAGATTGAGCCGCTGGATTTGGAAAGCGGCAGCATTAAATTCGATCTCGTCTTATCCGTTAACATCACCGAAGAGGGCATTAACACCGTTTGGGGCTACAAAACCGACCTTTTCAAGCAGAAAACCGTTGAGCGTTTAATGCGCTATTACAGGAATTTGATCGAAGCCGCATTGAATAATCCGCAGCAAAACATCTGGCAGTTACCGATTTTGGATTCCGTGGAAAAGAATTTTATTCTAAAAAATTGGAGCAGTAAGCCACCGGTCCATTTGCCTGAAAATGTTACGGTTGTTGAATTATTCGAGGAACAAGCGGCCATTCATCCCGATTTTCCGGCCTTAAAATTGTACAATCCGGCAGGAAACGCTCCGGTCATGAGCTACAAAGCATTGAACAAACGAGCCAACCAAATCGCCCGTTATTTGCAATCGCAGGGAATCGGACCAGAAAGCGTGGTGGGTTTGTGTTTAAACCGTTCGTTTGACCTGTTTGCCGGATTATGGGGTATTCTGAAATCCGGTGCGGCCTATCTGCCGATCGATCCCGGCTATCCGGACGAGCGCATCGAATACATGTTAAACGACTCCGGCGTGCGAATCATATTAACGGAAGAGAATCTTGCCCCGCGTTTTAAGCGCAACGGTTTTAATGTTTTGCGTTTGGATGCGGATCGCTCTTTGTATGCCCGGTTTCCCGATGAGAATCCGAATGTGGCGATCAGTCAACAAAACCTGGCCTATCTCATTTACACTTCCGGCTCAACGGGCAGGCCAAAGGCCGTTATGGTACCCCACTTATCCTTGTTAAATCACACCACGGCCATGCGAAGAGAATATGCTTTACAATCTCAGGAGCGCGTGTTACAATACATCACAATCGGTTTCGATGCGGCCGGTGAAGAAATTTATCCGACATTATTAAGCGGCGCCACATTGGTATTGCCCAATCGGGCTGCCGAATTGAGCGGCTTTGATTTGCTGAATATTCTCGAAAAGGAAAAGATCAACATCTTTCACGTGCCCGTTCCCATCTGGCATTTCTTTATCGACTATTTAAGCGAGAAAAACCGCTCTGTTCCGTCCTCTGTACGTTTGATGTTGGCCGGCGGCGAACAGCCTTCCGTAGCCCGTTTACGACGCACGGCTCAATTGGCCGGGCAACCCATTGATTTTGTCAATCTTTACGGACCCACCGAAACCACGATTGCCAGCACCTTTTTTCGAACACCCGTCAGCGAAGAAGCCGAGTTCGAATATGATTTGATTCCCATCGGTAATCCCGTTCAAAACGATACCGTTTACATTTTGGACCGCAGCCTGCAGCCGGTTCCCCAAGGGGTTGTCGGGGAAATTTACATCGGGGGCATCGGCGTAACGCGCGGCTATTTGAATCGTCCGGATGTAACGGCCGAACGGTTTGTGCCCGATCCTTTCAGCCAATTTCCCGGAGCCCGCATGTACCGTACGGGCGATTTAGGCCGATTCAATTCCAAAGGACAAATCATCTTTGCCGGCCGGGCCGATTTTCAGGTAAAAATTCGCGGCTTTCGCATCGAATTGGGTGAAATCGAAGCCACCATCGAGGCATCGCCTTCGGTTAAGCAATGCGTGGTATTTGCCCAAACTCCCCGGGAGGGGGACGAAAAGAAACTGGTGGCCTACGTTGTTCCGCAGGATAAAAGCGCTTTTTCCACAGAAAAATTGCGCAACGAACTGGCAAAGCAATTACCGGACTACATGATTCCGGCCTTTTTCGTGGTCTTGGATGAAATTCCTCTGACGCCCACAGGAAAAGTCGATCGAAAAGCGCTGCCGGATCCTTTGAGTGAAACTTCTCCGGACGAGGCACAAAATTATGTCCCCCCGCGAAGTAAGTTGGAAAAATTTCTCTACGAAATGTGGAAAGAAATTTTGGGCATCGAGCGCATTGGAATTCACGACAATTTCTTTCAACTGGGCGGAAGCTCCATTCAGGCGGCCACCTTCGTCAATCGCCTGCAAGATGCCTTGGGTGAATACGTGTACATTGTGGCTATTTACGATGCGCCAACCATTGCCGATTTGGTACGCTTGCTGAAAAAAGATTATCCCGATGCCGTATTTCGTCTAACCGGCGAACGTGTGGAACATCACGAAGAAAAGGCACGCATCGGGCAAAAAGAAATTGATCATTTACGTAAAATCATCAAAGTGCCCGCTCCGTTTGTGCTAACCGACAGACGGAAAAATCCGCCGGCTGTTTTTGTTTTCTCATCGCCGCGTTCAGGCTCTACTTTAACCCGTGCCATTTTAGGCGGACACCCCAAATTGTTTTCGCCACCCGAATTGCAATTACTCAACTTCAATACCTTGCAAGATCGCAAAAACAATTTGACCGGACGTGACGATTTTTGGCTGGACGGCACCATTCGCGCCATTATGGCCATTAAGGATTGCGATGCCGATGAAGCGCGACGCATCATGCAATACTATGAAGATCACAATTATTCCGTGAAAGATTTTTACAGGGAAATGCAATCGTGGTTGGGCGACCGCCTGTTTGTGGACAAAACACCCAATTATGCCCTGAGTACGGAAATCATGAAACGGGCCGAAGAATATTTTGAGAACGCACGCTACATTCATCTGATCCGCCATCCTTACGGTGTCATCCCGTCGTTCGAAAAGGCCAAACTTCATGTGTTTTATCCGCCTTTCTTCACAGAAGAGCATCCGTACACGCCCAAGCAATTGGCCGAGTTGATCTGGACGATCAGCCATCAAAACATTTTAACATTTTTAAAAGACATTCCCAAAGAACGCCAATTCCGCCTGTTTTACGAAGACCTGGTCACCGAACCGGAAAAAACCGTTAAGGCCATGTGCGATTTTCTGGGCATCGATTTGCATCCGGATATGCTGGAGCCGCAAAAAGACAGCTCCAAACGTATGACCGACGGTTTGAACGATTTGTCCAAAATGTTGGGCGACGTGCGTTTTCATGAACACAAAGGCATTACGGCCGATCGGGCGTACAGTTGGAAAAAGTCCCTTAGCGAAGATTATTTGGGCGAAATCACCTGGAAATTGGTGGAAGATTTCGGGTACGAAAGCCGCAGTAAGCTGGAATATTCGTTGGGTAAAGTCATTCGCCCCATCGAACCGCTCAAACCGGGCGAAGTACCGCCCCTTTCCTTCGCCCAGCAACGGCTTTGGTTTCTGGACCAATTGGAGCCCAACAGTCCTTTTTACAATATGCCCATGACCGTGCGCATTCGGGGCAATTTGGATGCCCGTTTACTGGAAAAAGCCATTAATCAAGTAGTCGAACGTCATGAAAATTTACGTACAGCATTTAAAACCGTAGACGGCCAACCCAAAGTACACATTGAACCGCATTTACACATCACCATCCGCAAATCCGATTTGAACCATTTGCCTGCTGCCGAACGGGAAAAAGCGGTACACGCTTTAATTCGTAAAGAGGCCGAAACCCCATTCGATTTAAGTACAGCTCCTCTCTTCCGTACGCTCCTGGTGCGTTTGTCTGCGCATGAATATGTATTTGTGCTCAACATGCACCATATCATTTCCGACGGCATGTCTCTGGAAATCATGGTGCGCGAAATTGCTTTGTTTTACAAGTCCTTGCAAGAAAACCAACCGGCCCCGTTACCGGATTTGCCTTTGCAATACGGGGCTTATGCCAAATGGCAACGCGAATGGTTGGAAAGCTCGGTATTGCAGAAACAACTGCATTATTGGCAAAAACAATTGGCCGGGGCTCCGCACCTGTTGCCTTTGCCCACCGATTTTCCCCGCCCGCGCGTTCAATCGTACAAAGGCCGCAAAACGTATTTTCAGCTTTCCGAAGCACTTAGCCAAAAATTAACGGAATTGGCCAACCGCTGGCAAACCACACCTTATGTGGTGCTGTTAACGGCATTTTCCGTTCTACTCCATCGTTATTCCGGGCAAAACGATCTTATCGTGGGCACGCCGGTTTCCGGCCGAACGCGCAAAGAGATTGAAGGCTTGATCGGTTTTTTTGTCAATTCGCTGCCCTTACGCTTTGAACTGGATGACAATCCCGATTTCGAAACCTTAATCGGCCGGGTGCAAACGATGGTTCAGGAAGCATTAAGTAATCAGGATGTGCCGTTTGAAAAAATCATCGACGCCTTACAACTGGAACGGGACACCAGTTACACCCCGCTTTTTCAGGTCATGTTCATTTACCAGCAAAATCCGCTGCAAAAAATCACGCTGCCCGATGTCGAAATCGAGGCGTTGCAGGTCGACAGCGGAACTTCCAAATTCGACTTGAGCCTGGCCATGGTGGAAGATCAACCTTTCCGCGGTATGATCGAATACAATACGGATTTATTCAAAGCCCAAACAATCGAGCGCTTCCTGCGTCATTTTGAAAACTTGCTGCAGGATGTAACCGCCAATCCGAATAAACCCGTACGCGCCCTGCGTCTGATGGACACAACCGAGGCGCAGACACTGCTTCGGGAATGGAGTAGCGGACAACGAATCGAAGTGGAAGCGCAAGATACGGTTATCCGGCATTTTGAAGAACAGGCCCGCCGCAGGCCGGATCAGGCGGCTTTAATCGCTAACGAAAGCATTCTCACCATCGGCGAATTGAATCGTCAAGCCAACCGGCTATCCCATTATTTAATACAAAACGGGATTCGCCCGGGTGATATCGTCGGTTTATCTGTGCCGCGATCTTTTGAATTGTTGATTAGTTTATTGGCTATTTTAAAAGCGGGGGCGGCTTACCTGCCCATCGATCCCGATTATCCACAGGAGCGCATCGACTACATCCTGAACGATTCCGGAATTGGGACGGTTATCGCCGGAAAGGATCAAAAAACTCTTTTCGAAAATCGTAACCTGCACCTCATTATTCCCGAAACAGACGGCTCTTCGTTCAGTCATTTACCGGACACGGATCCCCGGGTTCCTGTAACGGATCAATCGCCGGCTTACCTAATTTACACATCCGGTTCCACAGGCAAGCCCAAAGCTGTGGTCGTTCCGCATAAAGGGCTGATAAACCATGCCCGCGCTACCGCAAAAATCACCGAAATGACACCGGACGACCGGATTTTACAATACATTTCCATCAGCTTCGATGCCGCCGGTGAAGAAATTTACCCGGCGCTTATTTCCGGGGCCACACTTGTTTTGCCCAAAAGCGCCGTTGAATTGAGCACAGCCGATGTGTACGATTTAATTCGGCAATATCGCATCACTATTCTGCACGTACCAGTTCCCATCTGGCACGTTTTTATCGACTATCTCCACGAAAGTCATCAATCCGTACCCTCATCCATCCGGTTGATGATTGCCGGCGGCGAGCAACCTTCGGTGCAAACGTTCCGGCGTGCCGCCCGCTTAATAACCAAACCGACCCGATTCATGAATGTGTACGGTCCCACGGAAACCACGATTTCCAGTACGTACTACTTGAGTACGCTGCACAGCGAAGCAACATTTGAATACGGCCTCATTCCCATCGGACGTCCTGTACCCAACGAACGCATTTATCTGTTAGATGAAGCCCTGCAACCGGTACCGCAGGGGGTTGTAGGCGAAATCTTTATCGGAGGAGCGGGCGTAACCCTGGGCTATTTAAATCGACCGGAACTAACGGCCGAACGTTTCCTGCCCGATCCGTTCAGTGAAGAAGCCGGCGCCCGCATGTATCGCACGGGCGATCTGGGCCGCTTTAATTCCAAAGGTGAATTGATTTTTGCCGGGCGTGTTGATTTTCAGGTAAAAATCCGCGGTTTTCGCGTGGAATTGGGAGAAATCGAAAATGCTTTAAATCGGCATCCGGCCGTTAAACAAGCCATTGTGCTGGCCAAGAAGAAAAACGAGCGCAACCATCTGGTGGCTTATGTTATCCCCGAAAAAGATACAGAATTGACGGTTAACGAATTACGCGAATTTTTAAAACAACATGTACCGGATTACATGGTACCCACGTATTTTATGGCCTTAGATCGCTTCCCGACTACGGCTACGGGCAAAATCGACCGCAAACGCTTTCCCGAACCACAGTTCGACCGTGAAAGTCTGGAAGAATCGTACGTGGCCCCGCGCAACGAAAAAGAACGTATTTTAACGGAAATCTGGCAGGAATTACTCAAAGTGCCCAAAGTAGGCGTTCAGGATAACTTTTTTGAATTGGGCGGCGATTCCATTTTAAGCATTCAGGTTATTGCCCGCGCCAACCAAAAAGGATTAAAAATCACGCCTGCCCAACTCTTCGAATATCCCACCATCGAAGGGTTGGCCGCCGTGGCGGAAGAAGGTGTAGCGATTCATGCCGAGCAAGGTCTCATAAGCGGCGAATTACCTTTAACACCGATCCAACACTGGTTTTTCGATTTAAAATTGGCAGCGCCGCATCATTGGAATCAATCCTTAACACTCGAACTGAATAGCGCTTTGGACGCCGAAGCGCTTCAAAAGGCCGTGGCGGCCGTCCTGGCTCATCACGATATGTTACGGGCCCGTTTTCTCCAAACGGACGAAACGGTTCGTGCGGAAATAGGCCCCTTACCCCACACCGTACCTTTTTTTGAACACGATTTAACAAAAGAAACCGGGCCGCAAGGGCTTTTGCGAAGGTTGGCTGAACAGGCGCAAAGCGCTATTGAACTGAACCGGGGGCCTTTAATGCGCGTCGATTACTTCCGCTTGCCGGAAGGACAGGCCGATGTTTTGCAAATCGTTATTCATCATCTGGCCGTGGACGGCGTTTCATGGCGCATTTTAACGGAAGACCTGCTAAATGCTTATCGGCAGGCGCAAGGGGGCAAGGACATTCAATTACCGCCCAAAACCACCTCGTTTAAATATTGGGCGGAAAAACTTCAGGCCTTTGCCCAATCGGAATCTCTGTTTGCTGAAATGACCTACTGGCAAAAACAGATCATGCAAACACCGCCGACGTTTCCCTTGGATTTCCCCGACGGGGAGAACAGGGAAGAATTTGCCCGTAATGTACATTTTTCGCTATCGGCGCAAGAAACCGAACAGCTTTTGCGGGAAGCACCGGCCGCCTACGGCACGCAGATCAACGAATTGCTTCTCTCCGCTCTTTTACGGGCCTACTACCGCTGGAGCGGCCAGAACGAATTGTATCTGGATTTGGAAGGACACGGTCGCGAAGACATATTTGAAGACGTTAATATCTCGCGCACGGTGGGCTGGTTCACCGTTAGCTATCCCCTGCGCCTGCGCTACGAAGGCACCTTTGATTACGGCCAATTGATCCGGCAGGTAAAAGAGACCTATCGTCGCGTCCCGAATCACGGCATCGGATTCGGACTTTTGCGCTATTTAAATCCGCAAGGTAAAGAATCCCTGGAAACGGCCGCTCAGCCGCCCATTGGTTTTAATTATCTGGGGCAGTTCGATGGCGCACAAAAGGCAGAGGAGAGCCTGGGAAAACCGATATCGGCGTTGGCTCCGGAACGTGCGCCGATAAATCGCCGCGTCCATTATTTGGAAATCGGGGGTAACATCACCGACGGACAATTGACGATGAATTTTTCCTTTAGCTCGCGTCAGTTTAAAGAAGAAACCGTAACGCAGTTGGCCGAAATTTACGCGCAAGAATTACGTGCCTTAATCGCCCATTGTTTATCTCCGCAGGCCGGCGGTTACACCGCTTCGGATTTCGAGGAAGCTCAGTTGGACGACGACGAATTGGATGCCCTGTTGGATGAGCTGGAATAAAACGTTTTCCATTGTACGGGCCGTTAAAGCCTGAAGCTAAAAAATAAACACGAATAAATCGTTTTCGATCAACAGAAAAATTAAACAAAAAACGGATTAAAAAAATTTATGAGTGGCAATAAAAATAAAAATATCGAAGCAATTTACCCGCTGTCTCCTTTGCAACAGGGAATGTTGTTCCATTACGTTTACAATCCACAATCGGCTACCTACTTCGAACAATTTTCGCTAAAGCTGCACGGAGAATTGGACATTCCGAGTTTTGAAGCGGCCTGGCAAACGGTGGTTCAACGACACAGTGCTTTGCGCACTTCGTTTGTGTGGAAAAATCTGGATCGCATGCTGCAGGTTGTGCAACGCAAGGTGAATATTACATTGATCCGGCAAGATTGGCGCCATCTTTCCGAAGAAGAGCAAAAGCGACGCTTGCGGGAATACGCCGTCTCCGATCGCCAAAAGGGATTTCAACTGAACAAAGCTCCCTTATTACGTTTCCATTTAATCCGTTTACGCGATGATTTGTACCAGTTTATCTGGTCTTTTCATCATTTGCTGGCCGACGGCTGGTCCATGCCCATCATCCTGAAAGAAGCCTTTTTAATTTACGAAGCCAAACGTCAGGGGCAAACGGTGCAATTGCCGCCGGTTCGTCCCTATCGCGACTACATTAACTGGTTACAAAAGCAAGATGTCAACAAGGCCCGCCGTTACTGGCAGGATTTGCTGGCCGATTACATCCCCGAACCGCTGTTGATTATTTCAAAGCAAAAAGCGGATCAAGCGGATGAACGGGCGCACATTATTTTTGAACTTTCTCAAGAGATATCGCAGCAATTACAAAATACGGCCCGTTCTTTACAAATCACCGTCAATACATTTGTACAGGCGGCCTGGGGCTTTTTGCTTGCGCGTTATTTACGTCAAAACGATGTGGTTTTCGGGGCCACCTTCTCCGGACGTCCGCCCGAATTAAAAGGGGTGGAAAATATGGTGGGTATGTTCATTAACACTCTGCCCGTACGCGTGCGTTTCGGTTCTCATCAAACCGTGGAAGACGTATTGAAAGATTTGCAAAGGCAAGCGGCCCGCACGCGCGAAGTGGAATACACACCGCTGGTGGATATTCAGCGCTGGACAGGTCTGCCTCATGATCTTTCCCTTTTCGACACACTGGTCGTTTTTGAAAATTATCCCGTGGATGCTTCCATGCAGCGCCTGCCCGGTAGTGTTCGCTTTTCCGATATTTCTTCGTACGAACGAAGTAACTACCCGCTTTCTTTAATCGCTACCTTCAAAGGCCGACTTTCCGTAAAATTGGCTTTTGATGCAGCCCGCCTGGATGACAAGCAGGTTAAAATTCTGGCCAAACAATTGCAATCTATCCTTACTTTTATGGCAAAACGACCTCAAGGCAGGGTAAATGCCATTCCCGTTTCCGATGAACAAGAACGTCAAACCGTGCTTTTCGAATGGAATCGTTCCGAATTACCGTTTGAAAAAGATGTGTGCATTCAACAAAAATTCGAACAAACCGCTGCCCGATACCCGCAGAATACGGCGCTGGTTTTCAAAGACAAAACGTTAACATTCGAAAAGCTTAATCGAAAGGCCAATGTCGTGGCGCATTATTTGATGCGTCAAGGCGTGGGACCGGAAACGCCCGTCGGACTTTGTCTGGACCGATCTCCGGAAATGATCGTCGGGCTGCTGGCCATTTTGAAAGCCGGCGGAACTTACGTACCTATGGCTCCGGATTATCCGCGTGAACGTTTGCAATTCATCATTGACGACACCGGGATGAAATTAGTTTTGACCTTACAAAACAATCAAGCTTCCTTGCAGGGCCTTCCGGTTCAAACGCTTGTGCTGAATGCCCCCTTACCCCCTTCGTCTCCTAAGGAAGAAAGCAATCCGCCGTTACGCACCAATGCCCGCAATACGGCCTACATTATTTACACTTCCGGTTCCACGGGAAAGCCAAAAGGAGTCATGGTCGAACATCGTTCGGTGATGAACCTGGCCGCCAATTTGAATCAGGCCATTTACGGACGATTCGATGCCTTTCCTTTGCGCATCAGCTTGAATGCCCCTATTGTGTTCGATGCTTCCATGCAACGCCTGATCATGATGATGTACGGGCATGAATTACACATCATTCCCGAAGAAATTCGCGGTGACGGACAGGCCTTAATACGATTTTTCCGCGACCACAAAATCGATAGCGGTGATGCCGTACCTTCGCAATTAAAATTGATGCTCGAGGCTGGTTTTTTAGAGGAGAAAGGCTGGAAACCGTCTGTTTTTACCACCGGTGGTGAAGCCCTGGACGATGCTTTGTGGCAAAAGCTGCGCACGGCTCAAAAGATTCACTTTTTCAATATGTACGGTCCTACGGAATGTACCGTTGATGCCTCCATAACTCCCGTTTCTTCGGCCGGAAGCCGGCCCACCATCGGACGTGCATTAGCCAACACTCAATTCTACGTTCTTGACGAAAATTTACAGCCGCTTCCCTTGGGTGCACCCGGAGAACTGTGTGTGGCCGGTGCCGGATTGGCCCGCGGTTATTGGAAACGGCCGGATTTAACGGCCCTGTCCTTTGTACCCAACCCTTTCGGCACAACGCCGGGAGAACGGTTATATCGCACGGGCGACTTAGTGCGCTGGCGACCGGATGGGATGCTGGAATTTTTGGGACGTATCGATCATCAAATCAAGCTACGCGGATTCCGCATTGAATTAGGCGAAATTGAAAGTGCCTTGCGCACCCATGCCCAAATTAAAGATGCGGTTGTTTTGCTTCGCCGGGATGATCCGGATAATCCCATGTTAGTCGCCTATTGCATTCCCCGTGATTTGGGAAAGACACCCGAACGATCCGAATTACGTTCCTTTTTAAAAAATCGTTTGCCGGATTACATGGTGCCCGGTGCTTATGTTTTTCTGGAATCCTTTCCCACGACGGTTTCGGGTAAAATTCTGCTGCGGGCCTTTCCCAAACCGCAGGAAAGCGATTTGGGCGGCCGGGAAAAAATAGCGCCGCGTACGCCGACCGAAGAGCTGTTGGCTACTTTGTGGAAAAATATTCTTAAAGTGACCGAAGTGGGCCGCAGCGACAATTTTTTTGATTTGGGCGGCCATTCTCTGATGGCCACGCAATTGATTTCGCGCATTCGCGAGGCCTTCGGCATCGAATTACCGCTACGCCAAATCTTCGAAACACCCGTTTTAG
>CAZHIZ010000006.1:33522-36618 GCA_964532875.1 uncultured Caldithrix sp. | reverse complement strand
CGCCACGAAGTGCTGCGTACCACATTTGACGAACAGGACGGGGATCCGGTTCAAATCATTCACGAAACCGTTGCGGTGGATTTACCAATCACCGATTTGAGCCATTTGGCCCAGGAAGAAAAAGAAACACGGGCCCGCGAAATAGCACGTCAGGAAGCCGTTACGCCTTTCGATTTGTCCCGAGGCCCGCTCTTTCGCCTGCATCTGATTAAATTCGAGGCAAATGACCATTTGATCCTGTTCAACTTGCATCATATTATCACCGACGGCTGGTCCATGGGCGTACTGATTCGCGAACTGGCAACCCTGTACAATGCCTTTTCGCGGGGGGAACCTTCACCTTTGGAGCAGTTGCCCATCCAATATGCCGACTACGCCGTTTGGCAGCGCAATTATTTGCAGGGTGAGGTATTGCAAAAACAACTCGATTTCTGGAAGAGTTACCTCGGAACCAAGCCGCCCGTACTGGATTTACCCACCGATCACCCGCGCCCGGCCATGCAAACATTTAACGGCAAGTCCGTTCGCTACGATTTACCGGCAGAGCTGGCGCAACAGATTCAAACGTTCAGCCAAAAACAAGGCGCCACTTTGTTTATGACCTTATTGGCCGCTTTTCAAAGTCTTTTACATCGTTACACGAGACAGGAACAAATTTTAGTCGGTTCCCCCATTGCCAACCGTACCCGTTCGGAAACGGAAAATCTGATCGGTTTCTTTGTGAATACCCTGGTTTTTAAAGCCGATTTTTCTCAGGCCGGAGATTTTAAAAATCTTTTAAAACAAGTCCGGGAAAATACCCTGCAAGCATACGCCCATCAGGATTTACCTTTCGAGCAATTAGTGGAAGCCCTGCAACCCGAACGCGATATGAGTCGATCGCCTCTTTTTCAGGTGGCGTTTATTTTACAAAATGCGCCGTTCGATCGTTTACAACTGAAAGATTTGACTATTGAACCGTTTCCTCCGGAAAACCCCACTTCCAAATACGATCTGACGGTGTACGCCAGCGAAAGCGAACAGGGCCTTACTACATTTTGGGAATTCAATACGGATTTATTTGAAGAATCTACCATTCGGCGCATGATGGAGCATTTCCGCAATCTGCTAACGGCTGTCGTGCGCCAACCCGCTCAGCCGATCGATGCCATTGATTTTCTGACAACAAACGAAAAAGAATTGCTGCTGAATAAATGGAACGCCACCGAACGGCCCTTCCCGGATGAGACAACCGTTCACCGGCTTTTCGAACAATGGGTGGATAAACAGCCGGATCATCCCGCGGCCCAATACGGTGAGCAAATTTTAACCTACGCCGAACTGAACGCCAGGGCCAATCAATTGGCGCATTATTTAATCGACCAGGGTGTTGGCCGGGATGAAATCGTGGGTATCAGCCTGCCGCGCGGTCTGGCAGTTCCCACGGCTATTTTAGCCATTCTTAAAGCGGGCGCCGCTTTTCTGAATATCGATCCCGCCTACCCGCCGGAACGCATCCGTTACATGATCGAAGATTCCGGATTGCGTTTTCTCATTACGACGGAGACACTGGCCCAAACCCTGCCTCTGGGCGCGGTGCAAGCCATCATTCCGCAAAAGGAGCAGGCCAAAATCGAGGGCTATTCCGGAGAAAACCCGGATCGCCCCGTCGATGCCCGAAATTTAGCCTATGTTATTTACACTTCCGGATCCACCGGAAAACCCAAGGGAACGTTGTTGGCCCATCGCGGGTTGTGCAATCTGGCCAATGCCCAAAAACGCGCTTTTCACCTGACCAACCAAAGCCGCATTTTACAATTCGCTTCTTTGAGTTTTGACGCTTCGGTATGGGAAACGGTCATGGCCCTGCTCAACGGAGCGACTTTAGTTCTGACCGATCAGGAACTGTTGCTTACCGGTCAGGGACTGCTTTCCGTGTTAAAAGAACAAAATGTCAGTACAGTTACCCTGCCGCCTTCCGTTTTGGCCGTAATGCCGCACGAAGCATTACCGGCATTAAAAACCATTATCACGGCCGGAGAAAAATGCACACGCGACCTGGTGCGACGCTGGGCGGCGGATCGCCAATTTGTAAATGCTTACGGGCCCACGGAAACAACGGTGTGCGCTTCCATGTACGAGGCTTCGGGAAAAGACGATCGCGAACCGCCCATCGGCCGTCCCATAGACAACTTCCGCTTGTACGTAACGGATGAAAATCTGCAATTGGTGCCCATCGGTGTTCCGGGCGAACTGTGCATTGCCGGGGTCGGTTTGGCGCGGGGCTATTTAAATCGACCAGATTTAACCGCCGAACGGTTTGTGCCCGATCCGTTTTCTGCGCAGAACGGCGGGCGCATGTATCGCAGCGGCGATTTGGTGCGCTGGTTACCTGACGGTAATCTGGAATTTTTAGGACGTATCGACCATCAGGTTAAGGTACGCGGTTTTCGCATCGAGTTAGGTGAAATCGAAGCCGTATTAACCGCGCACAAAAAAATCCGTGATGCCGCCGTGCTGGTGCGGGAAGATCAACCCGGCGAGCAACGCCTGACAGCTTATTATGTTACAGAAGACGGTACCTCCCTGGCAGCCAACGAGCTGAAATCCTTTCTTAAACAACAATTGCCGGAATACATGGTTCCCGCGCTATTTGTTCATTTGCAAGCCATGCCCTTAACGCCCAACGGCAAAGTGGATCGCAAGGCATTGCCGGCACCCGAATTTTCGCGAAGTGCCCTGCAAACGGAATATGTGGCTCCGCGCAATGAAACGGAAGAAAAATTAGCCGCCATTGTGGGGCAATTGTTAAATCTGGAAAAAGTGGGAGTATTCGACAATTTCTTCGATTTGGGCGGCCATTCTCTTCTGGCCACCAAATTCATGTCCCGCATTCGGGAACAATTTAATGTGGAATTGCCTTTGCGCACCTTATTCGAAAAACCGACCATCGCCGAACTGGCCGTGGCCATTGACGAAAACCATTCCGATCTGGCCGGTGAAGCAATCGAGCGTGTGCAACGCGAAGACATTCAATTGGACGATTTGCTTTCCGAATTGGATCAACTTTCCGATGAAGAGGTAAAACGACTTTTGGATGAAGAAGAAAATGATGAA
>CAZHIZ010000006.1:0-33422 GCA_964532875.1 uncultured Caldithrix sp. | reverse complement strand
ATGAAAGACATTGAACAACTCTTAAATAAACTTTCGCCGGAAAAACGACGTTTACTGGAATTAAAGCTGAAACAGAAAGGAAATTTGGCAAATGCCTTTCCCCTCTCTTACGCTCAGCAACGCCTTTGGTTTTTACAACAATTGGAGCCGGAGAGCACGGCTTACCATATTCCCGCTGCAGTTCGCCTTAAAGGCCAACTGGACATAGATGCGCTGCAAAAAAGCTTTAAGGAAATCATTAAACGGCATGAAATTCTACGCACCACTTTTACCACCATCAACGGTACCCCCATGCAGGTGGTGGCTGCACATATGCCTTTACATTTAAAACAAACCGATCTTTCGCACCTGCCTTCCGAACAACGCGAGGCGCAAATGCGTACCTTACTGGAAGAAGAAAACAATCGTCCCTTCGATTTAACCAAGGGCCCGTTGCTGCGCCTTCATTTGATTAAGATGTCCGAAAATGACCACGTATTACATATTTTAATGCACCATATTATTTCCGACGGCTGGTCGGTTAATGTGTTCGTCAAGGAATTCAGTATTCTCTACCGCGGTTTTTTGCAGGGGCAACCGGTTCAGTTGCCCCCGCTCAAAATTCAATACGCCGATTTTGCCGTCTGGCAAAAGAAGAAATTGGAAAGCGAAATCAAAGAAAAGCAACTTACGTATTGGAAGCAAAAATTAGGCGGTTCCTTACCTGTTTTGGAGCTTCCGGCAGATCATCCCCGTCCGGCGGTCAAATCCTACCGCGGCAGCCACCGTAAAAGCAGCATTACGGGTGCACTCGTAACACAAACCCGAAAAATGGCCGCCGAACATCAAACCACTGTTTTCATGACTCTTTTGGCTGCTTTTTACGCCCTGCTCTACCGCTACACCCAACAGGAAGATATGTGTGTCGGCATTCCCATCGCCAACCGAAATCGTGCCGAAACGGAAGGTTTAATCGGCTTTTTCGTTAATACGCTCGTTTTACGAAACGACCTGAGCGGCGAGCCCTCGTTTAGTGAATTGCTCCAACGTACGCGCGATGTTTCTTTGGAAGCCTTTACCCATCAGGATTTACCCTTCGAAATGTTGGTGGAAGAACTGCAACCCGAACGCAGTATGAGTCACACACCATTGTTCCAGGTAATGTTCGTTTTTCAGAATGCCGCCGAGGGGAAATTGGAACTACCGGGTTTGCAAGTGGAACCGGTACCTTTGGGCAATGAAACGGCTAAATTCGATTTAACCTTAACGGTCAGCGAAACTGCGGACTCCTTTCTTTTGGATATCGAATACGACACCGATCTGTTCGAAGCATCGACTATCGACCGCATGTTAGCCCATTACGTGCGTCTTCTGCAAGAGATGGTGGCCCGGCCTCAAACGTCTGTAAGTCGATTGGATATGTTAACGGACGATGAAAAACATCGGCTGCTTGCAGAATGGGTTCCTCAAACAGAGCCTTTCCCTGCGCAAAAATGTGTGCATCAAATTTTCGAAGAACAGGTCGAGAAATTCCCCGATCGCCCCGCTTTAAGCTTTGAAGGGCGTCAGTGGACCTATCGTGAACTCAACGAGCGGGCCAATCGTCTGGCCCATTACCTGATCCGGCAGGGAGTGAAACCGGATGAGCTTATTGCTTTGTATTCCGAACGAGAGCCCCATTTGTTGGTGGCTATTCTCGCTATCCTTAAAGCCGGAGCCGCTTATTTGCCCATCGATCCGGTTTATCCTCCGGAACGCGTGCATTTTATGCTTGAAGATGCGCAAGCCCGCCTGGTATTGACTCAATCGAAATTAGTCTCGCATCTTAAACTCAAAGATCAATCCGTTTTTTTACTTGATGACGATTGGCCCGAACTAGCGAACGAACCCGAAACAAACCCGCAAACTTCGGTTAATCCGCATAATCTCATTTACGTTATTTACACCTCCGGTTCCACGGGTAGGCCCAAAGGTACTTTGATTACCCATTACAATGTGGTTCGGCTTTTTCAGGCCACCGATGCCTGGTTCGGTTTTAACGAAAACGACGTGTGGACGCTTTTTCATTCTTATGCCTTCGATTTCTCCGTTTGGGAAATTTGGGGTGCTTTTCTTTACGGCGGCCGTCTGGTCATCGTGCCACAACTAACCGCACGCGCGCCCGAACAATTTTACCGGCTAATCCTTGAAGAAAAGATCACGGTGCTCAACCAAACGCCCTCGGCCTTTCGTCAATTGATTCAGGCGGAAGAACAAGCTGGTATAGCTCCGTACCGAACGGCTCTGCGCTACATTATTTTCGGCGGCGAAGCATTGGAACTCAACAGCTTACGGCCCTGGTTCGAACGCCACGGAGACCGCCAACCGCAACTGATCAATATGTACGGCATTACCGAAACCACCGTTCACGTTACCTATCGTCCCCTTTCCCAAAAAGATCTGGAAATGAACAAGGGCAGTGTCATCGGTCGCCCCATTCCCGATTTACCCGTGTACATTTTGGATCGCCACCTGCAACCGGCGCCCATCGGCATCCCAGGTGAAATTTGTGTTGCCGGTGCCGGTTTGGCACGCGGGTATCTGAAACGTCCGGAGCTCACATCGACTAAATTCGTGCCCCATCCTTTCAGCAATCGGCCCGGCGCCCGGCTGTACCGTTCCGGTGATCTGGCCCGCTATTTGGAAGACGGCGACATCGAGTACATCGGGCGCATCGACAATCAAATCAAAATTCGTGGTTTCCGTATTGAGCTGGGAGAAATCGAAACATTGCTGGCCAAACATCCGGATGTCCGTGAATGTCTGGTAACCACAGCCAAAGATGCCCGCGGCGATGCCATGATTGCCGCCTATTTCGTTCCGGAAAAAGATCGTGAGATCACCAGTCACGCTTTGCGTGAATACTTGCGGGAGAAATTGCCGGAATACATGGTGCCTTCGGCCTTTGTACTTTTGGATGCTTTTCCTCTGACGCCCAACGGTAAAATCGACCGCAAAGCATTGCCCGATCCCGCTCAGCACCGTCTGGATCTGCAACGGGAGTATGTGGCACCCAAAACGCCAACCGAAGAAATTTTAGCCCAGATTTTTGCCGATTTGCTGAACGTTCCCAAAGTGGGCTCTAACGACCATTTCTTTGAGTTGGGCGGCCACTCCCTTTTAGCCACGCAATTAACCTCACGCATTCGCGACGCTTTGGGGGTGGAGATAGCTTTAAAAGAGCTTTTCGAGCACCCCGTGGTTCATGAATTGGCCCGGGCAATTGATCAAGTGAAATCAAAACAGGAAGGATTGGAAGAGCCACCCATCGTACCCATCGATCGCAATGGGCCCCTTCCCCTCTCGTTTGCCCAACAACGCCTCTGGTTTCTGCATCAACTGGACCCGAACGATGCATCGTACAATATTCCGGCCGCTTTTCGGGTGCAGGGTCCTTTGAATGTGCAACGTTTGCAACAAGTATTCGACGAAATAGCCCGGCGTCATGAAACCTTACGCACGGTGTTTAAAACAGTAGACGGAAAAGCACATGTGGAAATTCTGCCCGAATCTCCCATCGTCGTGCAACATCAGGTCTTGCCTCCCGATCAAACCGATCGGGAATCCATTGAACGGTTGATTATTCGGGAAGCCCGCAGCCCATTCGATCTGGAAAAAGGCCCCTTAACGCGCATTAAGGTTTTGCAAATTTCCGCTCGGGAGTTCGTCATTGTTTTGAACATGCACCACATCATCTCCGACGGGTGGTCCATGGGCATTTTAATGAATGAAGTGGCCACCATTTACCGTGCGTTTAGCGCCCATCAGGCCGATCCCCTGCCGCCCTTAAAAATCCAATATGTAGATTTTGCCGCCTGGCAGCGCAAATGGCTTTCGGGAAAAGTTTTGCAGGAACAATTGGATTATTGGAAACGTGTTTTGGGACATGGTTCGCCTCCCTTGCAACTACCGACTGACAAGCCGCGTCCTGTTACACCCACCTCCAACGGTGCGCATGTGCATTTTAAAATAGAAAAGCATCTGGCCGAAAAGATGAATGCTTTCTGTCAAAAGTACAAAGTAACGCCCTTCATGGCCTATTTAGCGGCTTTCATGGTTTTACTGCACAAATACAGCGGTCAGGAAGATATCAGCGTGGGCACACCTATTGCCAACCGCAACCGATCGGAAATTGAAAATATTATCGGATTTTTTGTTAACACGCTGGTCATGCGCGGCGACTTAAGCGGCGACCCGACATTCGAAGAATTTTTACAGCAAATCCGACAAACCGCTTTGGGCGCTTATGCGCATCAGGACTTACCTTTCGAAAAATTGGTGGACGCCATTCAAAGCGAACGGGATGTTCGGCACACGCCTCTGTTCCAGGTTATGTTCATGATGCAGAATTTACCGGGCGGCCGGCAGGAAGTTTCCGACATTACTATTGAAGAATTAAAAGTTGAAAACGGTCTGTCTCAATTCGAATTGACCTTGGGTCTCACAGAAGTTGAAAACGGGTTGAATGCCAGTTTGGAATACAACACCGATCTTTTTCACGAGGATACCATACGTCGTCTGGGAGATCATTTTGTACGCATTGTGGAGCAAATTCTCGCTCGACCCCGGGCCCCGCTTTCACATTTTTCGTTAATCGATTCGCGAGAAGAACAACGCTTAACCAAAGAATGGAATGCAACCGAGCGCCATTTCCCGCCAATGGCGATTCATCATTTAATCGAAGTACAGGCTGAAGAACAGCCCGAAAAAGTGGCCATAATTGCCGGAGATACGCAAACAACTTACGGGGCATTGGACGAAAAAGCCAATCGTATTGCGGCCTGGCTACAACAAAAGGGTATCGGCAAAGGAGACCGGGTAGGGCTTAGCCTGCAACGGTCGCCCGATTTAATCGCCGCACTTCTGGGCATTCTCAAAAGCGGTGCGGCTTACGTTCCTTTGGATGCCAACTATCCGCAGGAACGTTTGACCTTTATGATTGAAGATGCCGATATTGCGATTCTCATTACGGAAAAATCGTTACAAACCGCCCTTCCGGAAAGTGATGTTCCCGTTCTTCTTTTAGATCAGGTTGGCGATCTTCCTCCAGCCACAGCCTACCGCCCGGTAGCATTCAGCGGAGATGAAACCGCCTACATCATCTACACTTCCGGATCAACCGGAACGCCTAAAGGCGTAATGGTAAATCATCGCTCGGTGGTTAATCACAATTTGGCCATTGCCGAAATTTTCGAATTGCAGGATTGCGATCGCGTATTGCAATTTGCCACGGTCAATTTCGATGCCGCAGGCGAAGAAATTTATCCCACCTTGCAAAACGGCGCCGTGTTGGTTTTACGCGGTAACGAGGTTCTTATCTCAGGGCAGGAATTATTGGAACTCACCGAAGCCAACGGCATTACCATCTGGGACTTACCCACGGCTTACTGGCATCAAGTTTTAAGTGAGCTTAAACAATTAAAGCGACAAATTCCCAATACTCTGCGTTTACTGGTATTGGGCGGAGACAAGCTTTCCGCCGAACGTTACAAAGAGTGGCTACAGGTTGGAGGTAAGCGCGTGCGTACGTTAAACACTTACGGCCCAACCGAGGGAACCATCGATTCCATCGTTTTCGAATGTCCCAACGAGCTGAGCGCTGTGGATGCTCTGGGCGAAATACCAATCGGCCAACCCATCGCCAATACCAGAGCCTATGTTCTGGACAAACATTTGAAACCCGTTCCCGTGGGCCTTCCGGGCGAATTATTTTTAGGTGGAGCTTGTGTGGCTCAGGGCTATTGGAAGCGGCCGGATTTGACTGCAGAACGCTTTTTACCGGATGCTTTCAGCGACCAGCCGCAGGCCCGCATGTACAAAACAGGTGATCTGGTGCGTTGGCGTTCCGACGGCCAGTTGGAATACATCGGCCGCACCGATCATCAGGTTAAAATACGCGGTTTTCGTGTGGAGCTGGAAGAAATTGAACACACTCTTCTGCAGCAACCGGGGATTAAAGATGCTGCTGTCATAGCCCGCGAAAAACAGGGTGGAAACAAGCAATTAATTGCTTATTTGGTTTTTAAGGAAAATTCGCAGGCCGATACGGCAGCCATTCGTAAAACCCTGGCCGAACGTTTACCCAATTACATGGTACCGGCCGCCTTTGTTAAAATGAAGGCCCTGCCCTATTTGCCCAGCGGCAAAATCGATCGCCGGGCCCTGCCGGAACCCACGGAAGTTCCGCAAGAACGCAAACGGGCATTCGTTGCTCCACGTAATGAAAAAGAACGCCTACTCAGCGAAATATGGCAACAAGTTTTAGGGCTTAAAGAGGTCGGCGTGGAAGACAACTTTTTTGAATTGGGCGGCGATTCCATTTTAAGTATTCAGGTTATTGCGCGGGCACGGCAGCAGGGTTTACAGATCAGTCCCATGCAAATCTTTCAATACCCCACGATTGCCGCTTTGGCCTCTGTGGCCCAGGAGGCCGAAGTCATTCATGCCGAACAGGGACTGGTGACTGGTCGTGCGCCCTTAACCCCCATTCAACATTGGTTCTTCGATGAAAATTTTGGACATCCCGAACACTGGAACCAATCGCTGTTATTGGAGGTGCACGAAGCTCTCAATCCAGATATTTTGCAAGCAGTAACCCGTGCCTTATTGGAACATCACGATGCTTTGCGCTTACGCATTGTGCACGAGAACGGTCATCCCGTACAAGAATTCGCTCCCATGCCCCCCAATATACCGTTTTCGTATTTCGATCTGCGTTCCTTTTCCTTAGAAGAACAGCGCCAGGCCATTGAAAACCAGGCAGCTAAACTACAAGCTTCGTTCGATTTACAAGAAGGATGTCTGCTGCGCATGGCCTATTTTAACACAGGTACACTGCCCCACCGTCTATTGATTGTGGTGCACCACCTGGCCATGGACGGTATTTCCTGGCGTATTATTTTAGAAGATGTGCAGGCCGCCTATCGTCAGGCGGCAACCGGTAAGACCATCGCCTTGCCTCCCAAGACCACTTCGTTTAAGGAATGGGCGCAAAAATTGCAGGATATTGCCAACAGTTCCTCGATAGTAGCCGAGGCCGATTTTTGGCGTCGTGTGGCTCACTATCCCCAACCGCAATGGTTTTCCGATTTTCCACAAGGAGAAAATAGAGAGCAATTTGCCGCAGGAGTGGCCGAAAGTTTAAATGAAAGCGAAACAAAGGCCTTGCTTACGGACGTACCTCCTGTGTACAAAACCGAAATCAACGATATTCTGCTTACGGCCTTGGTGCGTGCGTTTGCCCGCTGGAACGGCAAACGGTCACTGTTATTAAACATGGAAGGTCACGGTCGCGAAGACATTGTACCGGCAACGGATATTTCGCGCACGGTAGGCTGGTTCACCAGTTTGTATCCCGTCTACTTGAATTTGGAAAACGTCTTCGATCCGGGTGAAACGATTAAAACCGTTAAAGAACAACTGCGGGCCATCCCGAATAACGGAATCGGTTACGGCCTATTGCGCTATTTAAATGATGATGCTTTACTGCGCGATGAATTAAAAGGCCTTGACCATGCACCGCTCACCTTTAATTATTTGGGACAGTTCGATCAGGCCTTACCCGAAGAATCTATTTTCAGACCGGCCAAAGAACGCAAGGGGCCCGAACGGCATCCGCAGGAAAAACGCTCCGGCCTTCTGGACGTTACCTGCGCCGTTACGGCGGGTAAGCTCAATATTTCTTTTACATTTAGTACGCGCGTGTTTAAAAAGGAAACCGTGCGTCCTTTTGTGGCCTTTTTTAAAGAAGAATTACAAACACTGATCAAACACTGTCAATCGCCTGAGGCGGGCGGTTTCACCGCTTCGGATTTCCGCCTGGCCAATCTGGACAATAAAAAACTGGATAAAGTTTTATCGCAGTTACAGAAAGGTAAAAAAAAGAAAAAATAATGAGATAAGACACATAAATCACACTTTTTATTTTAGAACTTTTGTAATCTTAAGGAAGAAAAATATCGATCAGGGAGGTCGCCATGAAGAAATATGTAATACCGTTTATTTTATTTAGTGTGGCCATGGTTATGGCTACCACTTTTCACACGCTTCCCTTTAACGGAAGCAACACGTTCGCCGACGATGAAGATTTCCCCACCAGTACCGATACCATTTTTGCTTATTGTACCTGGGACGATCACTATTTGTATTTAGCCTATTCCGGTTCCTTTTTGGCCACCCCGAACGACACCGTTCGTTCCAATGTGGACATGTTCTGGTATATCGATACCGATCCCCATCCCGATAATCCTTTATCCGGAAACGGCACCGATTCTACCGGTGCCTATTACACCCAAATCATGCCGTCCTTCCCCTGGTGGTTCGACGAACAAAGCTGGACTTTACCGTTTTATGCGGATTATCGTATTCAAGGCGATTACGATCGTAAAGATTCCGTATATGCACATATCCAATCATACAACGATGCCGAAGGAAAATGGAATGCCAAGGTCGATTTGGATACCAGCATGGCTAATCTAAATTATGTTGACGGTTATTACGAATTACGAATTCCGTTGGATTCTCTGGGGAACCCGCCGGATATTTTCATTTTGGGACATTTGGTCAGCAACGAATGGAAAAGCGATTTAACTTACGATCCCGATCCGCAACGTGAAGTGGGAGGCACGCTGGGTAGCTGGCCCTGGAGTTCCATTGAAGGCGGTGACGGCGACCACAATGAAGACGGTCATTTCGACCATTGGTTTCATTTCCATCTGCAGGCCGGCATTAGTCCCGATCAGGAAAACGATCCGCCGGTTGTCAGCGATATTCCCAATCAGGAAATCAACAAAGGCGAGCAATTCCAGACGATCGATTTAAATGCCTACGTTTTCGACGACATCACACCGGACACGCTACTCACCTGGACCGTTGACGGGGCCGAAAACGTCACGGTAACCATTGAGGACAGCAATCAGGCGGTTATTACGGTAAACGATCCTACCTGGAGCGGTGAAGATACCGTCTTATTTGTGTGCACCGATCAGGGCGGCAAATCGGATAGCGATACGGTGGTTTTCATCGTGAACGGTACCAGCGGTTTGCAAAACACGTTAAACGGTATTCCAAAAAAGTTTACCGTTCTGCAAAATTACCCCAATCCGTTTAATCCGTCCACGACCGTTCGTTACGGATTGGCGCATCGCAGCGATGTGCAGATCAAAGTGTTCAATGTTTTGGGGCAAACGGTTTACAGCCGATTGCTGAAGCAGCGTGTCCCCGGTTACCATACACTCACATTACAGGCAACCGACTGGCCGGCCGGCATTTATTTTTATCGAATTTCTGCCGAGAATAAGAGCGTGACCAGGAAAATGATTCTGGTTAAATAAGGCTTGAATTAAATTCCCATTTAACGTGGAAAGGCGGTCGCTTACCATTCCGGCTTTAATGAATTCGATTAAAAAATCGGCCCGGTTCGCCTTTCCGTTGTTTTTAAAATCGAATCGGACAACAATAAATCTTTTAGCAAAAAAGGCGCGGTTCTTGCCAAAGAGAATCGCGCTTTGTAATGTTACTGTTTTTGGGCAGGTTACTAATTTAGGATGAACAAGGCGTATGAGCGAAAATATTAAGGATATTTACCCGCTTTCCCCCATGCAGCAAGGCATGCTGTTCCACACCCTTTACGCACCAGAAACCGAAGTGTACACCGAACAATTGGCCTGCAAATTTGTGGGCGATTTAAATATCGAAGCCTTCCGCGAAGCGTGGCGGCAGGTTTTACAACGCCATGACGTTTTGCGCAGTGCCTTTGTCTGGGAAGATTTGGACGAACCGCTGCAAGTGGTGTACGAAGAAGTGGAATTACCTTTCGAAATTCTGGACTGGAGCCAAAAGCCTGCCGCGGAACAAAAAGAAGCCATCGATGCGCTGATTGCCCGCGAACGACAGGAAGGACTGGAATTAACCGAAGCCCCGCTCATGCGCATCAAGCTGATTAAACTAAACGATCATGAACATTATTTCATCTGGAGCCACCACCACTTGTTGTTTGACGGATGGGGCTTTGCTATTGTTTTGCGCGAACTTTTTCAACTGTACGAAGCCATCTCACAGGGTAAAGACGTCAATCTGCCGCCCGTGCGTCCTTTTCGCGATTACATTGCCTGGCTAAAAGCACAGGACATGCAAAAAGCCGAAGCGTTTTGGCGGAAACAATTGGCTGGTTTCAGCGCCCCCACACCTTTGCACGTGGATCGTAAAAATGACGCCCCGGCCAAAGCCTATCCTAAAATACGACGCGTTTATTCCAGGGAACTCTCACAGCAAATCGAACGTTTTTCCAAGCAATTTCAGGTAACCGTCAATACCGTTTTTCAGGGAGCCTTAGCCTACATCCTTTCGCGCTACAGCGGTGAAAACGATGTGTTGTTCGGCTCAACCGTCTCCGGACGCCCCACCGAACTGCCCGGCGTGGAACAAATGGTGGGCTTGTTCATCAATACCCTGCCCATTCGCGTGCAAATAGACGGAAATCAAAAAATAAAAGACTGGCTGCGCAATTTGCAAATGCAAAATGCCGAAATGCGTCAATACGAGTACACCCCATTGGTCGATATTCACGGCTGGAGCGATGTTCCGCGCACACAACCCTTATTCGAGAGTCTGCTGGTTTTCGAGAACTACCCGGTTAGCGAAACGTTAGCCCAAACCGCCGGCCCCCTGCACATCGAAGACGTACGTTCGGTAGAAAAGACGAACTACCCCTTAACCATTGTCACCGCACCGGGCAGTACCCTTACTCTGGATATCGCTTACGATGCCCGTCGTTTTCAGGCCGAAACCATAGAGCGTTTACACGATCATTTCGAACGCGCCTTAAGCCACATTGCTTTTCATCCCGAAGAACCGCTACATCATATCGAGATAGTCTCGGAAAAAGAACGTTCCCTTTTTCTGAACGAATGGAACGGTGCACCAAAAACTTTTCCTGAAGACAAAACCGTCGCTCAATTATTTGAAGAACAGGCTGCACGTACCCCCGAAGCGATTGCCGTTGATTTTAACGGTCAAACCCTGACTTTCGCCGAGTTGGATCGGCAGGCCAATCGTCTGGCGCATCTATTACGGAAAAAGGGCGTACAAGCCGAAACGTTTGTGGCCATCTTTTTACCCCGTTCGCTGGAAACGGTTGTGGCGGCATTGGCCGTGCTCAAGGCCGGTGGCGCCTATTTACCTATCGATAGCGAATACCCGCAAGAACGGGTGGAATACATGCTCAAAGATTCCGGGGTCAGTATTGTAATTACAGCCGATGATTTGGCGGAACGTTTTGCCGCGCAGGATATGACTATTGTTTCTTTACCGAGTGCCCGGGCGGAAATCGCGAAAGAACCGGACGATCCGTTAAAAATAGCCATCGATCCGGAAAACGTGGCTTTCATTATTTACACATCCGGTTCCACCGGCCAGCCCAAAGGTGTACTTTTGCGCCATCGCGGGGCGGTAAACTTTTTCCGCAACATGGTTGAAGGTTTTGACCTGCGTGCCGGAAAGGCCATGCTGCAATTAGCCTCGTTCGGATTCGATGCGGCTACCAGCGAAATATTTTCCGCATTATTGGGTGGCGCCAGAGTTCAGATGATCGACAAAGAAACCTTGCTTTCCACGGAAAAGTTAATCGATTTTATTGATCGGAAAAAAGTAACCACGGCCACCATTCCCCCTTCTTTGCTCACCCTATTGCCCGAAGACCGGCTTCATTTGGAAACCGTGGCTTCCGTAGGCGATGCCTGTTCCTGGGAATTGGCCGAGCGCTTCATGAAAAACCGTCGCTTTATTAACGGTTACGGCCCCACCGAGGGGACTATCGGTGCCATCTGGGCTCAGGCCGATCCTGCCCACCGGCACGATACGACCACGGTGCCCATCGGTCGTCCCAATCCCAATGTGCGCATTTATTTACTGGATGCGGATTTGCATTTTGTGCCTGTCGGCGTACCAGGCGAAATTCACATCGGTGGTGCGGGTGTAGCCCGCGGTTATTTAAATCGCCCTGAATTAACGGCGGAAAAATTTATTCCTGATCCGTTTAGTTCAGAGCCCGGAGCGCGCATGTACAAAACCGGAGACCTGGCCCGTTGGCTGCCGGACGGTCAAATCGAATTTATCGGTCGCGTGGACTTCCAGGTTAAAATTCGCGGCTTTCGTATTGAATTGGGAGAAATCGAAGCTCAAATTCTGCAGCATCCTGCAATAAAAGATGCGGTGGTCGTGGCTCGCGGTCAAAAAGCCGGTGAGAAATCGCTGGTTGCTTATTACATTCCGCACGATGGCCAGTCCATTGATGCCCAGGAATTACGCGAATTTTTAAAAGAGCGCCTGCCCCATTACATGGTACCTTCGGCCTTTGTGGCTCTGGAAAAATTCCCCTTAACGCCCAACGGCAAGGTCGATCGTAGAGCCCTGCCCGATCCCGAACAGGCGGACATGGCCGGTGAACAATACGTGGCTCCGCGTACCCCGGACGAAGAGCTTTTGGCCACTATTTTCGAAGACCTGCTGAAAGTGGAACCGATTGGCATTGAACACAACTTTTTCGATTTGGGCGGACATTCCCTGTTGGCCACGCAACTGGCCTCGCGCATTCGGGATGCCTTTGAGGTGGAAATCCCCTTAAAAGATATTTTTGCCTATCCTACTGTTCGCGAATTGGCTGATCGCATTAAGGAATTGAATCGGCAAGAAAATGACGTTTCGGTTCCCCCCATTAAAAAGATCGATCGCAGGCAACGTTTGCCGCTTTCTTTTGCCCAACAACGTTTGTGGTTTTTGGATCAACTACAACCGGGCGGCTCGTTTTACAACATTCCGGGTGCCGTGCGCCTGATCGGTGATTTAAATGTGGAAGCGCTGGAAAAAAGTTTAAGCGAAGTGGTTAAACGGCACGAGACGTTACGTACCACTTTTGACGACGAAAACGGAAAGCCTTTTGCCGTAATCCATGAAGCGCAGCCCGTGCATTTACCCATCGTCGATTTAAGTACCTTGCCCGAAAGCGAAAAAAATCAACGTCTAAAAGAATTGACGCTCGCAGAAAACCGGCTGCCCTTCGATTTGAAAAACGGTCCGCTATTCCGCGGGAAATTGATTAAACTCAACAACAACGAACATGTAATCCTTTTTACCATGCACCATATCATTTCCGACGGCTGGTCCATGGGCATTTTCATGCAGGAAATTGCGCAGGGCTATGGCGCCTTTGCCCAAGGCAAAACGCCTCAGCTTCCGCCGTTGGAAATTCAATATGTTGATTACGCCGCCTGGCAGCAGGAATGGCTTCAAGGCGAAGTTCTGGAAAAGGAATTGGATTTTTGGCGAAAAACCATCGGCATGGATCCGCCGGTATTGGAATTGCCGTTCGATCGTCCCCGGCCCCCGGTGCAAACTTTTAACGGCAAAACGGTCTCCATGCGTCTCGATTCCGAATTGAGTACACGCATTCGTCAATTGGCCAAAGAACAGGGTGCAACCGTTTTCATGACCTTGCTGGCTGCGTTTCAAACCTTACTTCACCGCTACAGTGGTCAGGACGAAATTTTAGTCGGATCTCCCATTGCCAATCGCAACCGCTCGGAAACCGAACGCCTGATCGGCTTTTTTGTCAATAATCTGGTTCTTAAAAGCGATTTTTCCGACCAACCGGAATTCAGTACCTTACTGCGCCGTGTACGGGAAAACACGTTAAATGCTTACGCCCATCAGGATGTACCTTTCGAGCAAATCGTCGACGCCCTGATCACCCGACGGGAAATGAGTCATTCCCCGCTTTTTCAGGTTATGTTCGTCATGCAAAATTTACCGCAAACTCAGTTTGAACTACCCGGACTGACCATGCGCTCGGCCGAAGAAGAAGCCGGTTCCGCCAAGTTTGATTTGTCCTTAGTGGTTACCGAAGGACCGGACCATTTTAACTTTGCTTTTGAATTCAATACCGATCTGTTTGACGAATCCACCATTTTGCGCATGCAAAAGCACTTAACAAATTTGTTGCGCGCCATTACGGAAGACGCAGATCAAATCGTGGATCGTATCGATTATCTAAGTGAAGAAGAACGTCAAACCTTGTTGTATGACTGGAATCGTACGGCAACGCCTTTCGATGAAACGGCCACGGTTCCTGAAAAATTTAATCAATGGGTGCAAAATCAGCCTCAGGCCATTGCCGTGGAACACAACGGGCAAACGCTGAGCTACGCCACCCTAAACGAACGGGCTAATCAATTGGCTCATTATTTGCGCAGCAAAGGCATCGCTGCCGATGATCTGGTGGGTATTTGCCTGGAGCGTTCACCGGAGATGATTGTGGCCATGTTAGGCACATTAAAAGCCGGTGCGGCCTTTGTGCCCCTGGATCCCACCTACCCCCGGGAACGTCTGGCCTACATGGTGCAAGACTCCGGTTTGAAAATTCTTCTGACGCAACAGGCGCTCGTCCCAATGCTCAAATCTTTCGAGGTTCCGCAATTGGCTTTGGATGCGGAATGGTCGCAGGTAGAGGCATTTGAGAAACAGCCGCCGCCGCTTGCAATCACGCCGCAAAATCTGGCCTATGTTATTTACACTTCCGGTTCCACGGGCAAACCCAAAGGAACCATGCTGGCTCATCAGGGACTCATCAACCTGGCCAATGAGCAGCGTAAAGCATTCAACATTACAGCGCAAAGCCGGATTTTACAATTTGCTTCGCTCAGTTTCGATGCTTCGGTTTGGGAAACGGTAATGGCCTTGCTGAACGGCGCAACCCTTGTCTTGGTCGATCGCGCTATTTTGGCCTCCGGCGAACAACTGGCGCAAAAAATCAACGACGAACGTATTACCACCGTAACCCTGCCGCCCTCCGTGCTGGCCGTTTTTCCGCAGACCGCTCTGCCCCATTTAAAAACCATTGTCACCGCCGGTGAAAAATGTCCGGCTGATCTGGTTAAAAAATGGCAGCCCGGCCGGCAATTCGTAAACGCTTACGGCCCCACGGAAACGACGGTTTGCGCCTCCATGTACGAGACCGATGCCGCCGAAGAAAACGATCCGCCCATCGGTCGGCCCATCGGTAATTTCGAATTGTACGTTCTGGATCGCAACTTGCTGCCCGTACCCGTCGGTGTGGCCGGTGAATTGTGCGTGGGCGGCGTAGGACTGGCGCGTGGCTATTTGAATCGACCGGATTTAACCGCCGAAAAATTCATTCCCGATCCCTTTAGTAAGCGTCACGGAGCTCGTTTGTACCGCACGGGTGATCTGGTACGCCGCCTCCCCGACGGCAACATTCAATTTCTGGGTCGCATCGATCAACAGGTCAAAGTGCGTGGTTTCCGCATCGAACTGGGTGAAATCGAAGCCGTATTACGTGAAGTTCCCCGGGTCAAAGACGTCATTGTTCTGGTGCGTGAAGATATCCCGGGCGAAAAACGTTTGACGGCGTATCTGGTATGTGACGACCCCAAACCGAGCGTAGCCGAGTTACGGGACAAACTAAGCCGGCAATTGCCCGATTACATGGTGCCTACCGCCTTTGTGTTTTTAGAGGCCATGCCCTTAACGCCCAACGGGAAAATCGATCGCCGTGCCCTGCCTAAACCTGAATTGGACCGCAGCATGGCCCAATCGGAATACGTGGCGCCTCGCGACGAAACGGAAGAAAAACTGTGTGCCATTGTGGGCGATTTATTGCATTTGGACAAAGTGGGCATTCACGACAACTTTTTCGAGTTGGGCGGACATTCGCTTCTGGCTACACAATTCATGTCGCGCCTACGCACCGATTTTCAGGTAGAATTGCCCTTGCTTACTCTGTTTGAAAAACCGACGGTAGCTCAATTGGCGGAGGAAATCGCCAAAGCAAAATTGCAACCGCAAAAAACGGCCGCCCCGCAAATCAAACGCGTTTCGCGTGAACGACGCAAGGCAAAACGTTCGGATTTGGGGAAGTAGGAACAGGGGAATAAGAATTTGTTCGGGGTTGCCCAATCTTCGATCCGGCGGTTGCCTCGATACGTTCCCCGAAAGGCGGAACTCTCGGCAACCGGATGTCCGGTGTTGTGCGGGAGGAAGGAACTAAAGTGAGAAAAGAGAAACTAAGAATTCGGAAATAGGTCTCAGGAATTGGGAGTTGGTAGTCAGCATCTCAAATACCGGGTTCTTTCCGGCTTTAGGCAGAAAAATCGGGAACACGTCCCCAATTCCCAGTTCCCAGTTCCCAATTCCAATTTCTACCGCCTTTGACGGAACCCCGCAATAGCGGGACCAGTTCCCAATACGAAATTCCAAGATAAGCGGCGCTTTTGGAAAGAATCATTGGCAAATCTAAAAAAGGAAACTCATGAGCGTGGATCAAACGACCGAATTCGAAGAACAAGCCGTACCTTTTGACGAAGAGGAAGTGTACGTCTTCCCCACATCTTTCGGTCAAAGACGTTTTTGGTTCTTGGATCAATTTGAACCCGGCAGTCCGTACTACAACATCCCTTTGGCTATCCGGGTAAAGGGCCGTTTCGATATTGAAATCTTTAAACGGGTAATCGATGAAATCATTGCCCGCCATGAAATATTACGCACCACCTTTTGGCCCGAAAACGGCGAACCGCTGCAAATTATTGCTCCCGAATTGCACATCGATATTCCGGTGGTCGACCTGACCCACCTGCACGGTAACCGGCAGGACGATGAAATCCGGCGTCTGGCCACGGTCGAAGCGCGGACACCGTTCGATCTGGCCAAAGGGCCTTTGTTCCGTGTTACCATTCTCAAGGCCGGCCCCACCGACCATGTGCTGCTCATTACCATGCACCACATCATCTCCGACGGTTGGTCCATCGGCGTTTTGATCCGCGAAATTACCGCCCTGTACGCGGCATTTTCTCAGGGCAAGCCCTCTCCTTTGCCGGAGCTCCCTATTCAATATGCCGACTTTGCGGAATGGCAACGGGAATATTTGCAAGGCGAGGTGCTGGAAGAACAATTGAACTTCTGGAAGGAACAATTAGGCTCCAACCCTCCGGTGTTGGAATTGCCGACCGATCGACCGCGTCCGCAAATTCAAACCAATGTCGGTTCTTCCGAGCGCATGATATTGCCCAAAGAGCTCACGGACAAACTGTACGGTTTGGCCCGCCAAGAAGGCGCCACGCTGTTCATGGTTTTGTTGGCCGGTTTGCGCGTTTTATTGGGCCGCTACGCCGGGCAAAGCGATTTAACCATCGGTACGCCCATTGCCAATCGCAATCGGGCGGAAATCGAACCGCTCATCGGTTTGTTCATCAATACCCTGGTTTTGCGCAACCGTTTTGACGACAACCCCTCTTTTCGCGAAATGATTCGTCGCGAGCGGCAAATGACGCTGGCCGCTTACGATCACCAGGATTTGCCCTTTGAGTATTTGGTGGACGCCCTGCAACCCAGCCGAGACATGAGTTACCCGCCGCTTTTTCAGGTCATGCTCATTTTACAAAACGCACCCATGAAGGGCACGCAGGTGGGTGATTTGGCCTTTGAACAAATTAATGTGGATATGGGCACTTCCACCCACGATTTAACCTTTTCCATTACCGAAGGCCGAAACGGTTTAACGATCGATGTGGAATTCAATACCGACCTGTTCGAACGCAGCACCATCAAACGTTTGCTGCGTCACTATCGGCAATTATTCGAAGCCCTCACCGCCGATCCCGATCAGCGGGTATTGAATGTCAACTTTCTCTCCGCGGATGAAATTAAGCAAATCGTGGAAGACTGGAACGATACGTACGCCCCGCGCGAACCCGACGTGTGCATTCACCATCTGTTCGAACGTCAGGCGGCCGCCCAACCCGATGCCCTTGCCGTGGTGGCTGCCGGTGAATCCGTTACGTACGGCATTTTAAATAAAAAAGCCAATCAATTGGCCAGCTACCTGCACAATTTGGGAGTTCGGCCCGAAACCGTCGTGGGCATCATGCTCGATCGCCAACCCCATTTGTTGCAGGCGGTTTTAGGAGTACTCAAAAGCGGCGGCGCCTACCTGCCACTCGATCCGTCTTATCCGCAAGAACGTTTAAGCTACATGCTGAACGATGCGCACGTCCCGATTCTCATTACGCAAAAAGAATGGCAGGAACTCATTCCCGCCGAATTTCAGGGACAAATTCTTTTATTGGATGAAATGCAAGCCACGCTCGAAGGCTTACCGGATGACAACCCGGCTTTCCCCGTGCATCCCGATAATTTGGTGTACATGATTTACACCTCGGGTTCCACCGGAAAGGCCAAAGGAACCATGATCCGGCACCGCTCGCTGGTTAACGCCTACCTGGCCTGGGAAAAGGCCTACGAATTACGCAGTAAAGCCCGCTCGCATTTGAATATGGCCAGTTTTTCATTCGATGTTTTTTCCGGCGATTGGACGCGGGCTTTGTGCTCCGGGGGCAAGCTGGTGCTGGCCCCGCGCGAAATTTTGTTGGAAGCGGGTCAACTGTACGCCCTGATGCGTAAGGAAAAGATCACCATTGCCGAATTCGTACCTGCCGTGCTGCGCAATTTAATCGCACATTTGGAAGAGACGGGTGAAAAACTGGATTTTTTCCGCGATTTGATCGCCGGTTCCGATATTTGGTATGTGAGTGAATACAAGAAATTTTTAAGTTTCACCGGGCCGCAAACGCGCCTTATCAATTCCTTTGGCCTCACCGAAGCCACCATCGACAGCACCTATTTCGAAAGCCGTGATCTTAACCTGTCCGGCGATCGTCTGGTTCCCATCGGTCGTCCCTTTGAGAATATGACCGTTTACATCCTGGACGATTTTTTACAGCCCGTGCCCATCGGCGTGCGCGGCGAATTGTACGTAGGTGGTCTGGGCCTGGCCCGCGGCTATTCCAATCGGCCCGACCTGACCGCCGAGCGCTTTTTACCCGATCCGTTTGCCAAAGCACCCGGGGCGCGCATGTACAAAACCGGTGACATGGCCCGCTATTTAGCGGACGGCAACATCGAATTTCTGGGTCGCGCCGACGATCAGGTAAAACTGCGCGGTTTCCGCATCGAATTGGGTGAAATAGAAACCGCCCTGAGCGAACATCCCGATATTCAAACCGCGGCCGTGGTATTGCGCGAAGACACACCGGGCGACAAAAAGTTAATCGCCTACTTCGTCCCCCAGGCAGGCAAAGAACCGACCAATAAAGCCTTGCGCCAATTTCTTGCGGACAAGTTACCGGAATACATGGTGCCTTCGGCTTTTGTACAGTTGGACGAAATGCCGCTGACGCCGAACGGTAAAGTCAATCGGCGTGCCTTGCCGCCGCCGGATCAAACCCTGTTGCAAAAAGCCATTGAACAGGAATACGAAGCGCCGCGTACGCCCACCGAAGAAGTACTGGCCGAAATTTACGGATCCCTGCTAAAAGTGGAAAAGGTGGGCGCCAACCACAACTTTTTCGATTTGGGCGGTCATTCGCTTTTGGCAACCCAACTCGTTTCGCGCATCCGTCAAAGCTTCGACATCGATTTGCCCCTGCGCCACGTGTTCGAAAAACCGACGGTCGCCGGTTTGGCCATGATCATCGACCAGCTAAAATTGGCCAGCCAGGGCATTGAAATTCCGCCCATTGTACCCGTTTCGCGAGATCAGGAATTGCCGCTTTCCTTTGCCCAGCAACGCCTGTGGTTTCTGGCGCAATTGGAACCGGACAGCCCCTTTTACAACCTGCCCGAAACCTATCGCATTATCGGGCCTTTGAAACCCGATGTACTGGAACAAAGCTTAAATTACGTAATTCGTCGTCACGAATCGTTGCGTACCACGTTTCATAGTGAAAACGGCAGTCCGCGTCAGGTAATTCACGAACCTTTTGAAGTGCGCATTCCGCTAACGGATTTGAGCGCTTTGCCCAAAGATGAACGGGAGCGGGAAGTAGAACGTATTGTAGCCGAACGAGCCTGGGAACCCATCGATATTGAGACCCTGCCCTTATTTAAGGTGGAATTGCTCAAAACCGGCCCTAACGAGCACATCATCATTTTAAACATGCACCACATCATCGGAGACAACTGGTCCAGCAATGTGCTTTTAAGTGAAATGGCCGTTATTTACGAAGCCCTGGCACGCGGTGACGAACCACAACTTCCGCCGTTAACCATTCAATATGCCGATTTTGCCTACTGGCAACGCAGTTGGCTTAAAGGCGAAACCTTGCAAAAAGAAATCGATTTCTGGAAGGAACAATTAGCCGAGGCGCCGCCGGTTCTGGAATTACCCACCGATCGTCCGCGTCCGGCCGTACAAACCTTTAACGGGGCCTACAAAACGTTCTACGTCTCACCCGAAATAAGCGCTGCTTTAAAGCATCTGGCCAAACAGGCGGGTGCTACGGACTTTATGATTTTACTGGCTGCTTTCCAGACGCTCTTGCACCGCTATTCCGGTCAAGACGACATTCTAATCGGCACGCCCATTGCCAATCGCAATCATCCGGAAATCGAACGCCTGATCGGATTTTTTGTCAACACCCTGGTCATTCGCGGCCGGTTTGACGAACGGCCCACTTTCCGCCAATTGCTCAAACAAATCCGGGAAACCTCCCTTGCGGCTTACGCCCATCAGGATTTACCGTTCGAGAAATTAGTGGACGCCCTGCAGCCCGAACGGAACCTGAGCCATGCTCCGATTTTTCAGGTCATGTTTGCTTTGCAAACTTCCGGAGCCCAGACCCTGCAAGCCGCTCATTCGGAACTGAAACTGGAACCGGTAGAAGCGCACAGTAAAACGGCTAAGTTCGATTTGACTCTCTTCATGTTGGAAGAAGGCGATCGTTTTGGCGGTGCGCTGGAATTTAATACCGATCTGTTCGATGAAGAGACCATCGATCGCATGATCGAACACTTCACCAATCTGCTGCAGGCCATCGTGGAAAATCCGGACGCTCCGGTGAACGCTTTGAATTTAATTTCCGAACAGGAACGCCGCCTGCTTTTGGAAGGATGGAACGGCAAAGAAGCCGCCCCGCTTCTGGCCGGAACGGTAATCGATATGTTCGAGAAACAGGTTGAAGCAACCCCTGATGCCGTGGCGCTGGTCGCGGGCAGTGAACAATGGACCTACGAAGAATTGAATCGGCGCGCCAACCAACTGGCCCACTATTTGCGCCGGAGAACCGTGGGCACCGATTCTTTAGTCGGTGTGGCCGTGGAGCGTTCCCCGCAGATGGTGGTCGCGCTGTTGGGTATTTTAAAGGCCGGAGCCGCCTATGTGCCTTTGGACGTGCATTACCCGGCCGAACGATTGAAGTTTATGATCGAAGATTCGGGTTTGCACCTTATCATCACCAGCGAGCAAAACGCGCGGCGCTTACCGCCGCACCAGTGCGAAATTTTAAAGATCGATGCCGATTGGTTGGCCATCAGCGCTCAAAGTGACGACAATCCTCTGTGGGAAATCCATCCCCGCCAATTGGCTTATGTCATCTACACTTCCGGTTCCACCGGACGCCCCAAAGGCACCTTGATTCACCACCAGGGTTTGGCCAATTATTTAAACTGGGTGGCCCGCGCTTATCCCCTGAAACAGGGACGAGGATCGCTGCTTCATTCCACACTGGCCTTCGACGCTACGGTGACGGCTTTGTACAGTCCTCTTATTAGCGGCAAGACCGTTTACTTATTGGAAGACGAAGCGGAGATCGACGCATTGGGCAAAGCCCTTTTGCGGCACGGCGACTTTAGCTTACTTAAAATTACCCCGGCCCATTTGGAATTGCTGAGCCTGCAAATCCCGCCGGAAAAAGCGGCCGGATTAACCCATGCTTTTGTCATCGGCGGCGAGAATCTTACCGCGGATCAAATTGAATTCTGGCAAAACCATGCTCCGGAAACCCTGCTTTTTAACGAATACGGGCCCACGGAAACCGTGGTCGGTTGCGTGGTGTTCGAGGCACACCGCTGGCGCGGGAACGGTTCGGTGCCAATCGGCAGGGCCATTCCGAACATGCGGGTTTACATTCTGGATGAACAGTTGAATCCCGTACCCATCGGAGTACCCGGCGAATTGTACATCAGCGGGCCCGGAGTGGCGCGCGGGTATTTGAATCGCCCGGATTTAACGGCCGAACGTTTCCTGCCCGATCCCTTCAGTCAAATACCCGGGGCACGCATGTACAAAACCGGTGATTTGGTACGCTACCTTAAAAACGGTCAGATGGAATTTATGGGGCGTATCGATACGCAGGTAAAAATTCGCGGCTACCGCATCGAATTGGGTGAAATCGAAAACGTATTGCGGGAACATCCCTCGGTTGGCGACGCAGTGGCAATGGTACGCCAAGATGTTCCGGGCGATCCGCGTCTGGTGGCTTACGTGGTTCCCGCCCAGGAGGCTTCGCTCGATCCTCAGGTTTTACGCTCATTTTTAAAAGAGCGCCTTCCGGACTACATGGTACCGGCCTGGTTTGTCGTCCTAAAAGCCTTACCGCTGACGCCCAACGGCAAAGTGGATCGTCGCGCCTTACCCCGGCCCGACTACGCTCAAAATCAGCAACCAACCGATTTCGTGGCGCCGCGCACACCGGACGAGGAGATTCTGGCCGCGATCTGGCAAGAGCTCCTGCATGCCGATCGCGTGGGGGTCCATGACAACTTTTTCGAGTTAGGCGGGCACTCTCTTTTGGCCACTCAATTGATTTCGCGCATCCGCGATGCCTTTGGGGTGGAACTGCCCCTGAAGGATTTGTTTGAAGCGCCTACCGTGGCCGAGCTGGTTTTAAAAATCGAACAGGCACGATTAAAATCCGACGGCATTGAAATTCCGCCTTTGCGTCCGGTTCCTCGGGAAGGTGAGCTGCCGCTTTCCTTTGCACAACAGCGCTTGTGGTTTTTGGATCAACTATCTCCGAACAGCCCGTTTTACAATATTCCCGCCGCCGTACGCATTCGCGGTGCCATTCAGGTGGAAGCACTGGAAAAGGCCTTGCAAGAGATCATTCGCCGCCATGAATCGTTGCGCACCATCTTTGTCAATCGCAACGGGAAACCGGTACAGGCGATTTTAAGCGATTGGCAATTCCGCTTACCCCTCATCGATTTACAGGGTAAAAAAGATGTGCAGGACGAAGTGCGGCGCCTATTAAACGAAGACGCCATGAAGCCCTTTAAACTGGACCAATGGCCTCTGTTCCGTTGCCAACTGTTGCGTCTTGGCGAGCGCGAACATATTTTCATGTTCACCATGCACCACATCATTTCCGATGGCTGGTCCACCAATGTGTTCATGCGTGAAATGGGCGTATTGTACGAAGCTTTTGTCAAGAACCTGCCTTCGCCCCTGCCCGAATTGCGCATTCAATACGCAGATTATGCCGCCTGGCAGCGCAGTTGGCTAAAAGACGAAGTATTGCAAAAGCAATTGGATTACTGGAAAAACAAGATCGGATTGAACCCTCCGGTGCTTCAGTTGCCCTTTGATCGGCCTCGCCCGGCGGTGCAAACCTTTAACGGTGATGCCGTGCAAGGCCAACTGCCGCCGGAATTGAGCGAACGACTCAATGCTCTGGCGCGTCGGGAGAACGTAACCTCCTTCATGCTCCTTTTGGCCGCCTTTCAAACGTTATTGCACCACTATGCCAATCAAGACGAAATTCTGGTCGGTACACCCATTGCCAATCGTACGCAATCGGCCACGGAAGATTTAATCGGCTTTTTTGTAAACACGCTGGTTCTGCGATCCGATTTTAATCTGGTACACACCTTCGAAGACTTATTGCGGCAGGTTCGGGAAACCACTCTGGGAGCTTACGCGCATCAGGATTTGCCTTTCGAACAATTGGTGGAGGTGCTGCAGCCGGAACGCAACATGAGTCATTCGCCGCTTTTTCAGGTGATGTTTGTCCTGCAAAACACACCGTTAGGCGGTGAGGACATGGCTTTTCCGTCCATTCGCCTGGAAGTAGTCGAGGCCGAAAAACGGGCGGCCAAATTCGATTTGACCCTGGTCATGATGGAAAGTGCGCAGGGCTATCTGTTCGAATTTGAATACAATACCGACTTATTCGACCGTTCGACCATCGAACGCCTGGCCGGGCACTTTAAGCATCTGCTAAAAGGCCTGACACAAAACCCGCAACAACCCCTAAAGCACATCGATTTCATGAGCGAAGAGGAAAAACAGCGGGTTTTGTACGACTGGAATCAAACCCGGGTGACCCTGCCCGAGCCTGCCGTCATCCAACGTTTGTTTGAAGAGCAGGTCCGTAAACATCCAGACCATACGGCGCTGGTTTACCGCGAGCGTGCCTTTACCTTCGAAGAATTAAATCGGGCGGCCAATCGCCTGGCTTCCTATTTACGCAAACAAGGTGTTACGGCCGAAAAAGCCGTGGCCATTTCGGTAGAACGTTCGCCGGAAATGGTTATCGGACTGCTGGCTATTTTAAAAGCCGGTGGCGTGTACCTGCCCATCGATCCGGCTTACCCGGCCGAACGCATTGCTTTCATTTTACAGGATTCGGAGGTGGACATTCTGCTTACGCAGGAACATTTAATCCCGCGTTTCGAAACATTCCGGGTTCGGATGCTTTCATTTGAAGCATTGCAAGAAATTCTCAAAGACGAAGATGACAAAAATCCCCCGCTCATCAATGCCCCGGAAAATCTGGCCTACATGATTTACACTTCCGGTTCCACGGGCCAGCCCAAGGGAACCATGCTGGCGCATCGCGGTTTGGTCAATTTAACGCTCGAACAGATTAAAGATTTCGATCTGAATCCGCAACGGCGCGTATTGCAATTTGCCTCTTTCAGCTTCGACGCCTCGGTATCGGAAATTTTCACCACACTGGTCAGTGGTGCCACCCTAATATTAGTCGAGCGCAATGAGATTCTGGATATTGTAAACACCTTAAATCGCTACCGCATTACCACGGTTACTCTGCCCCCTTCGGTTTCGTCTTTAATCGATCCCGAACAGGTGCCCGGTCTGCACACTTTAATTTCCGCAGGAGAGGCCTGCACACCGTCATTGGCTCAAAAATGGTTCCAAAACGTGCGTTTTCTCAATGCCTACGGCCCCACGGAAAATACGGTATGTGCCAGCCGTTATTTTGTTAAGCGGGAAGTGAAAGGAAACAGCGTCCCCATTGGCAAACCGCTGGGCAACGTAACTCTGTACGTGTTAAACGAGGCGTTGCTCCCCCGGCCCATTGGTGTGCCGGGCGAATTGTACATCGGCGGCATCGGTTTGGCCCGCGGTTATTTAAAGCGGCCCGATTTAACGGCCGAACGGTTTGTGCCCAATCCGTTTGCCACCCAGCCCGGCGAACGGTTGTACAAAACCGGTGATTTGGTGCGCTGGCTGCCGGACGGCAATCTGGAATTTTTAGGTCGCATCGACTTTCAGGTTAAGCTGCGCGGTTTTCGCATCGAATTGGGCGAAATCGAAAGCGTATTAAGTAATCATCCGCAAATCGAACAAGCGGCCGTTATTTTGCGCGAAGATAATCCCGGTCAAAAATATTTGGCAGCTTACTGCGTACCTCGGCGGGGTGCCTCCGTGAAAAGCGAAGAACTCAAGGAATTCGCCGCACAATATTTAAGCGATTACATGGTGCCGCAGGCCTTTGTTTTACTTCCGGCTTTGCCTTTAACACCCAACGGCAAAGTGGACCGTCGTGCCCTGCCCAAACCGCAAGCGCAAGAAACGGGCCAACCGACCTTTGTGGAAGCACAAACCGAATTGCAAAAGAGATTAGCTGCCATTTGGAGCGATTTGTTGCAACGGGAAAAGGTGGGGATTAAAGACAATTTCTTTGACATTGGCGGTCATTCGTTGCTGGCCACCCAATTGATTTCGCGCCTGCGCACGGAATTGAATATTGAAATTCCTCTGGCCGAATTTTTCTCCAACCCCACGATTGCCGGTTTGGAGCAAATTGTGATCCGGCAAAAACAGGCCCCGAGGGAAGCACAGCTTCCGCCTATTACACCCACCGATCGTTCCGGCTTGTTGCCTCTTTCCTATGCCCAGCAGCGCCTGTGGTTTCTGGATCAGTTGGAGCCGGAGAGTCCTTTTTACAACTTACCTTCGGCCGTGCGCATTAAAGGCACCCTGAATATGAGCGCTTTGCAGGAGGCATTTCAAAAAATCATTCAGCGCCACGAGGTTTTGCGTACCGTCTTTGTCACCGAAGAAGGAAAAGGCTGGCAAAAAGTTTTACCGCAGGTCGATTTTGCCATCGGGCAAAAGGACTTGACCCATCTGCCCGAAGAGCAACGCATGAGTGAAGCACACAAAATTTTAATGGAAGAAACACGCAAACCTTTCCGTCTGGATCAGGCCCCGCTCATGCGTGTTACGGTACTGCGTTTGGGGGCAAACGACTTTGCCCTGATCATGATCATGCACCACATTATTTCCGACGGTTGGTCGATGAATATTTTGATCAACGAGTTGAGCACCTTGTATTACGCAGCTTTAAAAGGGCAACCCGTTCCTCTGCCGGAGCTAACCGTACAATACGGTGATTTTGCCGTCTGGCAGCGCACCCATCTGGCCGGTGAAACGTTGCAATCCATGCTGGATTACTGGAAACGAAAACTAAACAATGCCCCGCGCTTAATCAATTTACCCACGGATCGACCGCGGCCGGCCGTGCAAACCTTTAACGGTAAAACACTTTCCTTTACGTTTTCCGCAGAATTGAGCGCCCAATTGCGCCAATTGGCCGCTCGCTACGAAACGACCCTGTACATGGTTCTGTTAACCGTTTTCCAGGCCTTGCTTTACCGCAAAACCGGACAAAACGATCTGTTGGTGGGCAGCCCCATTGCCAACCGTAATCGTCAGGAAATCGAACCGTTGATCGGCTTTTTCGTCAATACGCTGGTTTTACGCGCCCATGTACAGGACACGCTTTCCTTCGAAGATTTGTTAGCCCAGGTAAAAGAAACGGCTCTCGAAGCTTACGCCCATCAGGATGTCCCTTTCGAAATGGTGGTGGATGCCGTGCAGCCGGAACGCGCCCTGAATCACAGTCCGCTCTTTCAGGTAGTTTTTACGCTGCAAAATACCGCTCAGGAAACAGGCGGCAGCGCCCTGCCCTTTTCCGATCTGAAATTCGAAGCATTCGAAGCGGAAACAGGGGTGGCCAAATTCGACCTGACTCTTTCCATGATCGAAAACCGCGAGCAACTTTCCGGTGCGCTGGAATTCAATACCGATCTTTTTGACGACTCGACCATCGAAGCCTTTATTGCTCAACTGGAAGCCGTAGCCCGTCAGGCGGTTGAGCAACCGCAAATTCCCATTGCCGAAATAATCCTGCACGACGAAAAACACGGCATCCCGCCGGTAGAATCCGGGTTACCCCATGGGGTGCAAGCACAAAAAGACGGAGACAGGGGTTTTAGCGGAGCCTTGCTTGGAGATGGTTCCGAAACGCTGACAACCGAAACCCTGTTACACAAAGCGCTGAACCTGAGCCGAACCATTCGTAGCAGATGCGCTGAAAATACCAACGCGCCCGTTGCCCTTTACTGCAGCACTCCGGCCGCCTTTTTTACGGCTTTGTTTGCCGTTTGGCAAACGGGACAGCCCGCCGTGTTAATTGATCCCGATTCGGCAAATGACACGGTGCAAGAGATATTAGAGTCTTCGGGCTCGGCTTTGCTCGTGTGCGATCGTACGCTTGAAATCGATTTCCCGCAATTGAGCTTTACATACGAAACGTTGCCTTCGGACGTACCGGCTGCCCATGAACACTCGGAGACTGACTACGGGCCGACCCTTTTCCCCGCAAAAAATGCACAGGGAGAATGGGTTTTTACCACCTTGAATTTTAAAACGTTGAGGGCCCAAATCCACTCTTTGAGCGAGATTTTACAATTACGTCAAGACGATGTCCTGGCCTCCGTGGCACCTTACTGGCAAACAGGCGGTTTAACCGAAGCCCTGAGCGCCTGGTCGGTTTCTGCCCGATATCTGCCTTTACACGGCCTCAGCCGAGCACAGGCTAAGGAACGTTTGCGGCAAGCCAAAAGCACGGTAGCTCATTTGCCGTTGGGCTGGCTGGAAAAAGACAATTCGTTCCTGCCCCCGGCCACACGTCTTGTGATTCCGGACGGTTACCCCGCCCTGCGTTCGGTACCTTTGCACTTGCCGGCAGACAGGGAATACGGCATCCTCTTTCGTCTGGACGAAACTGCCGGTTATTTTACCGGTCACACTACTTCCAATCCGACAATGGAAGATTTGCTGACGCTCGGTTTGCCATTGCCGGGACACAGCTTGGGCATTTACGATGACCGGGGACGTGCCCTTGCCCGGCAAATCAGCGGACGATTGTCCCTCGGCGGTCTGCTTGCCGAAGGCTATTACGGGCATGCTGCGGAAACAGCCCGCCGTTTTATTAATGCGAATGGTATTAGAACTTTTGCGAGCGATTTGCGGGCACGCTGGACTTCCTCGGGTAAGGCTGAACTTACCCTGCCGGATGAACACGTTGTCATTCTGAACAATCAACCGCAATCGTTAAAAACTTTTGAGCAACGCTTGCTTTCGCTGCCCACGGTGCAGGAAGCCCGTTTGCACGTGGAACGACAGGCTGATGGATTTTTACTGCACATCCGAATCGTTCCGGGTAACGATTCCAAACCCAAGGCGCAGCACATTTTAACCCTTTTGAATCCTTTAACGGCCTGGCTCGATTACCAAATCGAATGGCAACAGGATTCGGAAAAACATCCCGAGAAGACTTCCCGAACAACCCGGAAGCCCAAAGACGACACCGAAGCGCTTCTCTTGCGTATCTGGCAATCGGTTCTGCAGCGCAAGGACATTACCCCGGAAGACAATTTTTTCGATCTGGGCGGCGATTCCATTCTCACCATTCAGGTCATTGCCCAGGCGGCCAAACACGGCTTACGCATCACGCCCAAGCACTTCTTTGAGAATCCGACGATTGCCTTTTTGGCCAAAGTTGCCCGCCAAAAAGAAGCGGAAGAACAATTGCTAACCGGTCCCGTGCCGTTGACCCCCATTCAGCAAAGTTTATTCGAACAAATGGGCGAGGATAAAATCCACCATTTTAACACAGCCATGATGTTCGAACTGGGACAACCCTTACAAAAAGACACCCTGATGCGTACGGTACGTTTGCTGAGTACGATTCACCCCAATTTCCGCCTGCGTTTTGAAAAGAGCAACGGGCAATGGCAGCAATTGGTAGAAACCGAATTGGATGAAATGCCGGTCTATTTTCACGATTTGCACACAATAAAAGGCAAACAACGCAAAAAAGCCATTGAAGAAATAGCCACTAAAGCGCAACAAAGTTTTAATATCACCCGTGCACCCTTATTTCGATTCGATTACATGGATTTCGGGCCGCGGGCCAGCCATCGTTTGTTAATCGTCATCCACCATTTGACCTTTGACGGCATTGCCTGGCGCACCCTGATTCCCGATTTTATTCAGATTTACAGCGCCTTGAACAGCAGACAAAAACCGCGGGTGGCCCCGTCTTCCACGCCTTACACCAATTGGGCGCAAAAATTGGCGTCCTTTGCCGATTCCGATGCGGTTAAACGTACATTTGAATTCTGGCAGCCCTTAACGCGTGAACAATTCGATCCCGTTCCGCTGGACAACCCTGCCGGTGAAAACACGTTTGCTTCGTCGCGCCATTATTCGTTTTCCCTTGAAAAGGACTTGAGCAAACAATACATTAAAGTTTTGCCTGCCAAATTGAATGTGTCCGTTAACGCCCTGTTCTTAGCCGTTTTAACGCGATCGCTTCAAAAATGGAGCGGCGGGAAGCGTTTCTTAACCGAATTGTACAATCACGGGCGCAACGCTCCGTTCGAAGATGTGGATCTTTCCCACACGCTGGGTTGGTTCACCATTGCTTATCCCTTTGTGCTAAAAGCGGAGAAAGATGATTGGATTGAATGCATCAGGGCTACGGATCGACGGCTAAAGGAAGTTCCCTTGGATGGATTAAGTTACGGTTTACTGCGCTACGCCTGTCATGACGAAACCATTCGTGCGGCCATGGCCCAAATTCCCCAGCCCATGATAAATTTCAACTACCTCGGTCAATTCGATCAAGGATTGGAAGTGGATGAGCAAGCCGTGCAACAGATTCCCTTCCGCATGGCTCGTGAATCGGTCGGCCCGGAACAACATCCGCAAGCGGTTCGTCCGGCCCAATTGTATCTGGTAGCCATCGTCAGCGGTGGGCAATTGCACATTCGCTGGCTTTACTCCAAAAATGTGATTAAAGCCCGTTCCGTGAAAAAATTATCTGCTATATTTAACGATTACTTAAAGGAATTAATCAATTTAATCGACTAAAAGGATTTTAGCCATGGATGCACTTTTAGGAATTACTTATGAAGACTGGCTGAAGTTGCACAAAGAGAATAAACTTACTTTTAAATTGAAGTACCTGAGACGTGCTTTGTTTTTAATTTTACTCAGCAGGCAAAACAGCAAAGGCAAAAAACGGGAAGAAGAACAATTCGGCCCGCTTTATGAAAAAGCGCAAATTCAACCGCCTGTTTTCATTTTGGGCCACTGGCGATCGGGCACAACCATGCTGCATACCCTGATGATCCAAAATCCGGTTTTTACTTACGCAAATGCTTTGCAAATTTCCCATCCGCACACTTTTTTGATACGCGAAGAACGGGTTAAGCGGCAAATCGACAAACTAAAAAAGCAATCGTACAAACGTCCCATGGACAACATCAAAGTGCAGTTCGATTCGCCCGGTGAAGATGAAAACGGCATCGCCATCATGAGTTTGCGTTCCCCTGTCATCTCATGGACTTTTCCCCGAAACGAGCATTTTTACGCGCGATATCACACTTTTAAAGAAGCACCCCAGGAAGATTTTGAGAAATGGAAAAAAGCGTTGCTCTTGTTTTACAAAAAATTGAGTTGGCGTTACAACAAACCGCTGATTTTAAAATCGCCGGTGCACACGGCGCGGGTAAAAATTTTATTGGAACTATTCCCGCAGGCTAAATTCATTCATATTTATCGTAATCCTTACCGGGTGTACCAGTCCACTCGCAAATTGTACGATTCGCTCTTACCCTTAACTTCTTTACAGGAACCACCGACAGAACAATATGACGATATAATCATCCGTAACTACCGCATCATTTACGATGCCTATTTGCAGGAAAAATCCTTAATCCCGCAGGGGCATTTAATCGAACTTCCTTACGAATCGCTGGTTAAAGACAAAATGGGTTGGGTGGAACGCATTCATCGGGAATTGGATTTACCCGGCTTCGAGGAAGCCCGCCCCAAACTGCAGGACTATTTGAATTCCATAGCGGATTACAAAAAAAACGATCACAAGCCCATCGATCCGGCCATAAAAAGCCGTTTAAATTCGGAATGGGCCGACTATTTCAAGGCATTTGGTTATGCTATTGAGAATTAATTTCGCATTGTATTTAATTTTTTATTATTATTGATGTTAAACAAATTCAAAATTCAAACGTGTTAATGAAAACAGACGTTGTGGAAATTCCCCAAAAGACGATAGACAAAACGATTCCCAGGCAATTGGAACACGAGAAGGCAGACGGGCCGAAGAAACTGTTCAACCGCAATTGGTTGTTGCTGTACCAAGGGCAGTTCGTCAGCCGCATCGGCACTCAGGTTTTCCTGTTTGCCATGATCGTTTGGGTAACGGAAACCTTTCGATCGACAAGTTTGGTCGGTTTGTTGGGTATGGCAGCCGGTATTCCGCCGGTGCTATTAAGTGCTATTGCCGGTGCTTATGCCGATCGGCATTCGCGCAAGGCCATAATCGTTTGGAGTGATTTATTAAACGGAATAACGATTATTCTTTTGTCCGTTATCTTTTTTATTTTGCCTTCGGACAGCCCCATCATTATTACGGCCCTAATTATCGTCAGCCTGATTTCTGCTTCCATTACTTCCTTCTTTTCACCGGCCATCGGTGCGGCGTTGCCCGATATTGTACCAAAAGACCGCATTCAGGCAGCCAATTCATTGGGCCAACTCTCACGGCAATTAAGCCGTTTAATCGGTCAGGGATTGGGTGCCAATTTACTGCAAATGTTTGGTGCTCCGCTACTTACGCTCATTAATGGTATTACTTTCATTATTTCGGCCATCAGCGAAAGTTTCATGCACATTCCGCAAAAGCTACCCGACAAAAGCAAAACCGTTAAAGAGCAAGTTGCTGATTTTAAAAGAGATATCGCCGAAGGTTTTCAATACATCTGGCAGCATAAAGGGTTGCGCCATCTGGTTTTCATTTCGGTTTTCATTTCCTTCTTCTCTGCGCCGGTCATGGTATTGCTGCCTTTCTTTGTGCGCGATTATTTGGGCGTGGGCTTTAACTGGTTCGGTTACATGCTGATTATTTACGGCATCGGTACAACAATCGGTTACGGGATTGCCGGCGTTTTTCGCATGACCAGCAATACCCGTAAAAATTTTATTATTTTGTTCACCATTTTGGAAGCTTTTACCACCATTTTTCTGGCTTATGCCCATAACCAATATCAGGCCATTTTAATTATGTTTTTACAAGGCTTGTTTGGCGGCTTCGTCATGGTCAACATCACATCCATTATGCAAATTACCACACCGTCCGAAATCCGCGGTCGTGTCTTTGGTGTGGTCACTACCATCACCGGTAGCATTGCGCCCTTAGGCATGGGATTGGGTGGCGTGGTCGCCGATCTGTTAAATCAAAATATCCCGTTGCTTTTTCTAATTTCCGGATCCATTATTTTGGGCCTGGCCATTTTGGTTTCATTAAGCCCTCATTATCGTAAATTTATTGCCTATCGTACCGAAAAAGAAGAACAGGAAGCTATGGCTAAATCGGGATTTTATTATCGTATTCGCTATTTGCAACCCGGTGAAATCGATTTGGACGAAAAGAAATAAAGAAAGGAGAAACACATGCCTCAGGAAGATCGGGAAGATAAAACCATTTACAAAGTGGTTGTTAATCATGAGGAACAATATTCCATCTGGCCTGCGGATCGTGAGAATCCTTTAGGCTGGAAGGACGCCGGTAAAACCGGAACTAAAGAGGAATGTCTGGCCTACATTAAAGAAGTTTGGACCGACATGCGCCCCTTGAGTCTACGCAAAAAGATGGAAGAAATGTCTTAGCCAACGGTACAGACGAGGGGCAACAGTTCCATTGGGCAACGGATCTCGCAGTAGCGGGAGAACGAACTAGGAACTAGGAACTGGGAACTGGTTCGGTCTTCAGCGCTAAGAAAACTTGGGATTAAGAACGAGGAGCATTCATTCCTTTCTGGAAAAGGCGGACAACCGGTTCTCGGGTGGCCCCGTCTGAGCCGGAGAACGTATTGAGTGAACCGTGCTCCGTTGCCTCGATACGTCCTCCCGCTTAAAGCGGGGGGCCACTCGGCAACCG
>CAZHIZ010000005.1:18749-58556 GCA_964532875.1 uncultured Caldithrix sp. | reverse complement strand
GATACGCTATCCGGCTCAGGCAGAGACCACTCGAGAACCGATGGGTGACGTTTCTAACACCGTACTATTTAATTTCCATCCTTGATACTTAACGAAAAACGGATTCTTAATCCGGTTAATGACGAATAGAAAAATTTCCCAGCCTTCCTGCTTCACAGCCATTTCTTTCGTTTAAAATAAATCACCATGAACAACGCAATGACAACCATAATGCCCCAGGTGTAAAAATAACCGTAGTGCCATTTTAATTCCGGCATGTACTTAAAATTCATTCCGTAAACACCCGCGATGAAAGTCAACGGAATAAAAATCGTGGCGATTATGGTCAATATTTTCATGATCTCATTCATGCGATTGCTCAAACTGGACAAATAGGTATCCAACATACCGGACAGAATATCCCGGTAATTTTCGATCGTATCGATAACCTGAATAGTGTGGTCGTACACATCGCGCACATAAATTTTCGTCGTGTTTTCCACCAGCGGTGACTCCGTACGATCCAATTTATCGATGACCTCACGCAGCGGCCATACCGAACGGCGCAGCGAAATCATCGTTCTTTTGAGATTGTGTATTTCTTGCAACGTATTTTGCGAAGGATTGAGTAACAGATGATCCTCGATCAACTCGATTTTTTCGCCGAGTTCTTCAAGGATGACAAAATAATTATCGACGATAGCGTCTACTAAACTGTAAACCAGATAATCCGGATTTGATTTGGTGATTTTAAATTTGCCGCTTCGAATACGTTCGCGGATCGGATCGAAAATATCACCGGGCCTTTCCTGAAAAGTAATCACATAATTTTTCCCGAAAATGATACTTACTTGCTCATCTACAAGGGTATTGTGCGCAAAATAGAACATGCGCAATACCAAATAGATGTAATCATCCAGTTCCTCCATTTTCGGTCGTTGCGAAACATGAACGATATCCTCCAATACCAATGGATGGATTGAAAATCGCCGTCCGATGGCTTCGACCACGGAAATATCATGCAAACCGATCACATCAATCCAGGTTACCGTCGCTTTATTCGAAAAGGTCAGCGCCTCATCAATTCGCTGCACTACTTTTTCGTTTACATGATTTCGATCATACTCGATTACCCGAATAGCCGTTTTGTCCACCTTGGGCTCACCGATAAACACCGGTTTCCCTGGCGGTAATCCCGCTTTACGGGCATAATGTTTGGAGATATTGATCATTAGTCTGCCTTTCCTTCCGGTGAGCTTGTTTCCCATCTTTTTATTCGACATACGTATTTTTTGTTTCGCTCTGCACTAACAAATAGGTGTGATTGTTCAGAACTTCACGCATCATAAGTAACAAGCCTTTAAATTCCTGATCGGTTTCCGCCCAATCCGTTTGCAGCACTTGCCCGTTTGGACTTAGTTTTACGTTTCCGGTACGATCTTTCAAGCGAACTTTAAAGAGATAGTCCCCGTTTTTTGCGCTCAATAAAAATCCATTGTTTCGACTTTGTTCAAAATCTTCGTTGGTCCAAAAGAGCGTAATTTTATCTTCGTACGGTTTACCCTGGTAGGGGCAAAAGGTGGCACAATTGCCGCATTCGTTACACAATCCGTCAATGTGTAAAATTTGCGCCGTATCGTTAAAAAAAGTTTCGTTTGAAACGGCAAGGGTTATATTGGCCCGATTGGGACAGACCTCCACACATTTGTCGCACAGTTGATTGCAGGCCAAACAGCGGGCGGCTTCATGAAGCGCATTTTGAGTTTGAAGAGGTTTAATAAAACCTTTGCGCTCCTGAATATCCCCGTGCCACGACTTTTGATCGAAGAGTGTCGAAATATCCAATGACAAGGGCATCGAAGCCTTTTCTTTACGAATAATTTTTTCGGCCGCTTTTTTACCATCGGCAATGGATTGCACAACAGTAGAAGGCCCGCGCAGGGCGTCTCCACCGATGAAGACATGGGGTAGATTGGTTTCTATTACCGGATCATGGGCCGTGTGGCCTTTGATTTGTAAATTATTTTGCCTAAGGAATTGTTCATCCACTTGTTCGCCGATGGCCGAGATAACGGCATCCACTTGCAATTCGACAAAGGTGTCCGGAAGCGGTTGCACCGTTCTTCGGCCATCCGAACCTTTTTCTCCCAATTTCATTTTTTGGCAGGTCAATTTACCGTTGTCAAAAGAAACGGGCAATAACAATTCTTTGATTACCACCCCATCCTGCAAAGCCGCTTGCAATTCTTCCCGATCGGCAGGCATAAATTCTTTGGTCCGACGATAAATAATCAATACATCCTGTACACCGGGCATTCTTTTTGCGGCACGCGCCGCATCCATGGCAGAATTACCTCCGCCAATGACGGCAACCGTTTTCCCTAATTTTACGGACTCTTTTTGCTTGTAACGATGTAAAAAATGGAGCGCATCCATCGTTTGCCCTTTGGCCGGATATAAGTCCAGCTTACGCGCTTTTCCGGCACCGATGGCTACGAAGATGTAGCGGAAGCCTTCCTCGCTTAAATCGCGAATCGAAACGGAGCGCACATTATAACGGAAGGAAACACCATAGGCTTTGATTAATTGTACGTCACGATCGATGGCGTACTCCGGTAAACGGAATTCGGGTATGGCCTGCCGAACAACTCCGCCGGCCTGACTTTCTTTTTCCAGAACCGTTACTTCGAATCCGGCGCGTGCTAAAAAATAGGCAGCGGAAAGTCCGGCCGGTCCGGCCCCAATAACGGCCACTCGCACGCCATTCGTTTTTTGCGGTTTCAACCTCGTTCCATATTGCTCCATGAATTCGGCCCAGGCCTTTTCGGCGGCCACTTTTTTCATCTCTCGAATGTAAACAGGGTCTTCGTAATCCCAGCGGGTACAACGGTACATGCATTGATGATCGCAAATGTAACCGGTAATGTGGGGTAAAGGATTGGTTTCGATGATCACTTTAAAGGCATCCAAATAGCGTTCTTCTTCCACCAGGCGAATGTATTCCGCCACATCCTGATGGATGGGACATGCTTCCCGACACGGGGCCAGGTAGCAATCGAATAGGGGCAAACTTTTTTGTACTTTAACGGATTCGACTTCCCTGCGTTCTTTACGATAGTAAGAATCTTCCATGGCCTGTTTTGTTAAATGCTCAAGCGCTTTAACATCGATATGCCCCGATTGGGCCCATTGAACCCAGGGATGAGCGTCCACCGATTCCGCCATTTGTTGCAGCCGGGCATAGCCTCCGGGTTTCAATAACTCGGTTACCATGGTTACGGGGAAAATGCCGGTTTTTAAAATAGAAACGACATTTTTCTGGGAAGCGCCGCCCGAATACGAGATATTTAATTGCCCGTCAAAGTCTTTTGCCAATCGATACGACAAGGAAATGGTAAGCGGAAAAAGTGCACGCCCGGACAGGTACATTTCATCTCCGGGAAGACGTTGCAATTCATTTTTTACACCTAAGGTATTGGAAAGTTTAACGCCAAAAGTAAGTCCTTGATTCTGCGCTGTTTTTTTCAGGCGTTTAAGCATGGGAATGGCCTGGGAATATTGCAAATCGTGTTCAAAGGCCGCCTGATCCATTTGGATGTAGCGGTAGCCTAATTCTTTTAAGAGCTTGGAAACAGCCTGAAATCCTAATAAGGTTGGATTCAATTTTACGTAAGTGTGTAACTTTTTTTCCGTGATTAAATAATTACAAATGGCTTCGATCTCATCCGGAGGACAACCGTGCATGGTGGAAACGGTGACCGAACGGCTAATGTCAGGTGGAATATTTTCCATGAGAGCCAGGAGACGTTCCACATCGACTTTGCTCTTTGATCCTGCCAATGATTGCAAAGTTTTCCGAGTATTTTTTAGTTTAAGCCAATTGATTATTTGTTTTTGATAAATCCGAAAATTTTCTCGTTCACGGGCATCGATCAGCCCGTTAATAAAGCGATCCATTCGAGCAGTTTTGATACCTGCCAAATCATATCCCACACTCATGTTGAAAATAAATCCGCTTTGTGCGGGAGACTTTTCCGTTTGCAGAGCCGCCAAAAGATGGAGAATAAACCACGCCTTCACATATTCGTCAAAGGATTGTTCCAAAGTAAGTTCTTGAGACCATTCCACGTTGTAGCCTTCATCTTGAGCATCGATGCAAGGTCGCGGGATATTCAGGCGGTCTAATTTCTGTACAGTTTTTAGCTCGAAAAAGCGTCCGCCTGCCAAATAGGCGACGATGATGTTTTGAGTCATCTGTGTGTGGGGGCCGGCTGCCGGGCCCAGAGGCGTTTCGAGATTCTCACCAAAAAGAGAAAGGTGCGTTGTATTTTTTTTGCGGAAGAATTTTTGCTGCGGATATGAGAAGACAGATCGATTTTGGCGGAATTCTTCCGACATCCAATTCAATAGAGAAAGAAAGGGAACGGGACGCATGATATCGGACATAGATTTCTCCTGACGTTAGTTTTATTAAGGCCAAGAGGCCAAAAAGGAAGATAAAAATTTTTTAGACGGGGAACAAACGGAAGAGAAGGAAAATAAGCGGGGCGGTTTGCAAACCGCCCCGCTGTGTTTTAGTTGCGATCGACGCAGTTCAGGTCCTCGAACGCCTTTTTAAGGCGTTCGATCATGGATTTTTCACCTTCACGCAGCCATTTACGCGGATCGTAATATTTTTTGTTCGGCTTGTCTTCACCTTCGGGATTGCCGATTTGGCTTTGCAAATAAGCTTCGTTCTTTTTGTAATAATTCATGACACCCTTCCAAAAAGCCCATTGGGTATCGGTATCGATATTCATTTTTACCACCCCATACGAAACGGCTTCACGAATTTCTTCCAAGGTGGAACCGGAACCGCCGTGGAAAACGAAATTGACGGGTTTAGGGCCTGTATTAAATTTCTTCTGCACATATTCTTGCGAATTTTTCAGAATAATCGGCCGGAGCACCACGTTGCCCGGTTTGTACACACCATGCACATTGCCAAATGCGGCGGCAATGGTAAAATTGGGGCTGATGGCAATCAGCCGCTCATAAGCGTAAGCAACCTCTTCCGGCTGGGTGTACAATTTTTTACTATCCACCCCGGTATTATCCACCCCGTCTTCTTCACCACCGGTGACACCCAATTCTATTTCCAACGTCATTCCCATTTTGGACATACGTTGCAAATATTTGGCCGCAATTTCAATATTTTCTTCAAGAGGCTCTTCAGAAAGATCCAACATGTGCGAACTGAACAAAGGCTGCCCGGTTTGAGCAAAATACTCTTCATTGGCTTTAATTAAACCGTCTACCCACGGTAATAGCTTTTTTGCTGCATGATCGGTATGAACGATTACCGGAACCCCATATTTTTTGGCCAATTGGCGGATGTGATGTGCCCCGGATACCGCACCTGCAATTGCCGCTTGCTGATTTTCATTGGAAAGTCCCTTGCCGGCATAAAAGGCTGCTCCGCCATTTGAAAATTGGATAATCACCGGTGAATTGACTTCACGTGCTGCTTCCAAAACGGCATTGATTGAGTTTGTTCCAACAACATTGACCGCCGGCAAAGCAAATCCTTCTTCTTTGGCAATCCGAAAGACCGTCTGGACATCCGTCCCGGTAAGGACACCCGGTTTTACATGATCTAAAATTTTTGACATCTACCATCCTCCTTGTAATTTCATTCAAGTTCCTGTAAAAATAATAGAAGGGAATATCGTAAATTATTTTAGAAATTGAAAATAAATTTGCAGCTAACGGCGAAGTATTTGCAAAAACCGCCCGTTTGCGCACACACAAAAGGGCTGCCAGCAGGCAGCCCTTTTTTCCTTTTTTCCTATTCCCTATTTTTATACCGGTTTAAATTTCAAATTTAATGCCTTGAGCCAACGGCAATTTCTTACCAAAATTAATCGTATTGGTTTGGCGTCGCATGTAGGCCTTCCAGGCATCCGAACCGGACTCGCGGCCGCCGCCGGTATCCTTCTCACCACCAAACGCTCCGCCAATCTCCGCACCGGACGTACCAATATTTACATTGGCGATTCCGCAATCCGATCCCCAGGCCGATAAAAAGGTCTCGGCTTCAATCAAGTTGTCCGTGAAAATCGAAGACGACAAACCTTGCACCACATCGTTGTGAATGGCAATGGCATCTTCCACTTCACCCTTATATTTGATCAAATACAAAATAGGGGCAAACGTTTCTTCCTGCACGATCTCGTAATGGTTCTCGGCTTCAACTAATGTCGGCAGAACGTACGTACCCGATTCATAGCCGGGGCCACTCAAAACTTCACCACCGTAAATCACCTTCCCGCCTTCGCGTTTAACCTGTTCCAAGGCCTTCAAATAGGTATCCACGGCTCCTTTGTCAATCAATGGCCCCATGTGATTCTTTTCATCCAGCGGGTCACCAATGCGAATGCTCTTGTAGGCCTTTACCAACGATTCCTTAACCCGATCGTAAATCGATTCGTGAATAATCAAACGACGAGTGGTCGTACAGCGCTGCCCGGCCGTACCCACGGCACCAAAGACAATAGCCGGAATGGCCAAATCAAGATTGGCATTAGGCGTTAAAATAATAGCATTATTACCACCCAATTCCAAAATGTAACGTCCCAATCGTGCGGCAATTTTAGTCGCGGCATGACGCCCCACCTGGATGGAGCCCGTCAAGGAAACCAACGGTACACGCTTATCTTCCAACATGCGTTCACCGACCACCGAACCTCTTCCGATCACCAAATTAAATAATCCTTCCGGCAAATCGTTCTCTTTAACGATTTCACTGACGATATTTTGCACGGCAATTGCCGTCAAGGGAACCTTGGAAGCCGGTTTCCAGATATTCACATCCCCGGCCACCGTGGCAATCATGGCATTCCAGGCCCATACCGCCACAGGGAAATTAAAAGCCGTAATAATACCCACCGGACCCAACGGATGGTATTGATCGTACATGCGATGTTCGGGTCGTTCAGAATGCATGGTAAAACCGTACAGCATGCGAGACTGCCCCACGGCAAAATCGCAAATATCGATCATCTCCTGTACTTCGCCCCAACCTTCTTGAATCGATTTACCCATTTCGTATGTCACCAATCGCCCCAGCAGATCCTTATACTCGCGTAAACGCAAACCGATTTGGCGAACGATCTCACCGCGTTTAGGGGCCGGAACCTTCCGCCAATATTTAAAAGCAGCCTGTGCTTTTTCCATAAGCCATTCGTAATCTTTTTCCGTAGCCTGATACACCGAAGCAATGTATTCACCGTTAATCGGCGAATAAATTTTCAATTCGCCGCCATCGGTGCTTTTACTCCACTCCGTACCGGTGGAAGCACCGAAATTTTTCTCCTTAATGCCTAACTTCTCCAAAATACTGCGGTCAAACATAACCCGTCTCCTTACTTTTTTAAACTTTTTCCTATTAATTTCATTCTTCACAAATCGCTTTGATTTACCCGTACCGAAATTAACAAACAATCAAATAAAATGTAAATTTTTTTAGTCCATTGAAGCACAATTTCATCATCATATTCACCATGGTTTTTAACTATTCGATTTTAAATTGGAAGTACGAACGGCTTTTAAAAGCAAATACCCGCTTATTCCCGCCAAAAAAGAACCTAAAAGAATGGCCAATTTATCCGTGTATTGAAAAAGATTGTCTTGTTCAAAGGCCAACGTATCAATAAATAAACTCATGGTAAAACCGATCCCCGTCAACACAGACGTTCCGTACAAAGCCAGCCACCCGCTATCTTCCGGCAACTGTGCCCATTTCAATTTAATGGCTATCCAGCTAAATCCGAAAACGCCGATTTGCTTCCCTAAAAACAATCCCAACATAATGCCCAGGGGAACCGTCCCTAACATCTGGCCAAAAGAAATTTTTGTGATATTGACTCCGGCATTGACGAAAGCAAATAAAGGCAAAATAACAAAAGCCACCCAAAAATGTAAGGAATGCTCAATTTCTTTAAGCGGGGAAAACGCCCGCCCATTTTTGTCTTTAGCCTTCAAAGGAATTGTAAAGGCCAAAGCTACCCCGGCTAAGGTAGCATGAACACCAGACTTGAGCACACTAACCCACAAGACCAGCCCGATTAAAAAATAAAATGCTTTTTTGGTGACACCCAGGAGATTAAATGATATCAAAACCAATAAGGCTAATCCGGCAATGGCAATCGATAGTAAAGATAAATTTGCCGTATAAAAAACGGCAATAATAACAATAGCTCCCAAATCGTCAATAATAGCCAATGCCATTAAAAATACTTTAAGGGAAACGGGTACGCGATTGCCAAGAAGCGACAAAATGCCCAAAGCAAAGGCAATATCCGTAGCTGTAGGGATAGCCCAACCGTTAACGGCCTGTGCGTTATTAAAATTAAACAATAAATAGATCACCGCAGGAACAAGCATACCACCCAGCGCCGCAATCCCGGGTAAGGCAACCTGTTTTAGAGAAGACAGGTGTCCTTCCAAAATCTCCCGTTTCACTTCCAAACCGACTAACAAGAAGAAAATAACCATCAAGCCATCGTTCACCCAATGATAAAGCGACTTATGTAATTCCAAAGGGCCAATTCGAATATGAATGGGAATATGCAAAAACGATTCGTACCAGGCAGCTAAAAATGTGTTACTAAAAATAAGCGCCAGAACGGTAACAAAAATTAAAACTATGCCACCGGAGGATTCCTTTTTGATAAAATCTTCAAGTGTCTTCATATTAAAAGCTCCTAAAATGAAATGGATAGTGTTAATAAAGTTATTTGTTAATCGATAATGGGAACGGTATTGCTTAATTCACAATTCATTGGGGGTCTTATCTTCAAAGATTCGCCCACTACCGTTCCTTTCAACAATTTAACCGTTTCTCATTCGACCAATCCGTAATTTCGTTTTCTTTTTTTATTTTTACACTATTTCTTTCCATTTAACTTCCCGGTGCCGTTCTAACGAACCGTTCTTTCAATCCAACAACGAATTTGAAAATTGGAAATTTCCACACAGGCCTTTTTTCAAAACAACCATGCCATATCATGCAAAACAAATTAACAAAGCGCGGATCGAAAGTAAACATTTTTTAGGAATTTTAACCAATCTTTCTCCGTTTAAACTTCAAATGACCGTAAAAGCAGGAAAGAAACTTCGCAATACGCACCATATTTTTGTAGATTTGTGCGTAAAGTCCAATTAAACTTTTAGGAGATATTACCATGGCAGATCGCAGGAATTTTTTAAAATCGTCCTTGGTTATTGCCGGCGGTGTTCTTATCGGCAAAAAGTCTTTGTGGGCCAATATCACCGGATTACCCGCTGGTATTATTTACACGGCCAAAGAGTCCGGCCGCTGGAAAAAGAAAGTTGGTACCCATGCTCCCAAGGTAACTTTGAACGGTAAGCAGGTTACGATTCTCACCCCGCACCCAATGACGCAAAAACATTACATTGTCCGCCACACTTTGGTTGCCGAAGACGGCACGGTGCTCGGCGCCAAAACCTTTTATCCCAGCGATAAAAAAGCGGAATCCACTTACACTTTGCCCGACAAACCCATTAAAAAGTTGTACGCTACCAGTTTTTGTAACAAACATGATTTTTGGATGAGCGAAGTGAAAATAAAATAATTGGTTTGTCAATCTTAGAAACGGTTTTTTTATTTGAATACAATTTTCCGGATTTTAAAGATCGCTTGGCATTTAAAATTTAATCAATCATTTTATATTTGATTGCACTCTTTTCCAAATCTGCGAGAATGACTAAATTCCATTGTCCTGGCCTTGTTTTAAAATATTTAGCCGGAATAATTCTCCGGCTAAATATTTTTATTCATAAAAGAGGTCCTGTTATTTTTTACGGCCGAACCAGAAACCGTTTCTTCAATCGAATATCCCGCGAAGAAGCTCCGATCAATACTTCGTATTTACCTTCCTTTACAACCCAATCGTGTTTTTGAATGTCGTAGATCTGCAATTGAGCGGGTTTGATGCTTAATCGAACTTCTTTCTCTTCCCCGGGCTTTAAAAATACCTTTGCAAATCCGGCCAATTGTTTCGGCGGTGTCGGAATACGCGTTTGGGCATGAATGTACAGTTGGGCCGTTTCCGCTCCGGCCCGATCTCCCTTATTCTTCATTTTAAACGTTACCGTCAATGAATCGTTTTTACCGATTTGACGTTTTGAAAGACGAAGATCGCTATACCCGAATTTGCTGTAAGACAGACCGAAACCGAATTCAAACTGCGGTTTAATTTTCATTTGATCGTAATGACGATAGCCCGTGAATATTCCTTCACCGTAATAAATCCCCACAGGATGATCTTTGTGATTACTTTTGTAAATCGGGCCTGGCTCACCCTTGGGATAATAATAGCCGAAAGCCGGTGCATCGGCCCAGCGTTTGGGAATACTGAAGGGCAATTTACCGGAAGGATTGACATCGCCGAATAAAATTTCCGCAACCGGCGTTCCCCCGACCTGGCCCAAATAGAAGGTGTGTAAAATGGCCGCCACTTTACCGATCCAGGGGGAAAAATGGATGCCCCCTCCGGCCGTTAATAACACAACCGTATTTTTGTTTCGGGCACTTACTTCTTTGATGAGATCATTTTGCTCCTTAGGCAAAGCAAACGGGCGATCATGTCCTTCACCTTCAATTCTGGGATTAAATCCCACACAAACCACAACCGCATCGTAATTTTTTAATGAAGCCAACTTGGTTTTAAGCGGTGTCTCGTCAACCGGCGCATATCCCACACGAATCACCCCGCCGCCATGATCATTAAAATATTCGATGCGAATGGCGTACACATGGTCCTTCTTTAATTTCTTCTCCACAAAATTCTGTTTGGGGGCATGCACATTCCAATCATCCAGAATCAATTCGTCGTCCAAATACACGCGAACCCCGTCATCGTTTTCCGTACCAAAGACATAGGTTCCGCTTCGATCGACTTTAAAATAACCGCGCCATCGGATGGAATAACGTTGCGCATTCACGGCAAAAGCCGGAGAGAGAATACCGAAATCGAAGTCAACCTTTGCATCTGTACGATGCGCTACCGGCGGCCAACCTAAATGTCTATTGTTAAAAAAGACGGCTTTCAGGCCGGGCTCTTTCAAATCGGGTGAGGTGTAAAATCGTGCATGACGAATCATCGTTTCAAAAGAGGGGTACCGATTCACATTAATAAAATCCACCTTAATCTCGTTACCGGCACGTTTTTGGATCGCTTGCAAAAAACTGACATGGCGATAGGGTTTTACAAACGCCGATCCGCCTCCGCTGGACGGGGTGTCATCCGCATTAGGGCCCAAAACGGCAATCGATTTGATTTTTTGAGCATCAAAGGGTAACAAATGGTGCTTGTTTTTCAACAGTACCACCCCTTCTCTGCCTACTTGCAAAGCAATTTGATGATGGGCTTCCCAATCGATCGTGGGCTTCGGGCGATTTTTATCGAACAGCCCCATGGTCAAACAAACACGTAAAATGCGTCTTACTTTATCATCAATTGTCGCGGTGTCCACTTCACCCGATTTTAACATGGGGATGATGTGCTCGGCTGTCATATAGCGGGCAGAGGGCATTTCCAAATCCAAACCGGCATTCACCGCATTAACACTGTGCACGGCCCCCCAATCGGACATGACCAGCCCTTTAAAGCCCCATTGTTTCTTCAAGATATCGCTGAGCAAGGTCTTATTCTCGCTGCAATGAACACCGTTTAGCGGATTGTAAGCCGACATCACGGCCCATGCACCGCCCTGCTGCACGGCTGTTTTAAAACCTTTTAGGTAGATTTCATGAAGCGTCCGTTCATCCACGTTCGAACTGACCCAATGCCGATCGTATTCCTGATTATTGGCCACGAAATGTTTTACCGTAGCCACCACCTTGTTTTGTTGCACCCCCCGTATGTACTGCGCCGCCATTTGCCCGCTCAAATACGGGTCTTCGCCCATGTACTCAAAATTGCGCCCGTCCATGGCTGCACGGTAGATATTGATGGCCGGTGCCAAAATAAATCCGATATTTTTTTCGCGGCATTCCTGACCGATGGCATTGCCGACCCGAAAGGCCAAATTTTTATTCCAACTGGCCGCTAAAGCCATGGTGGCCGGAAAGGCTGTGGATTTACCGTGTGCTCGGATTCCCAGAGGCCCGTCACTCATTTGTACCTGCGGAATTCCCAGTCGCGGAACGCCTTTAATGAAAAAACCGTTTGTGCCTCCGATTAAATCGATCTTTTCAGCCATTGTCATCTGATTTAGCCATTGTTCAACTTGCTGTTCGATATTGCCGGCTGTTACCAAAATGGGCACAAATACTAAAAAAACGATTAAACCGAATATGCGTTTCATAAACTGTCCCCTGTTGTTTTGAAATTTCTGACGAAAAAATACAAAATTTTACTTAATGAACAAATTTTTGCTCGTTGCGAACATTTCTATCCTATCCCCTTCCAAACAAGAGACCGTTTGTTTGCCTAAGCAACAAAAAGCCGAAAACTCATGCGCAGCAAAATAATGAGCAAAATAAATGCAATAAATAGTTTTTTAACGACCAGGGGAATGCGGGATTGATAATGGGTGCCTAAAATTGAAAGGGGAATCGCGCCTGAAAATATTAAAATAGCACGGTCCACATGGATGAGCCCCAACGTAAAAAAGCCGCTGTTCGGTACGGAATGCATGGCCAGCGGAATGAGGGCAAAAAAGGCGTTCAGCAGCATTACCCCATTGGTAACAGGCACGACACGGGTCGGAGATTCGATACGGCTTTTAAAAAGCAACGGGGTAATAATGGCACCGCCGCCCACGCCGGTCGTCCCAGAAATGATCCCGCTGAATAAACCGATTACGGCACCCCAGAACCACGGAGAACGTGTTTTAACTGCGCCGATCGATTGTTCATGTTTTAAAAACAAAGTTTGAATAAAAACGTAGAGTAAGAACAGAATAAACAGAATAAGTAACAAGCGCTCGCTTAAAACGGTAACCAAATAGCCGCCGGCCAAAGAACTGATTGCCGAAAATACGACAATAATAAACACCAATCGCCAATTGAGCATTTTCTTCTTCTGAAAGCGATAAGTATTGAGCAAGGTGATAAAACCGATCGTTAACAAGCTGGTGGCAATGGCTTGGGCATGAGGCAAACGGAAGACAATCGTTAACAGGGGCACAATCACAATTCCGCCTCCCAGACCCAAAACGGAACTCAACAAACCGACCAATCCACCGCTGAACAATGTCAAGATCACCACAAACATTTTGTACACATTCCGAAAAATTAAACCGCCGGGAGCAAAATCATAAACTGCGTCCCTTTCCCCGGCACGCTTTGGACGTCTATTTGCCCCCCATGCTCGCGTATAATCTGATAAACGATGGATAAGCCCAAGCCCGTGCCCTGAGATTTGGTAGTAAAAAAGGGGTTAAAAATTAATTCCAATTCGTCCGGAGAAATTCCAACCCCCGTATCGGAAATCGTTATTTCAATGAACTTATCGGAAAGTAACGTGGGAATACGTTTACGTCGATCCCAGACAGGTACTCCTTCTTCGGAATTGCGTGCTTCCACTTTTAATTGCCCTCCCGCGGGCATGGCATCGATGGCATTGAGAAATAAATTCAACAGAACTTGCTGAATTTGATTTTGATCCACAAAAACGTTGGCCACATCCCGTGCAAAATGGGTAACAAATTTAATATCATGCTCCCGCAGCTTGCTTTGTATTAAAGGATAGACTTCATTAATGATTTTCGAGATGGCTACCGGCGAGGGATCGGGTCGCGCCGGACGCGCATAAGAGAAAAATGCCCGTAGCAATTTGTCCAGTCGATCTACCTGACGTAAAATCCGGGCAATATATTCCAGCTTTTGGGCATCCTCGCGCAATTCGTCTTCGAGAGATTGAGCCATGGCCTTGATGCCGGCCAGCGGATTACGAATTTCATGAGCGATCCCGGCGCTTAAAACACCCAATGAGGCCATGCGATCCATGCGGATAATTTCCGCCTGAATGCGTTTAGTCTGGGTAATTTCCGAAAAGACCATAACGTACCAGTCATCTCCTTCGTCGTTATTCAAAGGATAAATGGAAAGACCGATGTAACTATTGGGGAAAAGTCGGGATTCCAACTGAATTTCGTGACGAATGATGGGTAGCTCTTTGCTTTTCAACAAACCTTGAATTTCATGAATAATCCGTTCGCTTACTATGTCCCGAAGATGACGCGCCTGATTGGGAGGACGTTGAAAATTCAGAATTTGCTGTGCACCGTTATTGACATAATGCACCATAAGGCGCCGATCAAAAACGACCACGCCAAAATTCACCGATTGTAGGATGTTTTTGATTAAGCGATATTGCTCGATTTCTTTGCTGTTTAAAGGGCTTACCGAAAAATCCGACAGAACTGAACCGTCCGGATGTTCCAATAAAAATTGCTCCAAAACATAAGAAATGCGCTGGGCGGCGATGGTGGCAAAAGCTAAGTCGTTTTCGTAAAACGATTCGCGATAAATTTTATTAATGAGTATGAGCACCCCAAAGGCCCGGTGAAAAATATTAACCGGAACGATTAGTAGGCTGTAAATTTTAAATCCTAAAAATTCTTCCAATTCAAGCACAAAATGATCCGAAAGATCGGCATGGCGAAAAATCTGCGCTTTATTTTGCTCCAAAAGCGCCGGCAACATGCTTTGCTCATAGGCAAAATAGACAATGCGTTCCAACTGATTTTTCCGCCCGGGTTGTTCAATTCGCAATCGCTGCTCGTCTTTTTCCACAAAACCGAAAAAGGCCTTTTCCACCGCCAATGTTAATTCAATCTTTTTAAGTAAGCCGGTCAACAAAAAGGCACGCACATCCGCAAAGCGATCAAAAAGACGCATCTGGCCGATTTCAAGTAAATCGTCCATGTAGGTAATCAGTTTCTGCTCGCCCTCCAACAATTCCTTGTAAACCTGAATACGGTTCTGCAAGGCCGATAAACGTAATCCCGTATTGGCCACAGTTATTAAACTGAACTTATCCACCGGTTCAAATAATATTTGGCTGTTGGGCAGGCGGTAAATTTGATGTTTGATCGATTCCTGGGAAGGGTCCAGAATGAAAACAAATAATTTCTGCCGTAATTTTTTATGTTCCAATAGGTGTTGAATGCTCTGCAAATTAAACGTTAACTCGGAAGCGGCATCCACCAATACCAGATCGAACACTTCTTCGGAGAGACTGATTTCAATGCGTTTACCGAATGGCAAGGAAACGATTCGATGAAAAGATTCTTTTAGAATACTTTTAAAATAAGCATATCTTTCGGAACGACTGCAAATGATGGCCAGACTAAACGAACCCGATTCCATTGGTTACGAAAAATCTTCCCGAAATTTCTCATAGTCCAGGATAATTAATTTGCTACCCACTTTTTTAACGTACCCCATTTGTCCCAAAGACTTGATGACTCGCGAAATCGTCTCGCGACTGGTACCGGCCATGTTGGCCAAATCCTGTTGGGGCGGCAGTTGGGAAATTTCCACCTGACCGTGTTTAATGATACCGGAATCATCGGCAATCCGTAACAAGGTGGAAGCCACTTTGCCCATGGCATTTTGCAATGAAAGACTTTTAATTTGTTCGTCACTGCGCCGCAAACGATGGGCTAATTCTTTAAGCAGGTTAATGGCCACTTGCGGATAATCTCTTAAAATGCGCAAAAAGTTTTCCCGTTGGATTAGCATCAATTCCGAGTCTTCCAAAGTAACCGCATTGGCACTCCGAGTTTGGCCGTCCAAAATAGACATCTCGCCAAAAAAATCGCCGTCAACCAAAATGGATAAAATAACTTCCCGCCCTTCATCGCTGATGCGTGAAATTTTTATTCTTCCGCGCAAAATGATAAACATGGTGGAGCCGATTTCCTCTTCAATCAGCACCATATTGTCTTTTTTGTACGTTTGCCGCACCGACATGCGTGAAATATCTTCCAATGCTTTATCATCCAATTCGGAAAATAAGGGGATCATTTTCAGTTCCTGAATATCCATGTTCCTCCCTATGGCTTAATAATACGATAGTCCAAATGAACCTGCTTTTTAATTTGTTCGGCAAATTTTCGCGTTTCTTCAATATTACTTAGACCATCCACCCACACACAAAACAATGTCCGTCCGTTAATTGTTCTTTCTACGATCCGAACCGGTAGATGTTGTTTTCGCAATAATTGCGCTTGATCTTGAGCGTTTGCTTTACTACTAAAGGCACCGAACTGAATTTTTAAAGAAGAGGGTCGGGAAAATAAATTTGCACTTTCCCCCAGAGATTGGCTTTTAGGCGACGTTACATGAATGCTTGAATCCGAAGGGGTGCCTTCGAATTGGGCTGCTTTCACATACAGCCCTAAGGCATAGTAATAATCATGAAGACGCTGTGCCGCTAATTTTTTTAAAGGATTGTCGGCATGCAGGTAAACTTGTTCGTAATTGCGTTTGGCTTGCAGGCCGTTTTTGATGAAAAGAGATTTGAAAAACAGGTAGGCCGGAGCACTGGTATCCTGCGGGGCTACCTGTACCAATGCTTGTTTAATTTGTTTGAATTGATGAAGTCGATAAAATTGCATGAGCGCATTTTCGTTTATTTGCGCATAGGACTTCATCCCCGCTACGATTAAAATTAAAAAAATTAAACGGATATTTAATCTTAAACAGATTTTGTACTTTAAAAACACACCGATTCCCGTAAAAGAATGGAACCCAAAAAGCGGCCGCCCTACAAATGAAATCTTCTAAGCACCCGGTTGCGGAGCCACATCGGATGAAGATTCCGTAGCTGCATCATTTTCCAGGGCTTTTTTTGCTTCCTGCAAGGCCTGCATTTCTTTATTTAATGATTCGAGTTTATTGTTTAATTTTTCGATTTCTTTGCTTAAACGTTTGTTTTCTCGCCTTAAACCGGCGGCCCGGGCCTTTTCCCTCAGAATGCGCAAGGTCATAATCAAAGCACCTAACAAAAGACCGAGCAATGTGGAAATGAAAATAACCGTTACCAAATTAACATGTTCGTACGTGCGCGTAAAAAATTTGATGGTCACACTTTGATCTAAATTCTCGGCAAAGAACCAAAGCAATACGGCCCCGATGGCAATCCAAAAAAAGGTTAAAATAATTTTCATGGTCGTATCCTTAGAAAGTTTTTATTTTTTGGAAAAATAAGCATAAAAGCAAATAATTACAATATGGTAAGTAAGATTTTTTTAATTTAACGTTTAACTAACCAATACCTAATATGGATAAGAAAAATATATTGCAAATTTAACCGTTGTCCCGATTCGACAAATTGACGAGAATACAGGGGCAATAAAGCAATGGAGAATGGTAATATGCCGTTTGTCATCTGCACGAGGCGTGCAGCGGGATGCTCGACAATTGCAGTTACCATAATGAAGGGAGAATGTTCGCGACTTGCGCACCTTTCTATTGGAGGAAAAAGTGGCTCCAGCAGACTTTGAATCCGGCCACCGCCGGAAAATTTCCCACTCCTCTAACCATTGACTCTTAATGAACAGTGAACACACGAATACCGTTAAAAAGAAACAAACTTTTTGTAGTGTTTTTCTTTTAGAAGGGCTTTCAGCGATTTAAATAACTCCGGATCCCAAAGCCCGCGCCGTGTTTCCGCTTCACAAATTTCCAGTGCCTCTTTCGGAGACAAAGCCCTCCGGTAGGGACGCCGAGTCGTTAAAGAATCGTAACAATCCACCAGCCCGACAATACGTGCATATAAGGGTATTTCTTCGCCGGCCAGACTGTCCGGATATCCACTACCGTTAAAGCGTTCATGGTGATGTTTAATGACGGGTAAAACAGGTTGCAACGTTTTAAGGGGGGCACAAATTTCCACCCCAATAACAGGATGCTTTTTAATTACTTCAAATTCATGCGCGGTTAATGGACCGGGTTTTAACAAAATTTGATCGGTAATGGCTATTTTGCCAATATCGTGCAGAATGCCACCACGGCGTAATATCAATTTCTCGTTTTCGGCCAGCCCTAAAAAATCTCCCAAAGCTTCGGCTAAACTGGCCAGGCGGTTGCAGTGATTCTCCGTGTAGCGATCTTTGGCTTCCACCGCTTTAGCCAGGCTAAAAATCACCTGCTCGGCGTTTTCCAACTCGTTCAACGATTCCCGCAGGCGGAGCAAATTTTTAACCCGCGCCATAAATTCAAATATATTAAAAGGTCTGGAGATGAAGTCATCGACCCCGGCCTCCAGACCTTTAACGCGATCTTGCAAACTCCCCAATGCGGTAATCATAATGATGGGAATTAATTTCGTGTGTGAATTCTTGCGAACCGCGCGAGCAAATTCGAAGCCGTCCATTTTGGGCATCATGGCATCCAACAAAATCAGATCCGGTGTTTCCCTGGCAATAAAATCTAAGGCTTCTTCTCCGTTGCTCGCTTCCCGCAGTTCAAATCCTTTGTCCGCAAGAATATCTTTAATCGTTTCCCGATTTTCGCTCTGGTCGTCAACGATTAAAATAATCGGCGCATCATTTATCATCCGGCAACCTGCTTTGCTTTTAACTAAAATCTGATAATCGGAATCGACGGCCAATTTGTTAATTTTTTTACGACCAAAGCAAGAGATTCGATCAGCACTTATTTAATATAAAACGTATTACCGGCATCCCACAATTTTTCCAGGGTGCCTGCACCTTTCATCTTGGTCACCTGTCGAATTTGCTCTTCCAGCAAGTCTTCGTAGGTGGCTTTTTCCACATCCCGGAAGACACCTAACGGCGTAGGATAATCGGCGTCGTACGTTAAATCCGCCAGGCTGAATTCATAAGTCGGATTAAGCGAATTTTCATCGTGCAAAATCACACCTTCATCGTCATCACCTTTGTAAGGAGCCACTTCGAAATGATCTTTCACCCAGCGCAAATACTTGTCTTTATTTTTACCGAAGACGTAGGGCTTTCCGTGTTCCATGTAAACGGCACGCTCGTCTTTGGTATCCGGTTTGAACAGTTCGGCATAGGCACCGTCGTTAAAGATAACACAATTTTGATAGACTTCCACAAAAGAAAGCCCCTTATGCATCGAAGCCCGATACAAAGTATCGGCTAAATGCTTAGCATTGCGATCGATGGTGCGCGCTACAAAGGTAGCACCCGAAGCCAGGGCCATCAGAATGGGATTGAACGGGTCTTCAATAGTTCCGTAGGGCGACGACTTCGTAATTTGTCCTTTTTTGGATGTGGGTGCGTATTGACCCTTGGTCAATCCGTAAATACCGTTATTAAAAAGCACAACCGTTAAATCGATATTTCTGCGGCACATGTGAATAAAATGGTTACCGCCGATACTCAATCCGTCGCCGTCACCCGTGATGACGAATACTTTCAACTCCGGATTGGCCAATTTGATGCCCGAGGCCACCGTAGGAGCACGACCGTGAATACTATGAATACCGAATGTGTCCACATAATAGGGGAAACGGCTGGAACAACCGATTCCGGAGACGAAGACAATTTTTTCTTTAGGAACACCCAATTGTGGCAACACTTTTTTCATGGCGGCAAGAATGGCGTAATCGCCGCAACCCGGGCACCATCTGGGCTCCGACTTGGATGTGAAATCCGCCGGAGTCAACTGCACTTGCCCTGTATTGACTTTATTTTGATCACTCATTATGCAAATACTCCTTTTAGAGTTTAGTCTTTCAATATCGTTTCAATGGCTTCAACCAATTCGTGGGTGTACAACGGCAAACCGCGTACCTTATTGAAACCCTGCGCATCCACCAAATATTTTTCTCTTAACAATTTGGAGAGTTGTCCCAGATTAATTTCCGGTACTAAAATCTTCTTAAAGTTGTGGATGTATTTTTCCACACTTGTAGGGAAGGGAAAAATCCAACGTAAGTGGAGCCAGGAAACCTTCTGACCTTTTTTGCGCACCTCTTCGACGGCGGAGAAAACGGTACCGTACGTACTGCCCCAACTGACGATGAGCAAGTCGCCTTCGGGATCACCGTTAATCTCAGGTTGTTCGATGTAATTGTTAATCCGTTCCACCTTTTCGGCACGCAGGCGCACCATGCGATCATGATTTTCGGGATCGTAAGAAACGTCACCCGAATCATCCTTTTCCAGACCGCCGATGTGATGTTCGAATCCGGGCATTCCGGGTAAAGCCATCTTGCGGGCCAAGGTTTCGGGATCGCGTTTGTAGGGCATGTAATTTTCCGCATCCGTCGCATATTCCACTTCAATTTCCGGAATATCTTCCACATGCGGAATTTTCCACGGTTCCGCCCCGTTGGCAATGTAGCCGTCGGTCAGTAAAAAGACCGGAGTATTGAATTTCAATGCAATCCGCGATGCTTCCAGTGCAGCATAAAAACAATCGGCCGGGCTTTTAGCGGCAATAATGGGAATAGGCCCTTCACCGTTTCGACCATACATGGCCTGTAGCAAATCGGATTGCTCCGTTTTGGTAGGCAAGCCTGTACTGGGACCGCCTCGCTGCACATTTGTAACCACCAGGGGTAACTCGGCCATTACGGCAAATCCTAAAAATTCCGATTTTAGAGCAACGCCAGGACCGCTGGTCGTGGTAATGGCCAGAGCACCGGCATACGAAGCTCCCAAAGCCGATCCGATTCCGGCAATTTCATCTTCAGCCTGAAATGTTTTAACGGCGAAATGGCGATATTTGGAAAGTTCATGCAGAATATCGCTGGCCGGTGTAATGGGATAGCTGCCTAAGAACAATTGCTTGTTGGCTTTCATGGCTGCCGTAATAAATCCCAATGCCGTTGCTTCATTTCCCGTTACATTACGATATTTACCCGGCGCTTTTTTCGCTTTCTCGATACGGTAGGACGTACTGAAAAGCTCCGTGGAGAGGGCATAGGAATATCCGCCTTTTAAAGCACGAATGTTGGCTTCCACCACTTCTGGATTCTTTTTGAATTTTTCCTTAATCCATTCGATGGTCGGTTCCATGGGATGGCTGAACAACCAGAAGATGATGCCCAAAGCGAAAAAGTTCTTGCTGCGATCCTTTTCTTTGACGGAAAGCTTAACGCCTTCCAGGGCATTTCGCGTTAAAGTGGTAATCGGCACGGCAAATACCTGATACCCTTTCAGCGATCCGTCTTCCAAAGGATTGCTTTTGTAACCGGCCAATTCCAAATTCCGGCCCTTGAAGGCATCGGAGTTAATAATCAAAATGCCGTTGTCGTGAACCAGTTTCAAATTAACTTTTAAAGCAGCCGGATTCATAGCCACCAACACATCCGGCTGATCACCGGGAGTATGAATTTCCGAGCTACTGATCTGAATTTGAAATCCAGAAACACCGTACAATGTTCCGGCCGGTGCGCGGATTTCAGCCGGATAATCCGGCAATGTTACCAGCTCATGTCCTTCCTGGGCTGTGGTCGAAGTAAAACGCATTCCCGTTAACTGCATCCCATCGCCGGAATCTCCGGCAAAGCGGATCGTCACGCGTTCCAGTACCTTTGTTTCTTTTTTCTTTTCCATAAATGGTAACCCCTGTTTATTATTTTAATAAGGTAAAAACAAATGAATTTTCTGATTTTTTTTCGTAACGACGATTCGTCGTATTATTTTTTACTATTATTGGCTGAGCCTCCTACTTTGTTTTTATTTAAGAGTGGAAATTTAAATCTTTTAATTAATTATTCCAAAATAAATTTTAATCTTTTATGTTATCTGGAGAAAAATTTCGAATACCGGCAAAATTTTAAAGGTAATTGCTGTTTTTTGTCTTTTTTTCCGTTTCCCCTTCTTACAAGATTCATGCTTAGCACAATGAATTCCAGCCGTAGTAACAGTCGTTCGGAAAGCTTTGCAGTAAATCTTTAAATCGGCTGAGAGAAAGGTCCGAATAAAATACTAACTTTTGCTAATTTTTTTCATCAATAGAATAAATCGATACTCCGCATGAAAGGTTGAAGGAGAATAAATGAACCGTTTCGGAACCACATTTCGTTTTTTAATCTGGATTTTATTTCTTCTCGGCGGAGCCGTAGCCGGCATTTACGGCGATTTGACCTACTGCCCTTTTCTTTTTAAAAATGCGCTTTTTCATGCCGTCTCTTTCGTGATCGGTTGGCTTCTTTTACGGCTGGTCATGCGTGCCAGCAGGAACACGGGGCGTTTTTTGGCGCGCCACGGGAAAGAGGGGACTATTCCCAAATTCGAAACCAATCGTTTAGTCACACACGGCTATTACGGATGCATGCGCCATCCCATGCACTTCGGCTTGCTTTTTTTCCCTTTGGCCTGGGCTTTCTTACTCGGATCATGCACTTTTATTGCCATCATTGCTCCGCTGGAAATGGTAATCATGATTTTAATGGTTAAATTTTTGGAAGAAAAGGAAGCGCTCCAAAAATTCGGCAAGGCCTATCGTGAATACAAAAAGCAGGTACCGTTTTTTTCGCTGAAGCGTGAATGTCTGAAAACTTTATTTTCCAAACAGGGTCTCGATTCCAAAACATTCGGAATCGCGGAGAAAGCCTCGAAAGGAGGAAAATCATGAACATTGAAGCATGGAAACGCCAAATCGAACGGGAACGTAAACAAAAAGATCAATTTTTCAAAGAACACTGGCAATCCCCCATTCCGGAAAAAGACAGACGCCGCTTTAAGGGACTGGATTATTTCCCGCCCGATCCCAAATATCGTTTTGAATTGCCCCTGCACGAACACGAACAGAAAAAGATCGTGCAAATAGAAGACACCGGCGGGAATTTGCGCAACATGTTTCGCTGGGGTGAATTCCGTTTCACCATTGACGGCGTGTCCTGTACTTTGCAAGTTTACAAAAGTGATGCGCACGATCCCGTTCTCTTTTTACCGTTTAAAGATGCCACCAGCGGCAAAGAAACATACGGCGCCGGACGTTACATCGATTTGCACGATCCGGACGACCGCACCCCGGATGGCAAATGGATTCTGGATTTCAATAAAGCGTACAATCCTTGGTGCGCATTTAGCTGGGATTACGTTTGCCCTTACGTACCACCTGAAAATTGGTTAAAGGTTCCCATCTTCGCTGGTGAAAAAGCCTACAAATTGGACTAAGCGCCAAAACACAAATGGGACTATGTGTTAGCAATAGTCCCATTTCCATTTAAAATACCATTTACCTTAGCGTCAACTGAAATTACGCTTTTACGATGCGATCCCGATGTTCAATCACATCTTTGGTGGCATTGCGCGTATCGATCACCAATTTGGAATGTGCCACAATAAAATCCCAATCGTAGGCCGAATGGTCGGTTGAAATCAGTACGCAATCGTATTGGGCCAGATTTTCAGCCGTCAATTCCACGCTTTTCTTCTGCCCCACATTGTACATGCGCATTTTGGGCAAAACGGGAATAAAAGGATCGTTGTAATCCACCTCGGCCCCCTTTTCTTCCAGCAATTCCATCAGTTTGAATGAGGGCGATTCGCGGGGATCATCCACGTCTTTCTTGTAAGCCGCGCCCAGAACAAGAACTCTGGAACCACGAATACTTTTTTGATGATCATTCAAAGCATCACCGAGACGATTGATCACATAATAGGGCATAAACGTATTAACTTCACCAGCTAATTCGATAAAGCGCGTATTCATCTCGTATTCGCGGGCCTTCCAGGTTAAATAAAAAGGATCGATGGGAATGCAATGCCCACCCAGACCCGGGCCGGGATAAAAAGGCATAAATCCGAACGGTTTTGTGGAAGCAGCCATAATCACTTCCCACACATCAATACCCATCCGATCCAAAATCATTTTCATCTCATTAACCAGCGCGATGTTGACGCTGCGAAATATGTTTTCCAACAATTTGGTCGCTTCGGCGGCCTGGGTACTGGAAACCGGAACCGTTTTTACGATAACCTGATCATAAAGAGCGGTGACCAATTCGCGGGCATATTCGTTATTGGCACCGACCACTTTGGGAATGGTACGGGTATTGAATTTAGGATTGGCCGGGTCTTCACGTTCGGGTGAAAAAGCCACCCAAAAATCCCGGTCTCCTTTTAAACCGGATTTTTCCAGAATGGGCTTTAAAACTTCTTCGGTTGTACCCGGAAAAGTGGAACTTTCCAGAACGATGAGCTGTCCTTTGCGAATATGTTTGGCTAAGGTTTCTCCTGTGCCCGTAATGTACGAAAGGTCCGGTTCGCGATGTTTGGTTAACGGAGTGGGCACGCAAATCAAAATAGCATCCACCTCGGGAATGCGCGCAAAATCGGTGGTGGCTTCAAACAAACCGCTCTCCCGCACTTTTTTCACACGGGATTCGTCGATGTGTTTGATGTACGATTTGCCGGCATTGAGTTTTTCCACTTTTTGCGGATCAATATCGAAACCCAGCGTGCGGAAACCCTTTTCCACGAATTCCATCATTAGGGGTAAGCCCACATAACCTAAACCGACCACACCAATCGTGGCCTGCTTGTTTTTTATCTTTTCTACTAAATCCATACCGTTTACTCCCATCTTAGTTTGTTTTTCAGAATCTAATTAGCACTTCTTTTTATGCCACATTTTGTGTACAAAATCCGACCTTTTCGAATTTCACTATTTTTTAAAGACCGTTGAAGGCGGACGCCCGATCGGGAAATAATCGATTCCCAATCGTGCCATTCGTTTTGGCTCGTACAAATTACGTCCGTCAAAAATCACCGGTTTGTTCAGCATTTCCTTGATCAAATAAAAATCCGGCTCGCGGAATTCATTCCATTCGGTCATAATAATCAATCCGTCCGAGCCCTCCAGAGCATCATAGCGTTTGCGAAACAAAGTAACGCCTTTACCGATCAGATCTTCGAAACGCCATTCCGCTTCTTTTAATGCTTCAGGGTCATGCGCTTGAACTTTAGCGCCGGCCTTTACCAACCCGCGAATTAAGGGAATGGCTGGTGCTTCGCGCATATCGTCCGTATTGGGTTTAAAAGCCAGCCCCCAAACCGTAAAGGTTTTTTCGCTTAAATCGTCATTGTAATATTTCTTAATTTTATCCAGCATGACGGTTTTTTGGCGCTCGTTCACTTCCTCCACGGCTTGTAAAATTTTCAAATCCAATCCGTGTTCTTTAGCCGTACGAATGATGGCCTTCACATCTTTGGGAAAACAGGAACCGCCGTAACCGGTCCCCGGGAAAATAAAATAGGGACCGATTCGCCGATCCGCTCCGATCCCGCGGCGTACCATGTCCACATCGGCACCCACACGCTCGCACAAATTGGCGATTTCGTTGATAAAGGAAATTTTAGTGGCCAGCATGGAATTGGCGGCATATTTGGTCAGTTCGGCGCTGCGAATATCCATGATGATGATCGGTTTGCCGGTGCGTACGAACGGCAAATACAAATTACGCATCGTATCGGCCACATCTTCCCGATCCGTACCGATGACCACCCGATCCGGCTTCATGAAATCTTCAATAGCCGCACCTTCTTTCAAAAACTCCGGATTGGAGACAACGGCAAAATCATGATCGGTGTATTTTTTAACTTCTTCTTTCACTTTATCGGCCGTACCAACGGGGACTGTACTCTTGTTGACAATGATTTTGAAACCGTTCATGTGCGTACCGATTTCTTTGGCCACGGCCAAAACATGCTTTAAATCGGCCGAACCGTCTTCTTTGGGCGGTGTGCCCACGGCAATAAAAATGATATGTGATTTTTCAACGGCGGTCTTAATATCCGTAGTGAACTGCAAGCGATCTTGCTCCACATTTCGCCGTACCATTTCTTCCAAACCGGGTTCGTAAATGGGAATTTGACCGGCATTGAGCATTTCGATTTTATTCTGGTCATTATCCACGCAAATAACATCGTTACCGGCATCGGCAAAACAGGTTCCGGCCACCAGGCCCACGTAACCCGTTCCTACCACAGCTATTCTCATGTTCCGTTCTCCTTAACTTAATATGATGTGTATTGTTTTTTTCTAATCGGGTATTTTCCCAATTAATTTTAAAATCGACTTCAAACGTCTTTCAAAACGAAAGGACTAAAAAAAGCGCCGCCTTTTTTTCTTGTCCGCCATTCCGTAGTAATGGTGGTAATAATAGTAATAATACGATCCGTAAATGCCCTGAATGTCAAATCCGTTTAGGACCGTTCCCAGCAAACGGGCCGCCACCGAAGAAAGCATCATTGTGGCCCGTTTAATGGCTTCCCGCTCGGTCTGGCCGGCATACACCACCAACAAGGTACCGTCCACGATGGTACTTAAAATCGTGGCATCGGTAACGGCAATCACCGGTGGACTGTCGATAATCACAATATCGAATTTTTCTTCCAGTTTTTTAAGAAGATCTTTCATTTTCTGCGTTGCCAAAAGCTCGGACGGATTCGGCGGCAGTACACCGCTGGTAATCACTTTTAAATTATCAATAAACGTATCTTGAGCTAAATCATCGAATTCCAGTGATCCCGCCAAATAGTTGGTCAGTCCCTGATCTTTGTCCATCCCGAAAACGGAATGAATAAGCGGTCGGCGCAGGTCGGCATCGATCAATACCACGGAATTACCGGCCTGTGCCATAGCGATGGCCAAATTGGCTGCCGTGGTCGATTTCCCTTCTTTGGGACCGGCACTGGTCACCAGAATCGTGCGCAGGTCCTTTTCCACCTTGCTAAACTGCAAATTGGTGCGTAACGTACGATAGGCCTCCGAAACCGGCGATTTGGGATCGATGTGCGTAATAAGGCGCGCTTCGACCCGATGCCCGTTATTCAGTTTCTGTTTGGCTTTGGCCAGTTTTTCAATCTCGATTTTAGGAATGGTGGCCAGAACATTCAATCCGATGCGTTCCACATCCTCGGGTTTGCGCACCGAGCGATCCAAATATTCAAGCATGAACGTAATGCCGATACCCAACCCAAGACCTAATAAAATGCCCAGCATGATGTTCATTTTTTTATTGGGCTTTACCGGCTTAAGAGGTTTAATGGCCTTGTCAATGATGCGCACGTTACGAGCCTGAGCCGATTCCTGAATTTTAGCTTCTTCCAGTTTTTGCGTTAACATAATGTAGGTCTGTTCATCCACCTGTTTTCTTCGTTGCAGACGTGCCAATTGCAAAACCTTATCGGGCAATTGAGTCATGCGTTGATTGTACCTGGCCAGTACATCTTGCAAAGCTTTAATCTTGGCCTTGGCCGCTTCCACCTCTCCGGATAAGGTTATGGTTTTGGCAACCAGATCTTCCGAAATTTTTAACGGGTCCGAGACCATTCCCGAAGCGACCAATTTTTGGGCTTCTTTGTTCAGTTGCGCTCGCAACGCTTTGATCTTTTCGTCATATTGCTTTAGCTGATCGTCAAAATAGATGGTTTGACCCGGTTGAGCGCTGGCCTTGATTGCCGAAAGGTAGATAACTTTCTTAGCCTCCACATCGGCCAACTCCTGTTGCAAGGCTTGAATGTAAGGCGTGGATGTCTCTGTCAAATTGCTGCCCAGGGCCTTTTTACGTTCATCCAATAATTTATTGGCATTATCCAACAATTGTTTTTTGGCATGTAATTCAATTTTGGCTTCTTCCAGCATAGACTCGGTTTGCGAAAGTTGCTGAACCAATTGCGTGGTTTCCGCATCCAGGCTGGCGATTTTTTCCTTTTGCTGAAAATTGCGCAAGCGCTCTTCCGATTCTTTCAATTCTTTGGCTTTAATCCGTAAGCGTCCCTCGATAAATTTGCGCATCTCCGTTACTTCCAGACGATTGGTCTCGGCATTTTGTTTGGCAAATTGATTGGCAATGGCATTGGCAATAAAAGCTGCTTCAAATGGAGACCCCGCTTGATATTTCAAAGTCAAAATATCCGTATCGCGCTTGGGTTCCACATCCATACTTTCCTGGATGATTTCCACCCGATCGTTAAATGTAAGTTCCGTTCCATCATCTAAAGGATGAAAGAAGCTAATGGAATCGCGCACATCCGATTGCTCTAAAAAATGTACCACACGTTCGGCGATATTCCGGCTTTTCAATATTTCCATCTGGTTGGTCAGCATATTGGCCTGACTGCCGAAGGAAGTTAAATTGAACAAACTTTGCTCGACCGAATTATTGGTCTCGATGAGTAAAGTGGTGGTTGCCTCGTACGTGGGCGGCGTTTTAAAGGTGTAAATGAGGGTAGCCGCTAATACGGTAATAAACGAAATGGCAATAATCCAACGACCACGATACAAAATCCGTAAATAATCGGCAAATTCTAATGGCTTTTCCTGATCGTCGATCTCACTTATGTCCGGCATGTTCGGAACTTTGCTCTCCACGCCATCAACCTCCGAAATTGGTTAAAAATATAAACGAATCTTAAATTAAACCCATTAGGCTAATGAACCGACCGTTTAACAAAATCGGTATTGTCGGTTTAACGCCCCGCAAAAATTTTGCACATCGGAATTTCTATTAAAAAACCCGACCCACAAAGCCGAACAGGCTGTTTTTTTAATCACAACAAGTCCGGCTTAAATGTCTCGTAACACTGCGAAACAGGGGAACAAATTCAAACTTTACCGGCAATTTGTTCCGAACAGTTTCACGAAAGCCAAAATATTAAATATAGGATTAAATAACCATTTGCACCATTGATGACTGACACAAATCGGCAATCCCAACACAATCATGGGATTTTGTACTTTACCTCTCTGTTAGCCGTTACGGGGGGCTTTTTATGAAAAAAATTTCTTTTTAAATCGCTCGGTCCATTTCCTGATCCCGTCTTTCTTATTCCCGAAAGCGGCATCATCGACTTCATGCACATCAATCGCCTGCCCCATAATGGCTTTCTGCGGATTTTCAAAAAACAATTGATCCAAGAAAGCACTATCGGCAAATTTTGCCAATTCTTCATAAGAACGAATCAGGGTTTCATAATTGCGATGTTTGGTTTCATGTGCATCTGAAGCCACAAAATGAACGAATTTTTCCTTAACAAATGTTAAAGCCAGATTTTGCACGGTTGTACCGAATTGCCCCACGATACTGCCGGCATTAATTTGAATGAGACACCCTTGCTGAAAAAAAGCGTACAGCTTGTCTAATTTTCTGTGTAAATAAAGATACCGTTCGGGATGGGCCAAAATGGGAGTAATCCCTTTTAGGCGACATTGAAAGATGAAATCGCCCACGCCTTCGGGTAAATCGAGTAAGGGTAATTCAAAAAGCACATATTTTTGATTATTCGCTAAGGTAAACCAGGGGTAATGAAGCCAATCCATTAAGCGTCTGCTGAAAAACAATTCGGCTCCCAAAGATAATTTGACGGGTATTCCGGCTTTTTCAACCGCCCTTTGTACCGCCGCGAAACGCTCAACCACCTGAGCGCTGAAAGCCTCATCTGTTAATTCCGTGGCATGGGGAGTGGCCAACAAATGGGTAATGTTCAAATCTGCGGCCTGTTCCAGCATGCGCAGGGTTTGGTCAAGGGTTTCCGCCCCGTCATCCAAACCGAACAAATAATGCGAATGTATGTCCACGAACTGCTGCAAACTCATTAAGTGTTTAATCCTATTCTCGCATGTCCACGACATTCATTTCGGGAGTCGGTTTAAAACTAAAAAGAGAATCCGGCAAAACGGTTTTTGTATCGATATGAGAAAGGTTAAAATACGATTTATTACCGTTTAAATCGGTAATTTCGATTTTTACAATTTGCCAATCATCATCCGTTACCCAAATTTTCACGGAACTAAAATAGCCGTGTACATCTTCTTTCGGCTCCAATTTGACAATATAAACTTTTTTACCGTTCCATTTTTTTTGGGCGATCAAGGTGGCATAATGCGTTTTGGGATATTTGAACAGAACATCGCGCGGTAAAAGAGCACCCGAATTTTTACGCACTTTGTCGATTAATACCTGATTATTGATGCGATTGTACGTCCAAACCGTTTTGCCGTCCGAAATGACCAATTGATTCTCGGTTTCGAATCGATATTTTTTACCGTTTTTAACATACAACGTTCCGGCCGTCGTCGATTTGGTTCCGGTTAATTGAAAGGTTTCCACTTTCTCAAATGAAGCTTTGAAGTTTTCGATATGATCGTACTTTTTTTGCACCTTTTTAATGATTTTTTCGGCATCAATGGCCCAGGTTGCCTGACTGAAGACAAAAACGATCAGAAAAAAAATAATTCCGTTTTTCATAAAACTCCCAAGATATTGAATTTGCAATTTTTAACATATTTATTTACGGTCAGATCATTTTCTTTTTACTTTGCTACAATTCCGCTTTTGGCATTTCAGGGCTTAGCGTCTCTTTTTTAATGCATCATCTCCTGCAATTCCTGCAAGGTGATCAGCACCTGACGTGGTTTGCTACCTTCGCCAGGCCCCACGATACCGTCGCGCTCCAGCTCGTCCATGATGCGGGCGGCGCGTGAAAAACCGATTTTTAATCTACGTTGCAAAAAGGAAATAGATCCCTGTTGATGACGAACTACAATGGCTCGCGCCTCTTCGTATAAGGGATCACGCTCCATAACCCCGCCGTCCGTTCCTCCGCCGGTGGCAGAACTGCTGGGCTGCGGAATGCTGTAATAGGGCATTTTAGGCTGACGGCTGATATGATGCACCACCCGCTCTACTTCTTCGGTAGAAACAAAAGGATTTTGCAAACGAATGGGTTTGGGGCTGCCCGGCGGTTGATACAACATATCGCCGTTACCCAACAACTGCTCTGCACCGTTCATGTCCAAAATGGTGCGGGAGTCCACTTTACTAAAGACCAAATAGGCGATGCGCGCCGGAAAGTTGGCTTTAATCACCCCGGTTAACACATCCACACTGGGACGTTGCGTGGCCACAATCAAATGAATACCCACGGCCCGGGCCATTTGAGCCAGACGTGCAATGGGTGCTTCCACTTCTTTGGCCGCTACCATCATCAAGTCGGCCAGTTCGTCCACCACAATGACAATGTAAGGCAACTGCGAAAACGAGCCGCTATGCCCGGAGGTTTCCTGCATGCGCTGAACTTTGCGATTGTATTCCACGATATTACGCGCATGAATTTTAGAAAGCCATTCGTAGCGGCGTTCCATTTCCAGCACCATGCTATTGAGCATGCTAATGGCATTATTGGGTTTGGTAATCACCGTTTCATCCAGATCGGGCCGCCAAATCAAATAATGATCCTTAAGTTCGTTGTAAATGGAAAGTTCCAATTTTTTCGGATCGATCAACATAAATTTGACTTTGGCCGGATTCACCGCGTACATCAGCGACATTAAAATTGTATTGATGCCCACACTTTTTCCCGACCCCGTTGCTCCGGCAATTAACAAATGGGGCATTTTGGTCAAATCGGCAATGTAAGATTCACCATTGATTGTTTTTCCCAGGGCCAGGGGCAATTCGTATTGACTGGTGGCAAATTTTTCCGAACGGATGAGCGTTTTCAAATAAACAAATTGTGCATTGCGATTGGGAATTTCGATGCCCACGGCGGCCTTGCCCGGAATGGGAGCTATGATGCGAATGCCGCGCGCTTCCATGGCCAGAGCCAAATCATTAGCCAGAGAAACAATGGAGCTCACCTTAACCCCCGGAGCCGGTTGCAATTCGTACAGGGTAATAACCGGACCGGCCGTAACACGAATGACCTTGGCCACAATGCCGAATTCCGCCAGACGCGATTCCAGCAGTTCGGCATTACTCTTCAGCTCTTCTCGCGTTACCCCTGTATCCTTATCCGGCGGATCGGTCAACAATTCCGTGGAAGGAAAACTGAATTTGGCAATACTCTCTTTCACCAGACGGTCGTAATCCAGTTCCACATCCTTTACTTCTTCCTGCACTTCAAAATCCACGTTCTCCGGGTTCGAAGGTTCTTCCTCTTTCGGGGGCACGACAGGCTTTTTGCCCGCTGCCGCCTCATCCAATTGCGCTAATAACGAATCCAGATCGGTTTGTATTCCTTCTTTTAAAGGCGGAAATGTATCTTCTTCTTCGTTCTGCGGAGCAACAGGCGGCTCGGACGAAAGATCGCTTGCCGCGGGTGTTTGCGGAATTTCTTCGCTCAAATCTTCTTTTATTTTGGCTTCGGGGAGGTGAATTTCCGGCAAATCTTCCTGTTCGGGATTTAAGAGGTCATCCACCGGGTTTTGCGGGACGTCCGATTCGGCTCCCAAATCGTCAGGCGAAAATACCTGTGATTTTCCAAATTTACTGCGAACAAAATTGGCAATGGCCGCAAAAAGCAAACGGCTGCGCTCGAAAATTTTGGAAAAAAGCGTAAAAAGCGGAGTGATTTCCAAACGTACATTAATAATAAGCAAAGTCAGGGTCAAAATCAGAAGCAAGGTAATACTTCCGAAAGAGCCGAGATACAGCACCAATTCCGAGGCCAGCCATCCGCCGATGAGTCCGCTGGGATAGTATTCGGCTATTCGGCCGTTGGTGCGCAAGGCTTCGGGCATGGCCAAATAGATGGAAAACATGAGCCCCCAGATGAGTAACGAATAGCTTAGTCCCTTAATCCAGGGCAGCTTCTTGCCCAAAATCATCTGAATACTGAAAAGGCCCAGAATGATCGGCAGAATAACAACCGGATAGCCTAAAGTCCATTGCATTAAATAATAGGCGATCAAAGCCCCGATGCGACCGAACCAATTGTGCACCGGTACCTGTTGCACGGCGCCCGAAAGCGAAACGGGGTCGCGCACATCAAAGGAAACCACGGAGAGAAACACAATGACCGCAATTCCTAACAGGAAAAAGCCCCATCCTTGTCGTTTGTAACCGGATTGTTTTCTTTTTTTAACCGTTTTTTTACGTGTTTTTCGAGCCATTTTTTATTTGATCACCAAGTGTGCTTTACTTTCGTTTTTTTATTCCCCGGCAAAGAATTATCTGTAAGAATACGCAAATCCGAACTTAAGAGAAAAAACCAATAGGCCTCAAGCCCTTTTTAATAACCGGGCGGATTGCTTTAAATCGGCATGTCCCTTTAGCATACGTTTTTTCTTTTGCCGGAATCGGGTTTAATTTACTGATTTAACCGGCAAAATACAAGCATTGGCAGTTTTTATAAGTGCTTTGATTTTATCGAGTTGGAACGGTCTAAAACCGGAATGAGGTCGTAACGATTTAGGCGGCCGCAATAATCAACATCTTTTTGCAATCCCAAAGACCTTAACCGCAAAGCATGAGAACTGCGCTGTATTACGGAAAGGACGGCCTGCTCATCAAGCTCCGAGACATCAGGAACCCTGTTGTGCAAGGCCCACAAACTCCATTGTGCCGCATCCGTAAAACGCAGTTCCGATTTGCGTTTTTGCAAGCGCGCCATCAAAACCGAGGCACAGAACGTATCTTCCAGGGAAAAGGCGCCATCCGTTCCGGCGCAATAAAACAGAATATCGTGTTTGAGCCCACTTAAATAGCGAACAACCGCCTCGGCATTCAGGAAAGAGGCCATGAGTACTTCCTGCGCATGGCGAATGCTGCGCAAAGCCTTTGTACCGTTGGTGGTGGTCAGAATAATCGTTTTGCCGGCCACCCGTTCCGCAGAAAACTCCCGGGGCGAATTGCCCAGATCAAAACGCTCGGGTTTCAAGGCCTGACGTTCACCGGCCAGAAGAGCCCCTTTCAGCCGGGCCGCCGTTTTTTCGGCTTCAGTAATAGTGTTCACCGCAACAATTTCCCGACAACCCTGCCCCAGGGCACTGACAATAGTCGAGGTGGCACGCAGCACATCGATAACAACCACCACGGCCCGCTGCGCATTACAAATCTCCTGGGCCGCAAAACGAATATCGAGTGTTTGCACCGTGCCTCCTTCTAAAATAACATTACGCGCGGGGCATCTTAAACGAAAGGCGGCTTAATAATGACAGCAGGCACTTTTTTGCCACGGATTTCGATTTCCAGGTGTGTGCCTATTTTGGCAAATTCGATGGCCACGTAGCCCATGGCAATTCCTTTATTCAAAATCGGGGAAACCGTTCCGCTGGTAACGTGGCCGATCTCTTTACCTTCTTTGTAAATTTTGTAACCGTGCCTGGGAAAGCCTTGATCTTCCAAAACAATGGCTACCAGCTTCCGTTTAAGACCTTCTTCTTTGATCTTCAGCAGCGCTTCCCGACCGATAAAATCGCCTTTGTCCAGTTTGGTAATCCAGCTCAGACCGGCCTCGAGAGGATTGGTCGTCTCATCGATATCGTTACCGTACAAACACATTTTTTTCTCCAGACGCAATGTGTCGCGCGCCCCCAATCCGATGGGTTCGATATCGAATTCTTTACCGGCTTCCATGATTTTGTTCCAAACCGCAACGGCATGTTCATTGGCAAAATACAGTTCAAAACCGGGCTCACCGGTGTACCCCGTGCGCGAAATAATCATGGGGGTATCGGCCAGAGTGCCTTCCGTAAACCAATAATATTTAATGGCACTCAAATCGATCTCGGTTAATTTTTGCAAGGTAGGTTCGGCTTTTTTACCCTGAACGGCCAACTGGGTGTAAGCGTCGCTCACATCCAATACCTCACAGTCGTCAATTTTATTGTCCAAAATCCACTGGTAATCTTTATCTTTATTCGCCGCATTGACAACCAACAAATAATGATCTGCAAAACGATACACCAACAAATCATCCACAATGCCGCCGTTTTCATAGCACATGGCCGAATACTGCACCTGTCCCACGGCCAGTTTCGAAGCATCGTTAATTGTTACTTTTTGTACCATATCCAGCGCCCTGGGGCCTCTGATCTCAATTTCTCCCATGTGCGAAACATCAAAAACGCCAACCGTCTCCCGCACCCGGCGGTGTTCTTCCCGAATGCTTCGGTACTGGATGGGCATGTGGAATCCGGCAAATTCCACCATTCGTGCACCTAATTGGACATGCACATCGTGCAAAGCGGTTTTTTTAAGTTCCATTGTCATTCTCCGTTTTTTATTTTTTGATATTTTTGCTCCACCAAATCCGGCACCCGTTCCAAATGCCGCTGAAAAACAAATGTGGAAACCAACAATATAAGAATTAATACGTCACCGGTAAAATAAATATTCAGCATAAAGAATACAATCAGGGGTAAGCCAAAAGAAGCGATTAGAATGGCAATAATGTGTTGCCGAATGATCAGATAAAATATTCCGAACAGAATTAACCAGACCGCCACCAGAGAGGGATTGACCAAGAGCAAAGCACCGGCCGAGACAGCCAAGCCGCGGCTGCCGCGGAAGCGCAACCAAACGGGAAAAACGTTACCCAGCAAAACACCGCCGCTAGCCATGAGCAAGGCGCTAAAATCCTGAATTCCAAAAAACCTTACCAACCAAACACTGAATGCCCCCCGGCTCAAATCGATCAATCCGATTAAAAGAGCAAGCCACACATTCTTACGAACGCGGTAGGCGTTTAAGGCACTCACATCTCTGGTACCGAAAAAACGTAGATCCGTCTTGTAAAGCCCCTTCACAATCCAATAGGCAAATGGGAAGGAACCTATGAGATAGGTAACAAGAAACAAAGCGATTAAATACAAAACATTCATGCAGGCAAACTCCTAAAAATAATATTTCGCGGGTAAGCGTTCCCCACACACATTTGATACCGGATTCCAACTTTCGGGAAGACTTTCAGCTTGCCCGGGCCATCGTCCCTGTTCCATTCGCGTCTTAAGGTGCTTGCAATTCGGCGCGCAAAAATTGTCCCGTGTAAGACTTTTCATTTCGGGCGATTTCTTCCGGTGTGCCCTGGGCCACGATAAAGCCTCCTTCTTCCCCGCCTTCAGGCCCCAGATCGATAATCCAATCCGCCGTTTTGATGACATCCATATTGTGCTCGATAACGATCACCGTATTGCCCTTATTGACCAGGCGCGACAAAACATCCAATAACATTTTTACGTCTTCGAAATGCAAACCCGTGGTCGGTTCATCCAAAATGTACAGGGTGTTGCCCGTGCCGATCTTGCTTAACTCCGTAGCCAGCTTCACGCGCTGCGCCTCACCGCCAGAAAGTGTGGTAGCGGCCTGTCCCAATTTAATGTAGCCCAGGCCCACATCGTTTAAGGTTTGCAAACGACGTTTTACCGTGGGAATGTTGCGGAAAAAGAGGAGAGCCTCCTCCACGGTCATATCCAAAACATCGGCAATGGATTTGCCTTTGTATTTGATTTGCAATGTTTCGCGATTGTATCGCTTACCTTTACACACTTCGCATTGCACATACACATCGGGCAAAAAGTGCATTTCGATTTTCTTGATGCCATCTCCCTCGCAATACTCGCAACGCCCGCCTTTAACGTTAAAGCTGAATCGCCCCGGTTTGTAACCGCGAATTTTCGATTCCGGCAATTGACTGAACAAATCGCGAATGGGGGTAAATAATCCCGTGTAGGTGGCCGGATTGGAACGCGGTGTACGACCGATTGGCGATTGGTCCAAATCGATTACCTTATCGATATGCTCCAGCCCGTCGATTCGTTCGTGCGGCAGCGGGATTTTCTTGGCCTTGTAAAAATGTTTAGCCAGCGCAGCGTACAACGTTTCATTGATCAATGTACTCTTGCCGGAGCCTGAAACACCCGTCACGCAAATAAAAGTTCCCAAGGGGAAGCGCACGGTAATTTCTTTCAGGTTGTTTCCCCTGGCTTTCACAATCTGTAAAAATTTTCCGTTGCCCGGTCGGCGTCTGGTCGGTACGGGAATGGCCCGTTTGTTAGCCAGATACTGGCCGGTTAAACTGTTGCGATTGCGGGCGATGGCTTTGGGTGTGCCTTGAGCCACAATTTCGCCGCCGTGAATGCCCGCTCTCGGCCCCAAATCGAGCACGAAGTCGGCTTCTTCAATCGTCTCGCGATCGTGTTCCACCACCAACACCGTATTACCCAAATCGCGCAATTGTTTTAACGTATGAATCAACTTGCGGTTGTCACGCTGATGCAAACCGATGCTGGGTTCGTCCAGAATGTACATGACACCGACCAGTTGCGAGCCGATTTGCGTAGCCAGACGAATGCGTTGGGCTTCACCGCCGGAAAGTGTACCGGCACTGCGGCTCAAAGTAAGATAGTCCAACCCTACATTGATTAAAAATTGCAAACGCTGTTTCACTTCTTTCAGGATTTGCCGTGCGATCTTTTCCTCTTGCCGGCTTAATTTTAATCCGTTAAAAAAGGCCAGCGCTTCCCGAATGGACATCTCGGTAACTTCAAAAATATTTTTCCCGCCGACCGTCACGGCTAAAGCTTCTTTCTTTAAACGGGTTCCACCGCAGGCATCACAGACCATGGTATTCATGAATCCTTCGATCCAGCGACGCACATGTACCGAGGCAGTTTGCTTGTAACGGCGCAACAAATTATTAACGATTCCCTCGAAATTACTTTGCCATTCGATGCGCGTCTTTTTGCGTTCATACACAAAGGCTACCTGTTCCTCTCCGCTTCCGTAAAGAATGATATTGCGGATCTTTTCCGGCAATTCCTTCCAAGGAACGTCCAGACTGAAATGCAAACGCCGCGCCAGACTGACGATCATTTCGTAAAGCCAACCTTCGCGTCGCCCGCTTAAAACGGCAATGGCCCCTTCGTTAATGGAAAGATTTTTATCCGGCACGATTAAATCAGGATCGATTTTGGTCAGCACCCCCAAGCCGTCGCATTTGGGGCAGGCTCCGTAAGGGCTGTTAAACGAGAACAGGCGCGGGGCCGGTTCGTCAAAGGAAAGGCCGCAATGCGGGCAGGCAAACTGTTCGCTGAACATGATGTCTTCGCCCGTATCCGGTTTATTAACGTACAACAAACCGCCGCTTTGCTTCAAGGCCAGTTCCACGGAGTCGGTCAGCCGTTTTTGAATGTCTCCGTTGACGATTAGACGATCAACAACCAGCTCGATATTGTGCTTCTTGTATTTTTCCAAAACGATTTCTTCGTCCAAAGAGCGCACTTCGCCGTCCACACGTACGCGCACAAAGCCTTCTTTGCGAAACTGATTAAACACTTCTTTGTATTCGCCTTTGCGTCCCCGTACGACAGGAGCCAGAACCTGAAAGCGCGTTCCCTGCGGCCAGGCTAAAATAGTATCCACAATTTGTTGCACGGTCTGCTTTTCCACCGGCCGACCGCATTGGTAGCAATGCATCTTGCCCACACGCGCAAACAAAAGACGCAAATAATCGTAAATTTCCGTTACGGTACCCACTGTGGAACGCGGATTGCGACTGGTCGATTTCTGCTCGATGGAAATGGCCGGAGAAAGACCTTCGATATAGTCCACATCCGGTTTTTCCATTAAGCCTAAAAACTGGCGGGCGTAGGCACTTAACGATTCCACATAGCGGCGTTGCCCTTCGGCGTAAATCGTGTCAAAGGCCAAACTGGATTTCCCCGAACCGGACAAACCCGTTATGACAACGAATTTATCCCTGGGAATTTTCACGTTGATATTTTTCAGATTATGTTCGCGTGCACCCTTAACCCACAAATAGCTCTTTTTATTCATCCTTACCGTTTATTTCAATTAAATCGTTGGCTGAATTTTTTCTCTTTTAAAGCAAAGGATTAACATCCTGCTCCATTAAATAACGTTTTTCAATTTAACCGTCAGTACGGGAAATGGCACGGAACGGATGACCCGCTCGGTTGTACTGCCCAACAAAAAGCGCTCTAACCCCACCAAACCGTGCGTACCGATGACCAGGGCATCCGGCTTGATTTCATCGGCATAGGCGCTGATTTCCTTGTGCGGTTTGCCTTCTCGCACGATTTTAACAATCTTTTTGTCTTTAAGTTCATCGATGGAACGGATCGATTCGTCCATGCGGGTTTGCACTTTCTCCTTCAGGTCAGGAATAATCTCAAAAACGGATTTCATGCCCCAGGCATAAAAAGCCGGATGTACATCCTGCTCCACGGCATACAGCAAATGTATCTCTCCGTGCGCATCATCAACGAATTCGGCGGCCGTCTTCAAAGCCAAAACAGCCGGCTCGTTAAAATCGAACGGTACCAGAATTTTTTTAAAGCTTTCCCGAATGTATTCCTTGGAACGTACTGTTAATACCGGAAAACGGGCGTAACGGACCACCTTCTCGGCAACACTGCCGATTAAAATATGTTCCAGACCGGTGCGTCCGTGTGTTCCGATGACGACCAAATCGAACTCGTGATTATTGATGTAACCCAAAATAGCCGAAGGCGCCGAATAGCCGCGAATAATTTCGTGTTTAATTTTTAAATGCGAACTGTGTTCCGTACACTTTTTTATTTTACGCATTAAAGCATTTTCCACTTCTTTTTCTTCTTCTTCCAGCGAAGACAATTTTTTGGGCAATTCGGCCGGATCATCCTCGAACAGTAATCGGGCATGCAAAACAGTCAATTCGGCATCGTATTTCACGGCTAAAATTAAGGCCTGCTCCACCGCGGCATGAGCCGTTTCGGAAAAATCGGTTGGCACCAAAATTTTTCGGATTTCCATAACTCCCCCTAAGGATCTATTTGATTTCAATAAACTTATTTACCATTTATTGCACACAAAAATTGTTCGTTCGTCAAGAATACCCCCGCGCTCTATCTTCCGTTTAAAACGCGATTAATTTACGAATTCTTTCGTTTTTAACCAAAAAACAAGATGCCACACCGGCTCATTCTCTGGCAATGCCAATTTGCGCACATATCGATTAGCAAAATCCCGGGGTTCATTTGTTTACCACATTTTACTTTCCGATTTCAGATCGAAAACGCACAGTCGATAATAGCCTTACGGATGTTCTTTATGAAGCACTGGAAAAAGACGTGAG